>NZ_LDTE01000219.1 GCF_001476905.1 Sphingomonas sanguinis | reverse complement strand
CCTGCCGGGAGGAGGGGCTTTTAAAGTCCCTAACCTCAAAGGCGGCCATGTCCTTCTTCAAACCCCTGCTCGCCGGAGCCACGCTGCCGGGCCGCCTGATCGCCTGTGTCGGGGCGGTGATCGGTATCGCCTTGACCATCATCGTCTGTGGCGGGTTGCCGCCGCTCGGCCCCGACCTGCCGATCATCGTCGCGCCGCTGGGCGCGTCGGCAGTGCTGGTCTTCGCGGTGCCCGCCAGTCCGCTGGCCCGGCCCTGGTCGGTGGTCGGGGGTAATGTCCTGTCGACGCTGGTCGGGGTGGCGGCGTTTCAGGCGATCCCCTCGCTGCCGCTGGCGGCGGGATGCGCGGTGGGGGGTGCGATCCTGGTCATGTCGCTGGCGCGCTGCCTGCATCCGCCGGGCGGGGCGGCGGCGCTGACCGCCGTGATCGGCAGCCAGGGCATCCATGCGGCGGGTTTCGCCTTCGCCTTCGCGCCGGTGGCGATCAACTCGATCGCGCTGGTCGCGATCGGCATGGCCTTTCACCGCGCGACGGGGCGCAGCTATCCGCACGAACCGGCGCTGGTGCCGCCTGTGCCCAGCCCCGCGCTGATCGGCCCCGA
>NZ_LDTE01000218.1 GCF_001476905.1 Sphingomonas sanguinis | reverse complement strand
TCCCTGAACCAGTCTGCATCATAACCGCGGTCACCAAGCAGCCACTGTGCTTTTGGCAGATCATCGAGCAGCGCTGCCGCGCCAGTGTAGTCGCTGACCTAGCCTGCTGTCATGAAAAAGCTCAACGGGCACCCGTTCGCGTCGGCGACCGCATGGAGCTTGGTGTTCATGCCGCCCTTGGTACGCCCGATCAGGCGGCCGAGATCCCCTTTTTAACCCGCAGGCTCGATGCCGTGCGGTGCACCTTCAGGTGAGTCGCGTCGATCATGACCGTCTTCGGCTCGGAGTCCGCCGCAGCCAAGCCCTCCATCATCCGCGTGAACACGCCTGCCTCGCCCCAGCGCTTCCAACGGTTATACAACGTCTTGTGCGGGCCGTAGTCCTTGGGTGCATCTCGCCAGCGCAGCCCGTTTCGATTGACGAACACGATACCGCTCAGCACCCGACGATCGTCCACGCGCGGCTTACCGTGGCTCTTGGGAAAGAAAGGCCGAAGCCGTTCCATCTGCTCGTCCGTCAGCC
>NZ_LDTE01000217.1 GCF_001476905.1 Sphingomonas sanguinis | reverse complement strand
ATAGGCCGTGGCCAGGCGCCCGGCATCGCTGACGTGGAAGCTCAGCTCATGCAGGCCCAGCGGTGCGGCCACCTCCTGCCGGACGACCTCGGGCAAGGGCTGCCCGGTCGCGGCCGCCAGCACGCCGCCCATCACGTCCAGCCCGAGGGAGTAGCGCCACTGGGTGCCCGGCTGGAAGTCCAGCGGCACCCCCGCGAGGCGCCGCAGGTTTTCTTCCAGGGTCAGGGATGCACCATCCAGGCCGTCGGACACGCCGGCGCGGTGATAGGGGCCGTCCTGATCTTCGCCGAAGCCATAGTGCAGGCCGGCGGTGTGGCTGAGCAGCTGCGCCAGGGTCGGCGTGGCCGGGGTACCATCGGCCAGACGCGGGGTGAAGTAGGGCAGGTAGTGACTGACCGGGGCCTGTAGGTCCAGGCGTCCCTGGTCCGCCAGGCGCAAGGCCGTCACGGCCACCAGGGGCTTGGTCAGGGAGGCGAAGCGAAACAGCTGGTCCTCCTGCATCGGCCGCTGGGCTTCGCGGTCGGCAAAACCGGCGGCGCGCCGGTACACCACCCGGCCCTGATGGGCGACCATGACCACGGTGCCGACAATGCGCTGCTGGGCGATGGCCTGTGCCAGGATCGGATCGAGGCGGGCGGCGAGGGCGGCGTCCTCGGCCTGGGCGAGGGGCGTACTCAGGCCAAGGCCGAGTGCGCTGGCGAGCAGTAGGG
>NZ_LDTE01000216.1 GCF_001476905.1 Sphingomonas sanguinis | reverse complement strand
CGATCGATCCCCGACGACAAGGCGCCGGTGGTGAACGTCCCAGTCCGGTCGGCGGTGGCCAGCGCTCCGGCTCCCGCATCGAGGCGACGCAGCGAATAGTCCAGCCAACCGCGTGCGAGCATGCCGTCGACGAACAGTCCCTGGACCGGGGCCACGCTGCCATAGACGGCCAGCACCTGGCTGTCGCTGTTCACCTGACCGGCCCCGCCCGCGATCGTGCTGCGGTCGTGACCAAGTCCCCCGCCGACACCAAGGGTCACACCCTTGGCGACGTGCAGGTCGACACCGGCACTGACGCCCGAGGTCGTGGCACTTACCTTCGAACGGCCGGTGATCGCATCGCGCGTACCGATGTCGATGGTACCACCCGCCCAGACGCCGACCTTGCCGCCGCACCCGGTCGGCGCTTCGACCGGTGCTTCGTCCCGTGCCGCCGCTTCGGTGGTACGCGAAGTCCGTCGATTGCCATCCGGTGCGCTACCTTCGATCGGCTGCCCCGGCATGTGCCGTTGATACGTCAGGTCGGTCGAACCCAGGCGCAGGTTGTTCGTCGACCGGGCGCAATCGGCCCCGTGCAGCGTCTCGGCATG
>NZ_LDTE01000215.1 GCF_001476905.1 Sphingomonas sanguinis | reverse complement strand
GCAGCCAGCGCTACGGGAGACGCTTTCGCGTCCAGCATCGCCGCTACCAACTCCCCCGTAATCGGCGCGAGCGTCAGGCCCAGATGGTTGTGCCCGAACGCATAGGACACCCCGCGCGTCCCCGGCACCCGCCCGATCGCGGGCAGGTAATCCGGCAGGGTCGGCCGTGCGCCCATCCAGGGTTTGGCGTCCTCGCCGATCGGCAGGCCGAGCGCGGCGATGTGGTGGCGCAGGCGGTTCCACTTCGCCGGATCGGGCTTGGCTTCGGCGCGGGCGAACTCGACGATGCTGGCGGCGCGCAGGCCCCCGGCAAAGCGGGTGACGATCATCGAGCGATCCTCGAACACCACCGGGGGCAGGTCGGCGGGCCAGTCGACGTCGGGGCCGGTCTGGAGGTGATAGCCGCGCTCGGCGATGATCGGGGCCTTCAGGCCGAAGGGGCGGAGCAGCGCGGCGCTTGCCACGCCCGCCGTCACGACGATTTGGTCGGCGGTCAGGCGGCGGTCGTCGGACAGGCGGACCTCGCCGTCGCTGATCGCC
>NZ_LDTE01000214.1 GCF_001476905.1 Sphingomonas sanguinis | reverse complement strand
CGGCGGCGATCGTCGCGTGCCGGATCGGCTATTCGCTGTGTGATGTCGGTCACAACACGCTGCTGATCCGGGTGGCGCAGCGACCGGGCGATGCGGCGCGCGTCTCGGGTCTGCGGCTGCTGTTCAGTGCGTCGGGTGTCGCGCTGCTGGCGCTCGCCTCTGGCACCAGCCTATCGCTCGCCGATCCGCAGGCGCAGCGCCAGTCGCTGGCGACGGCCGCCATGGGCGGCGGCGCGCTGTATATGGGGACCCTGTTCGTCGCGCTTTGGGCCACGCGCCATTTGGCTCCGCCGTCGCGCGCCGCAGGCCGAACCGGCACGCCGAAGCCGCTGCGCGATTATGCGCGCAACCCCGATTTTTCCCGCCTGTTGCTGGTCATCGCCGCGCAAGCGGGGTTCGTGCCGCTGTTCCAGCGTGCCCTGCCTTTTTACGGTGCGGCGGTGCGGGGCGATCCGGGTTGGGCGGGCCCTGCGCTGTTGACCGTGACGCTCGCCCAGTCGCTGGCGCTGCCCGGCTGGATGGCCATCGCGCGGCACTGGTCCTCGCGCCGCATCGCGATGGTGGCGCACGCGCTGACCCTGCTGGCCATGACGGGCCTGACCCTCGCGCCGACCGAGCGGCTGGACTGGG
>NZ_LDTE01000213.1 GCF_001476905.1 Sphingomonas sanguinis | reverse complement strand
GGTAATTGCCCCCGCGCGGCGGCGATCGACACGGCGGCCAATGGCGTCATCGCGCGCTGCCCACCGACCAGACCCATTTTGAACGATGCGAGCATGACGTCGACCTCACGGATAGGGAACAAGAGCCGCCTCAACGCATCCGCCCGCCATGCCGGTTCCCCTTTTCCTTTCATCCGGGCTTTTGCCATGATGGCGCGATGAAACGCCTTGCCCTTGCCGTCGCGCTCCTGCCGCTCGCCGCCTGCTCCTCGCATGACCAGCCCCAGGGGCTGAGCGCGGAGGAAAATCGCCAGCTCAACGAAGCCGCCGCCATGCTCGACGCCAATGCGGTCGATCTGAACGCGATGGCCCCTTCGGACGTTGAGGAGGGAAATCCCACCGACAACGAAAGCTGATCCCGCCATGACCGACCTGCCGCTTCGCCGCCTGGGCTCGACCGACCTGATGATCGCGCCGCTGGTGCTGGGCGGCAATGTCTTTGGCTGGACCGCCGACCGCGCGGCGAGCTTTGCGGTGCTCGACGCCTTTGTCGACCAGGGCGGCACGATGATCGATACGGCGGACGTCTATTCCGCCTGGGTCGACGGGCATCGGGGCGGCGAGTCCGAGACGATGATCGGCGAATGGCTGAAGGCCAGTGGCAAGCGCGACCGGGTGCTGATCGCGACCAAGGTCGGGATGCTACCCGGCGAAGGCGGCGAGAAGCTGGCGCCGAGCCGGATCGCGGCGGCGGCCGAAGCCTCGCTGAAACGGCTCGGCACCGATCGGATCGACCTGTATTTTGCGCATCAGGATGACGAGGATCAGCCGCAGGACGCGGT
>NZ_LDTE01000212.1 GCF_001476905.1 Sphingomonas sanguinis | reverse complement strand
GATATGTGGCCCCTCGATCCATACGGGCTTCTTCGACAGGTCGACGCCGCCATTGACCAGCTGCGTGCTCTCGCCGACCATCTTCCCCGCGCGCCAGTCATATTCCTGCACCCAGATGGCGCGGTGACCGTCATAGCGCGGCGTCTCATTGGGCGCGCGGTTGTTGACGATATAGGCGCGGTCGCCCTCCCAATAAATGGACGGGTCGATCCCCTCGAACGGCAGCCAGATCGGGTCGGACCAGGGGCCCGCCGGGTCCTTGGCGGTGATGACGAAATTGCCCCGGCACTGGACGCAGGTGTTGACGATGTAGAAGGTGCCGTCGTGATAGCTGATGTCGGGCGCGAACACCGCCTCGGACACCGAACGGCCGCTGAAGTCCAGCTGTCCCGGCCGGTCGATCGCATTGCCGATCTGGGTCCAGTGGACGAGATCGGTCGAGTGGAAGATCGGTAGGCCGGGAAAGTGCGCAAAGGACGAGTTGACGAGATAATAGTCCTTGCCCACTCGCGTCACTGATGGGTCGGGATAATAACCTGCGATAATGGGGTTCAGATACTCACCCGCCTGCGGCTTCACCTGTTCGATCGAGCGACCCTGATAGGTGAAACGGTCGAACTTAGCGGTCTGGGCTGCGGCGGTTCCGGCGGTCGACAAGGCCA
>NZ_LDTE01000211.1 GCF_001476905.1 Sphingomonas sanguinis | reverse complement strand
CAGCCATGCAGCAGCACCGCGTCGCCAGCCGCCGCGCCGTTCAACCCGGCCAGGAAGCCGTTCAGGTCGAAGGTCTGGCTGTTCAGGTCGAAACAGGGGATCAGCGCCGGTTCGACACCCGCCTGACGGAAGAGCGGGGCGTGGTTGGCCCAACTCGGGCTGCCGATCCAGATTTTCGCCACGCCCGCACGCGCCAGCACTTCCGCCGCCAGCCGGAGCGCGCCGGTGCCACCGGGCGTCTGGAGCCCGACGATGCGCTCGGCGGCTACCGTGTCGCCGATGACCAGTCCGGCCAGCGCACGGACAAAGCCGATATCGCCTTCGGGACCGAGATAGGACTTGCTCGACTGTTCGGTGAGCAGACGGGCCTCCGCCGCCTTGACCGCAGTCATCACGGGAGTGTGCCCGGCCTCGTCGCGAAAGACACCGACGCCCAGATCGATCTTGTCGGGCCGGGGATCGGCGGCATGCTGGCCGATGATCCGCAGCAAGGGGTCGTCGGGCTGGCGGGTCAGGGTCGCGAAACGCATCGTGGAAAAAGCCTCTTCAACAGCAAGGCGCGCACCATAGGATTTCGATCGCGAAAGGGAATGTCCGATGACGTGTCCATCGGTGGCTTCCCCAGGCGCCGTTTTGCCGAACCCCGAAACCAGCCTGAATGGAGCAGCAATAGTGTCGCGCCATACCCCGGACATCCAACAACCTGCCCTGTTTATTCAAATAAGGCCCGAAAAATAGACGATATTGATGTGCATTATGGAGCGTCGGCAACAGTTGTTCGTAGACTATGGGAACGGAACATGTCCCAGTGACGCCCGGCCCGTTCGCGATCATCGTGACGGCAAGCGAACCCGGGACTGACCGACGGTTCGGCCCGCTCGAACCTCCAATGATAGAATTTCTGGTGACGTCTTTCGCGTCATCGCCCTCGCCGTTCGACCACAATCGGTTGTCGGCCCGATGAGGATTATCTGCGATGAATGTGTGTCGTAACGCACCGCTTTCCCGACCAATTGGCCATGTCGGCATGGCATCGACAATCATGCCTACGAAGGATGCGGCGGGGACCCTGCCGTGAGCGTTCTTTCCCGTGCATCGATGGATGTTCCGCCAGCCCTCCACCGCCTGTCGCGGTTGGCGCCGCTGGACCACGCGGCCG
>NZ_LDTE01000210.1 GCF_001476905.1 Sphingomonas sanguinis | reverse complement strand
CCAGCGCGAAGATCAGGATCAGGGCGGCGGGCACGACGATCGACAGGCGCTTCTGTGCGGCCTCCAGCTGGTGATATTGCCCGCCGAATTCGATGCGATAGCCCGGCGGCAGCTTGACCTGCCCGTCGATCGCGGCCTGGGCGCGCTGGACATAGCCCGCCAGATCGCTGGTCGACAGATTGACCATCAATGCGGCGCGGCGGTTGGTGTCGTCGTGCAGGATCGGCTCGACGATGCGGGTTTCCTTCAACCGGGCGACGCGCGACAGCGGCACCATGCCGTATTCGCCGACCCGCAACGGCAGCGCCAGGATCGCGGCGGGATCGGCGCGCAGCGAGTCCGGCATACGGATTACGATGGCGTGGCGGGCGGGGCCGTGCGGGATGAAGCCGACCTCGGCCCCCGCCAGCGCGTCGCGGATCGCGTCGTTGACCGCCTGCGCGCCCAGGTTCAGGCGGATCAGCGCGGCACGGTCGAGTTCGACGACGATACTCTTGGGCCGCCCCGCCGTCTCGAACTCGACGCCCTCGGTGCCGGGCAGCTTTTCC
>NZ_LDTE01000021.1 GCF_001476905.1 Sphingomonas sanguinis | reverse complement strand
TTCGTTCTGTTTTTGTTGAAGATCCCGGCCAACACGAAGACATCCACGCGTAAGTCCGTCGGCAGCGTCAGAGGTGTATAAGAGCCAGGCCCCCACCGCCGCGCCCTGTACCGCCGCGACGACCGGGGTCTGCACGCCGAACAACCGCGCCGCCGCCATGTAGAAGGGGCTGCGCGCGCCGGGCGGCAGCGGATCGGCGACCGGATTGGCATTGACCAAATCCGCACCCGCACAAAATACCCGCCCGTCCGACCGAAGCAGGATCGAGCGTACCGCAGGATCGGCATCCACGGCATCGAACGCGTCCGCCAAGGCGGAAATGGTTCCCACCCCCAGGTGATTATTCGGAGGATTCCGTAGCGTCAGGACCGCGACGGGGCCATCCATGTCAATTTTCACAGTCATGCCGCCCTCTTAAACCGGCTTTGCCACGGCTGACCAGCGCCATACCCGTTGCTCGAAAGACACAGCGAACGGACAAGCGTCACCGTCCTCGATACCGTGCTTGAGGGACCCCGGCGGAACGCGGTAAGCGCGCCCTATGTCATGATCACCGGCCGATGACAGGGCGGGACAGGACATGGGGTGCGGGCCAGGTCCGTGTCAGGAGAGGATGCCGGGCGGCCCGGAGGCGGGCCGCCCCTTCCCCCCCCCCTTCATCACCACTCATCGTCGCCATGCCTTGCTGTACTCGAATCGGGCGCGTCGTGTCGCAAGACCGATTCGGCCTTTTGACCGACTGGTACAGTAACCGGTTACATTTTTTTGTGTTCCGGCGCGTTTGGCATGCATGCCGATAGAGTACCAGCAGCCCCACAACCTCTTATGATCGTGGCGTATTTCGTGCCGGAAGAGCGGCCGATGCCAGGGGCCGGACAGCGGCCCTCCTGCTCTTCCCCGGCAGGGGCCGTTCCGGCTAGGTTGCACCCCGTAACGACCGGGCCCAATCCGCCCGCCCGGTCGCAAGAACGAAGCGAGGAGAGACCATGTACGACCGCCGCCGCGTCCTGAATCTGGGCGGCCTCAGCCTCGCTGCCATGATGACGGGCTGTGCCGGGCCGCAGGGGCGGGTGACCGCTCCGCGCATCATTCCGCAGGTGCAACCCGACCTGATCCGCGACTTGCAGGAACGCAGCTTTCGCTTCTTCTGGGAAACCACCGACGCCGATACCGGCCTAGCGCCCGACCGCTGGCCGACGCCCTCCTTCGCCTCGATCGCGGCGGTAGGCTTTGCGTTGACGGCCTATCCGGTCGGCGTGGTCAATGGCTGGATCACGCGGGAGGAAGCGCGCGCCCGTACGCTGACCACGCTGACGTTCTTTGCCAATGCGCCGCAAGGGCCGGGCGAGACCGGGTTCAGCGGCTATAAGGGCTTTTTCTACCACTTCCTGGGCGTGACCAAGGGGCTGCGCTTCGCCAAGTGCGAGCTGTCGACGATCGACACCGCGCTGCTGCTGGGCGGCATGTTGTTCGCGCAAAGCTGGTTCGACGGCGATCACCCCGACGAAGCGCGCATCCGCACGCTGGTCGACCAGATCTACGGCGCGGTCGACTGGACCTGGATCAGGCCGCGTATGCCCTTCGTCTCAATGGGATGGCTGCCGGAGACGGGGTTCATCAACGCCGACTGGAATGCCTATAACGAGTCGATGCTGCTCTATCTGCTGGCGCTGGGCTCCCCCACCCATCCGCTGCCCGATGGTACATGGCAGGCCTGGACCGAGCGGTTCGAGCCGAGCTGGGGCTCCCGCTGGGGCGAGCCGCATCTGCAGTTCGCGCCTCTTTTCGGCCACCAGTACAGCCATGTCTGGGTCGATTTCAAAGGCATCCGCGACGGCTATATGGCGACCAAGGGCATCGACTATTTCGAGAATAGCCGCCGCGCCACCTATGCCCAGCAACGCTATGCCATCGCTAATCCGGGCCGCTGGGCCGCCTATGGCTCCGACATCTGGGGGCTGACCGCCTGTGACGGGCCGGGGGATTTCACCCAGACGATCGATGGCGTCCGCCGCGAGTTCTTCAGCTATTCGGCGCGTGGCCCCGGCGAGCGCGACGACGGCACGCTGGCCCCCACCGCCGCCGCCGGATCGATCGCCTTTGCCCCCGATATCGTCATGCCCGCGATCAAGGCGATGCACGACCGCTATGGTGCGGGCATCTATGGCAAATATGGCTTCCTCGACGCGTTCAACCCGACGCTGACCAAGCCTGACGAGCCGTTGAAGCATGGCGAGATCGTCCAGGGCGTCGGCTGGGTCGACAAGGATTATCTGGGGATCGACCAGGGTCCGATCGTCGCGATGATCGAGAATCACCGCACCGGCCTGATCTGGAACACGATGCGGCGGAACCCGCATCTGCGACGGGGATTGCTAAGGGCAGGATTCACCGGCGGCTGGCTAAAGGGATAGTCGCCGACCAAGGGAGGCCGCGATGCCCGACACCATCCTGATCACCGGCGCCTCGGCCGGGCTGGGCGCCGATTTCGCGCGAGCGCTGGCGAGGAAGCCGGTGACGTTAGTGCTGACCGCCCGGCGGACCGACCGGCTGGCGGCGCTGGCGAGTGAGCTGGGCCAGCGGCCGGGGGTGGAGGTGCATGTCGTCTCCGCCGACCTCGGCCAGCCAGAGGGGGTGAAGGCGCTGCTCGACGGCATCGTCGATCGGGGGCTGTCGATCGATACGCTGATCAACAATGCGGGCTTCGGCGCGCTGGGCGACTTTGCCGAGAGCGACCTGGTGACGCAGACGGGAATGATCGACCTCAACGTCCGCGCGCTCGTCACGCTCACCCATGCGCTGCTGCCGCCGATGCTGGCGCGGGGGCGAGGCGCCGTGCTGAACGTCGCGTCCACCGCCGCCTTTCAGCCGGGGCCCTATATGGCGGTCTATTATGCCAGCAAGGCGTTCGTGCTGCACTTTTCCGAGGCGCTGCATGAGGAGGTCAAGGGTCGCGGCGTCACCGTCACCGCGCTCTGCCCCGGGCCGACCAAGACCGAGTTCGCCGATATCGCTGGCATGGCCGAGACGCCGATGTTCGAGCGGTTTGCGGGTACGTCCGAGCAAGTGGTGCGCGACGGTTTGGCGGCGCTGGAGCGGGGACAGGCGGTGATGGTGTCCGGGCTGCTCAACCGGCTGACCACCGTCAGCACGCGGATCGCGCCGCGCGGGGTGTTACGGCGGGCGGTGGCGAAATTGCAGAGCGGACGGAAGTAGGTTCGTTCACGCGGAGGCGCGGAGACGCGGAGGTGTCTGGACGTGCCGCCCTGTCCTCCTCCCTTCGATCGGCAGCCAAAGCCGAGCTGTGGTGAAAGCAGGCAGCCTGCGGCACGGTGCTCCCCTCCGCGTCTCCGCGTCTCCGCGTCTCCGCGTCTCCGCGTCTCCGCGTCTCCGCGTCTCCGCGTCTCCGCGCGAACCTATTTCGCCGTCACCGGCGTCCGGCTCCCCCGCACGCTGTCAAAGGCGTAGAGCGCACAACCGGCCCAGATCAGCACGAAGGTGACGATATGGACGGGCTTGAGCGGCTCGCCGAAGAGCAGCACGGCCTGGGCGAATTGCAGCGTTGGCGCGATATATTGCAACAGGCCGAGCGTCGCATAACGCATCCGCCGCGCCGCCGCCGCGAACATCAGCAGCGGCGCCGCCGTCACCGCGCCCGCCAGGATCAACAGCATGTCGAGATGCCGGTCCACCCCGAACGCCGCCGTGCCGTCGCCGCTCGCCTGGAGCAGGACGAACAGCGCAGGGGCGGCGAGCAGCAGCGTCTCGACCGTCAGGCCGCCGAGCGCATCGATCGCCGCGATCTTGCGCACAAAGCCGTAGAAACCGAATGACAAGGCCAGCGCCAGCGAAATGCCGATCGCCCCGCCCCCGCTGACCGCCAGCACGACCACACCGGTGGCAGCGATGCCCACCGCCACCGCCTGCATCCGCCGGATACGCTCGCCCAGCAAGGCTACGCCCAGCCCGACATTGACCAGCGGATTGATGAAATAGCCAAGGCTCGCTTCCAGAACATGATTGTTCTGGACCGACCAGATATAGACCAGCCAGTTGACCGCGATCAGTGCGGCACTGGCGCAGAGCAGAAGCAAGGTGCGGCCTCGCGCCGCCGCTATAATGGCCTTGCCGCGCCGCGCGACCAGTACGACGACGGCGAGCAGAAGCAGCGACCACAGGATGCGATGCGCCAGTACCTGGAGCGCGGGGATGCCCTTCAACAGCTTGAGGTAGAGCGGCAGGATGCCCCAGCTGACATAGGCGCCGATGCCCAGCAACAGTCCGGTGCGCGCAGATGAAGCGGTCGTCATGCCGCCCCTGTTCACGCTCGGGATGCGGATGGCAAGCCGGGAGTCACCCGGCGACCATGCCCCTCACCTCGACCGCGCCGCCCAGATTGACGACGCGGCCCGATACCATACCGGTAATCCGTACCGAGGCGCCGCGCTCGACAATCACGTCGCCCGCGACCATGGCCTTGATCGTCGCATGGACACCGGAGGCGACAAGCACGTCGCCACCGACCATTCCGCGCACCGTCCCGTCCGACGTCACTTCCAGCGAACCCGCCGTCATTCCGCGCATGAAATTCTCCTGCCTTGAGAGACAGGACGCGGGGGGCGGGATTTGGTTCAGGGCGAGGGCGGCGTCCTCAATCCGCGAACAGCATCACCGGCGTTTCCAGCAGCCGCTTCAACGCCTGAACATAGCTGGCCGCATCATAGCCATCGACGACCCGGTGGTCGCAGCTGATCGACAGGTTCATCAGCTTGGCGCGCGCGATCGTCTCGCCGCCGCGTCCGTCGGAACGGAAGACCGGCCGCTCGACGATGCGGTTCGGGCCGATGATCGCGACCTCGGGCCGGTTGATGACCGGCGTCGTCGCGATACCGCCCAGCGGCCCCAGCGAGGTCAGGGTGATCGTGCCGCCGCCCATGTCGGTGCTGGCGATGCTACCCGCGCGGGCGGCCTCGGCCAGGCGGCCGATCTCGGTCGCCAGCTGCCAGACATTGCGGCTCTCGGCGTTACGGATGACCGGGACCATCAACCCGGCGGGGGTCTGCGTCGCCATGCCCATATGTACCGCACCCGAACGGTTCACCACGCCCGCCTCGTCGTCATAACGCGCATTGAGCATCGGGAAGTCGGGCAAGGTCTTGCAGATCGCCACGATCAGCAGGGGCAGCATGGTCAGCTTGGGTCGATTGCCCCGCCCGGCGTTCAACTGCGCGCGCGTCTCTTCCAGCGCGGTGACGTCGATTTCCTCGACATAGGTGAAGTGCGGAATGGCGCGCTTCGACGCGGCCATGTTCTCGGCGATGCGGCGGCGCATCCCGATGACGCGCACTGCTTCGTCGGCGCGAGGCGCGCGGACGGGGGTATAGCCCTGGCCCGAACCATAACGCAGGAACGCGTCGAGGTCCGAATGGCGGACGCGGTCGCCCTCGGCAGGCTTCACGCTGGCGAGATCGACGCCCAGGTCCTGCGCCCGTGCCCGAACGGCGGGCGAGGCCAGCACCTTCTTCTGCTCCCTCTCCCCTTGTGGGAGAGGGAGTTTGCGCTTCTTCGACGCCGGGGTTTTCCGCCTCTAGCACCGGTTCCTCGGTCGCGGGCGACGCCGCTTCCTCGACCGCATCGGTCTCGATCACCATCAGCGCCGATCCGATCGGCACCTGATCGCCGACCTCGCCTGCCAGTTCGACCACCATTCCCGACACGGGCGATTCCATCTCGACGGTCGCCTTGTCGGTCATCATGTCGGCGACCGACTGGTCCTCTTCGACCCGATCGCCGAGCTTGACGTGCCAAGCGACGATCTCGGCCTCGGAGATGCCTTCGCCGATATCGGGCAGGCGGAAGGTGAAACGAGCCATGTCAGGCGTCCTTCAGCAAGTTCTTGAGCGCCTGGCCGATACGGACCGGGCCGGGGAAATAGGCCCATTCCAGGCTGTGCGGATAGGGCGTGTCGAAGCCTGTCACGCGCGCGATCGGCGCTTCGAGGTGATAGAAGCAGCGTTCTTGAACCAGCGCGGACAGCTCCGCGCCGTACCCGCCGGTGCGCGTCGCCTCGTGCACGATCATGCAGCGGCCGGTCTTCTTCACCGATTCCTCGATCGCCTCGATGTCGAGCGGTACGAGCGTGCGCAGGTCGATGATCTCGGCATCCACGCCCATATCGGCGACCACGGCGGCGCAGACATGGACCATCGTGCCGTAGCACAGGATCGTCACCGCCTCGCCTTCGCGCACCGTCGCCGCCTTGCCCAGCGGGATGCGGTAATAGCCGGTCGGGACCTCGCCGCCGGGATGCTTGGACCAGTTTTCGGCCGGACGATCCCAATGGCCGTTGAACGGGCCGTTATAGATGCGCTTGGGCTCGAAGAAGAGGACAGGATCATTGTCCTCGATCGCGGCGATCAGCAGGCCCTTGGCGTCGTACGGGGTCGCCGGGATCACCGTCTTGATGCCCGAGACATGGGTGAAGATACCTTCGGGCGACTGGCTGTGCGTCTGGCCGCCGAAGATGCCGCCGCCGAAGGGCGAGCGTACCGTAATGGGGGCGGTGAACTCGCCCGCCGAGCGATAGCGCAGCCGTGCCGCCTCCGACACGAGCTGGTCGAGCGCGGGGTAGATATAGTCGGCGAACTGGATTTCGGGGACGGGGCGCAGGCCGTACGCGCCCATGCCCACCGCGACGCCGATGATTCCGCATTCGGTGATCGGCGTGTCGAACACACGGGTCTTGCCGTATTTCTTCTGCAGGCCCGCTGTCGCCCGGAAGACGCCGCCGAAATAGCCGACATCCTCACCCATCACGACCACATCGGGGTCGCGCGCCATGACCACATCCATGGCGGAGTTGATCGCCTGGATCATGTTCATGCGGGTCGTTTCGCCCGCGTCGGGAGCGGTTTGGTTGATCAGGTCGCTCATCAATTATCTTCCACCCCGGCGAAGGCCGGGGTCCAGTTGCGAGACGATAGGAGGCACACGATACCCTGCGATCGCAAGGACGTGGCGACTGGACCCCGGCCTTCGCCGGGGTGGTGCCGAACGGGGGTCACTTCCGCGCCCATGGCCGTCCGCTCGCTTCTTCCTCATCCAGCATCTGCTGGCGCTGCTCGCGCAGATGCCAGGGCATCTCCTCGAACACGCCGTCGAACAGGCTGTCGAGCGGCTGGTGCAGGCCGTGGCCCAATATACCGTTCGCCTCGGCCGCCTTTTGCGCGGCGCGGACCTCCTCGGCGACTTCGCGGTCCTGGGTCGCGTGGCGCTTCTCGTCCCACTCGCCCAGGCCGATCAGATGGTCCTTCAACCGCCGGATCGGATCGCCCAGCGGCCACGCCGTCGGCTCGCCCGCCGAGCGATACTGGGTGGGATCGTCGGAGGTGGAGTGCCCCTCGGTGCGATAGGTGAAATGCTCGATCAGCGTCGCACCCTGGTTGGTCCGCGCCCGCTCGGCCGCCCACTGCGTCGCGGCATAGACCGCCAGCGCGTCATTGCCATCGACCCGCAGCCCCGCAATGCCATAGCCGATCGCCCGCGCGGCAAAGGTCGTCGCCTCCGCACCCGCAAAGCCGGAAAAACTGGAGATCGCCCACTGGTTGTTGACGACGTTCATGACGACCGGCGCGCGGTAGACGGCGGCAAAGGTGCAGGCCGAGTGGAAGTCGCCTTCCGCCGTCGAGCCCTCGCCGCACCACACGGCGGCAATGCGGGTGTCGCCCTTGGCGGCCGAGGCCATCGCCCAGCCCACGGCTTGCGGATATTGCGTCGTCAGATTGCCCGAGATCGAGAAGAAACCAGCCTCTTTCGCGGAATACATGATGGGCAGTTGCTTGCCGCCCAGCCGGTCCGCGCTGTTGGAATAAATCTGGTTCATCATGTCGACCAGCGACCAGTCGCGCGCGATCAACAGCCCCTGCTGGCGGTACGAGGGGAAACACATATCCTCATAATCCAGCGCATGGGCAGCGGCGACGGCGACCGCCTCCTCGCCCAGCGCCTTCATGTAGAAGCTGGTCTTACCCTGGCGCTGCGCGCGGAACATGCGCTCGTCAAAGGCGCGGAGCAGCACCATGTGGCGCAGCATCCGGCGGAGACGATCGGCCGAGAGCCGGGGGTCCCAGGGACCGACCGCGCGGCCCTCGTCGTCCAGCACGCGAACGAGCGTATAGGCGAGTTCATGGAAGCTATCGGCGGGCGCGGCGGTGTCCGGGCGGCGCTGCGCACCGGCGGGCGGAACCTCGACACTGGCGAAGTCGACCGCATCGCCCGGCCGGAATTTCGGCTCAGGGACATGCAGCTGCAACGGGGCCAGGTTGGCGCGCGAAATGCCTTCTGGCGGCACGGCCATGCTCTCTCCTCAAAGCTTCGCCCGATTCCGCTCGGGTCGTTGCTATCTTTCAACCGGATGGAATTTTATTTCAAGCGCATTTTGGGGCGCTTCGTCCGGTGTAACGCGTCGAGTGGTGGTGTTTTCCCTTTCGGTCGAACCACCCTCACCCTTCCCACCCGCTGACGCGGGCGGGCCCCTTCCCTCTCCCGGCGGGAGAGGGAGGGAGGCGCGAAGCGCTGGAAGGGTGAGGGCGGCTTCCGTCAGTTTCCCGTAATCGCCGCCTCGAACGGCACCACCGGATGCGGGGCTTCGTCATAGAAGTTGACCACCGGCGCATCGGCCCAGGCGTAGCGGACACGGACATCACCCGGCTTCGCATCGGCCAGTCGTACCTCCGACCCGTTCACGCTCGCATTCGCATAACGACAGGCGCTTGCGTCACACAGCTCGAATCCGATCGGCGCGGCCGCACTCCACGCATGAAGCGCGCCCTGCACCCCGTCGAAGCGCAGCACGACCTCTCCCCCCGCGCGGGTGGCCGAGGCGATCATCGGCCCGGACGCATGGGCGCGGTCGCCCGCCTCCAGATGCTGTTCGGCGAAGACCAACCGCTTGGCGAGTTCGTTCTTGTCCGCCGGATGGATATCGTTGCGCACGCCGATATCGATCGTCGTCGCCAGCGCCGCATGATTGTCGCGCAGCACCGCCAGACGCTGCGTCTCGCGCAGGGCCGCCCAGCCGCTGTCGCCGATCTTCACCGGCGGCGCGCCGAAATCGGCGAGCTGGACGATCAGGAAGGGCAGGTTCGGGTCGCCAAACTGACGCCGCCACCCGGTCATCAGCGCCGCCAGCCGGTCGCCATAGCTGGCGAGCCCGACATCGGACTCGCCCTGATACCAGGCGACGCCCTTCAACCCGATCGGACCCAGTGGCGCGATCATGCCGTTGTAGAGTGTGCCGAGCCCCGCATGGCTTTCCCAGGGGCTGCGCGGATAACTCTGGTCGTTCGCCTTATAGACCGAATAGCGCCACCCGGTGCCGAGCGGGATGGGCTGGCCGCCCGCGGGGGTGAACTGGATCTTGTCGCCGGGACCGAACATGCCGCCCGGACCATAGGTATCGCCCAGCCCGACGACGATCTCGTTGTGTCCCTTCTTCAGGGCCGAGCGCGGCACGGTGTAGCGCCGCCAGTCGCCCCAGCCAAAGGTCGCGCCGACGACCACGCCATTGACCCAGACGGTGTCGAGCTCGTCGATTCCCGCCAGTTCGATCACCCCGTCGCCGGTCGGGGCGGTCGGCAGGTCGAAGCCCTGCCGGAACCATACCAGCCCGTTATAGTCGGCGAGTTCGGGCACGCCCCATTCCTCCCACGGGCCGAATTTGGGCACCGGGGTCCAGTTCAGCCGGTCGGGGGCGTTCCACGGCTCCTGCCCGCGTTTCGTGCCCATCGCCTTGCGCCACCACTCGCCCCAGCGGTCGCCGAACGCGCGCAGGCCCGCCGCATGGTCGCGCGCGTACAGGGCCAGCAGATCGGCGTCGGCCGACAGGCCGGGCAGCTTGCGCGCATCGGTGGGGTCGATCCATGGCAGGATCTTGGTCCCACCCCAGCTCGAATCGATCGCGCCCATCGGCACATTCGCCTTGGCCGCCAAATCCTTGACCATCAGATAGCAGGCCGCCGAAAAATCGGCGACGCTGGCGGGCGAAGCGGCGGCCCAGACCGGGCGCTTCTCCAGCGGCTCATCGGCGGACAGGCCGACATGATGGGCCACGTCGAGCAGCCGGATACGGTCATTGGCCGCGCCCTTGACCAGCCCCTCGCCGTTCAGCGCCTGCTTGGTCGGATATTCCATGTTGGACTGGCCCGAGCACAGCCAGACGTCACCGACCAGCAGGTCGTCCATCGTGTCGACAGCGCCGTCCTTGCCGGTCGCGGTCAGCGTCAGCGGGGTGGCGGTCGCCGCCATGGCGGGCAGGGTCGCGCGCCAATGGCCCTTGGCATCGGCAGTCGCGGTGGCGCTGGTTCCGCCCAGCATCACGGTGACGCCCTCGCCCGCGTCGGCCGCGCCCTCGACGATGATCGGCCGATCGCGCTGCAGAACGGCATGGGCGCTCATCGGGGTCAGGATGCGCGGCCGCGCCTCCGCCATGACCGGCCAGGCCGCCGCCGTGCCGAACAGCAGCGCCCATACCGCCCCTCGCCCCGCGCCGGACCGTGATTGCCCCTTCCGCATATCATCCCTCTCCTATGCCCGGCATACGCGCGATTCCCCGCCGCCCATGGCTGTCCCGCCGATCATAGGAGGGGCCAAATGATAACGCTATCGGGAAACGAAGCTCCCTAATGCGGGATGGGGGAGGCCTCTCAGGGCTTCTCGCCCTCGAACGACAGGGTCGCGCGGATCGGGAAATGGTCCGACGGATAGACCTTGCCCCGGTGATAGGTGTCGGTCGTCACGGTGTCCGCCTTGAACCCGCGCAGGAAGAGATAGTCGATCCGGCGGTCGGGCGTGCCGGTGAAGTCGTGGAAGGTCAGCACCGGCCCCTCGCGCCGCTTCGCGCTGCCCCAGGCATCAGTCAGCGCGCCTGCGAAGGTGCGATAGGCGGCCGTATCCGGCCGGGCGTTCATGTCGCCCGCCAGGACCAGCGGCAGCCCCTTGGCCAGGTCGGGCAAGCGCGACAGGATCAGCCGGGCCGCCTTGTCGCGCGCCTCGCCGTCCTGATCGCGGTGCGGCAGATGGGTGTCGACGAACAGGAAGCGGTGCGGCTTGGCCTCCCTGGTCTCGAACACCGCCCAGCTCGCCAGGCGCGGCAGGTCGGTGCCCCAGCTCTGGCTGCCCACCACCTCGGGCGTGTCCGACAACCAGAAGTCGCCCTGGTCGATCAGGGTCAGCCGGTCGGTGCGATAGAAGATTCCCATATGCTCGTCGGCGTGCCCGCCGCGCCGGTCGCGCCCGAACCAGCGATAACCGGGCAGCGCGGCGACGATATCGTCCCCCTGTCGCTGGAGCAGTTCCTGCGTCCCGATCACATCGGGCGCGGCGCGGCGGATCAGTTCGACCATCACCGGTCGCCGCACCGCCCAGCGCTGTGCCCCCTCGTCCGAGGCATAGCGGACATTGAAGGTCATGACCTTCAACGGCTCGGCCAGCGCGCCGGTCGCGACGAGTAGCCCCGTCGCCAGCACCGCCAGGCCTCGTATCGTCCGCCGCATCGCCGTCATTGAAACTGCCCTTCCCATCATTTCACGCGCGGTCCGTCACCGCTCGCCCCGGCCATGGCGGACCAGCATGGCAGAGGCGTGACAGCCCGAGCAGACCAATAACGATCCATTTTATGATTGAGAGTTATTATCATTATCGATACTGGCCGCCGACATTCAGTGGTTTGGGGTTTATCGAATATGTCGAAGGCGATCGGATGCGCCGTGTTGCTGGCCGGGATGGCGATGGGCCAGGGTGCGGTGGCGCAGACGTCGCGCGCGCCGGTCGATGGCGGCAGTGACGAGCAGAAGGATATCGTCGTCACGGCCCTGCGTGACGCCAATGCCAGCATCACCGGCACTGATACGCCCCCCAACCGCTATCCCCAGTCCTTGCGCATCATCGACCGCGCGTTGATCGACCGGACCGGCGCGACCCGACTGGACGACACGATCGACCTGGCGGGCGGCGTGTCGCGGCAGAACGATTTTGGCGGGCTGTGGGACAAATATGCCATTCGCGGCTTTGCGGGGAACGAGAATAGCGGCCCCGACATCCTCATCAACCGCTTCAGCAGCAATCTGGGCTTTAACGCGCCGGTCGATGTCGCGACGGTCGAGCGGTTCGAGTTTCTGAAAGGCGCCGCCGCCGCCCTGTCAGGCATGGGCGAGCCGGGCGGGTCGCTCAACATCGTCACCAAGGCACCGACCGACACCCGCCAGGGCGAGGTGTCGCTCAGCTATGGCAGCTGGAACCGGGTGCGCGCGATGGGCGATATCAGCGGCCCGGTGACGAATACGCTGTCGGCCCGGCTGATCGGCGTGTCGGAGGAGGGCGACAGCTTTCGTCGGTTCGTCCACACCGACCGACTGCTGCTGGCCCCCTCGGTCTCGTTCACGCCCAGCCAGGATCTGCGCTTCCTCTATCAGGCCGAGTTCATGCGCAACCGCGCGCCGATCGATCGTGGGGTCGCCGCGATCAAGGGCAATCCCCGCGCCATGGACCGCGACACGTTCCTGGGCGAGCCCGCCGATGGCCGCATGACCCAGCGGATGCTGTGGCAGCAAGGCAGCGTCTTTGCGACACTGACCGACCGGATTTCGCTGGAGGCCGGGTTGTCGAGCCGCGACGGCTTCCTGACCGGCCATGCCACCCAGGTCGATTTCGGCGCGCGCGGTGTGCAGGCCGATGGGCGGACGATCGGGCGCTCCTATCGCTATCATGATTTCCGCTGGCAGGACCTGACCGCCCGTGTCGAGCTGACCGCCAAGGTCGACTGGCTGGGCCTGTCGCACGACATCCGGGTCGGGATGGACCGGGTGCGGCACGGCCTGGACTTCCGCATGGATCAGGCGCGCGGGCGGCCGGGTGCGCCGATCCTGACCATCGACGCCTTCGATCCCGTCTATGGCCAGCCGCTGCCGGTGCCGCAGCCCTTCGCGCTGCGCCATTCCTCCTATCGCAGCGAGAGCGTCTATGCGCAGGACCTGATCCGCTTCGGAGACTTCACCGCGCTGATCGGCGCGCGCTGGAACAGTTTCCGCGAGACGATGGTCAATGCGTTGCGCGGCAACCTGACGCTGGAGACGGTTGATCGCGGCGTAACCCCGCGCGCCGCGCTGACCTGGTCCGCAAGCCCGAACTTCTCGCTCTTCACCAGCTGGGGCCGGTCGCTGCGGCTGAACCCGTCGGACGGGGTGAGCAGCTTCGATGCCGAGCGTAGCGAATCCACCGAGCTGGGCGCGAAATACACGCTCTTCGGCGGAGCGCTGACCGGCCAGACCGCGCTGTTCACCATGACCAAGCGCAACGTGCTGAACCCCAATGCCACCGACGTGTTCGTCAAGACCCAGATCGGGCGGCAGCGGTCGCGCGGGGTGGAGACGGTCGCAGACCTGCACCTGACCGGCGGGCTGACCGGCACCGCGACCTATACCTATACCGAGGCGACGGTGCGCAACGACAAGAACGCCGCGCTGATCGGCACGATGCTGTCCAACGTGCCCAAGCATATCGCCGCGCTCGACCTGCATCAGCGGATGGGCGACATGACGATCGGCGGCGGTGTCACCCATGTCGGCGCGCGCAATGGCGATCCCTTCGCCAGCGGCTATCGCCTGCCCGGCTATACGATCGTTCGGGCGGATGCGACCTGGGCGGTGAACCCGCGCTTCGACGTTCGGCTCGACCTCGAGAACCTGTTCGACACCTATTACATCGCCAGCAGCTATGCCGATGTGTGGACGATGCCCGGTGCGCCGCGCAACGTTCGCGTGACGCTCCGGGGGCGGTTCTGATCCATACTTCCTCCCCTCTAAGGGGAGGTGGCAGGGCGTAGCCCTGACGGAGGGGTGTCCCGCTCTCGATAGGGTGACACCCCTCCACCAGCTTCGCTGGTCCCCCTCCCCTTGCAGGGAAGGAAAGTTAGCCGAGCAGCCGTTGTAACGGCTCGGTCAGAACCTCTTCCACCGCCCCGCCCCGCCGAACCAGGATACGCGCCGCGACCCGCATCGGTGCCAGCGCCGACAGGTCGGGGAACAGCACCGCGACGGCGGTCGCCAGCGCATCGGCCAGCATCGCAGTTTCGGCGACGACATGGACCGCGATCACCCCGTTGGTCGGCGGGCGGCCGGTGCGGGGGTCCAGGCCGTGCTCGCCCTTGCGATAGGTCCCGCTGCCCGCCACCGCCATCTGGTGCAGCGCCACGCGCATCGCGGGCAGATCGACGCCCGGCGGAATTTCGAGATCGACCCACCAGGGATCGCCATCGGGTCGCGTGCCGCGCCCGACCAGCTCGCCCCCCACCTCGACCAGGCAATGCCGAAAGCCCAGCGCCGCCAGCGTGTCCGCGACCGCATCGGCGGCATAGCCCTTGGCGATGCCCGACAGGTCGAGCGTGATGCCGCCCGGCTGCCACAACCGCGCGCTCGCGCTATCCCAGCGCAGGCGATGCCAGCCACCCGAGACGCGAGCCCGCTCGATCGCCGCCACGTCAGGCTCAGGCTGCGGCCCCTTCGGCCCATGGCCCCAGAGATCGACCAGATGCCCGATCGCCGGATCGAACGCGCCGTCACTCAGCGCCGCGACGCGCAGGGCCGTGTCGATCACCGTCGCAAAATCGGGCGGCAGCACACTCCAACTGCCCGTTGGCGAGCGGTTGAAGTGCGACAGCACCGAGTCGGTCTCCCAGTGGCTCATCTGGGCGACGAGATCGTCCAGCCGCGCCTGCACCGCCGCCCCCACATCTTGCGCGCCGGGCACGTCGTGGGTGGCATAGAGCACCCGCCACATCGTCCCCATCGTCTCGCCGCCCAACGTGACGACCGCCGCCGGATCGCCGTTCGCCACGGCGTTCGGGTCGATCCGGGGCGGCAGGATGATCCTCACGGGGTCATGACTTCCAGCGTGGTGGTGTAGCTCATCCGCCGCTGAGTCGCGCGCGGGGCGGTGGGCTTGTCGTCGGTCAGCGTCGCATTCAGCCAGTACATGCCTGCGGCGGGCCAGGCATAGGACAGCACGCCTTGCGCGTCGGTGGTCACCTCCTTGGCCCCTTCGGCGTCGCGGTAGCGCTTGCCGCCGGGGACGATGGTGACCTTCAGGTTCGGCGCAGGCTTGCCGTCGACCAGAAAGCGGAACTTCGCCGTCTCGCCCGCGACCAGTTCATCGGGGTGGGTGACGGGATCGAGTTCCAGCCCCTTGCCCGTCGGCTTCAGGACGGTGCGCGTCGGCTCGCCCGCCGTCACGAAAATCTCGTTACGGCCGAGCGTTTCGGTCAGCGTCACGTCGGTCGCATTGGCGGGGATGTTGGCGACGGTCAGCGGCGGCTGGCGCACGCCGTTCGGGCCGGGCGGTCCGCCACGTCCACCGACGCGCTTCTCGACGCCATCGACCTTGAAGCTGCCCATGATCCCCGACATCTCGCTGCCGATCTTCCAGGTGCCGGGCTTGTCCAGCTGCACGTCGAAGACCGAGCGATAACGCCCGGTCGATCCGTTCTGGATGCGGCCGGGCGTGCCATCGGGCTGCCAGACCTTCATCCATTCGATCCGGCCGGGCTGGTGGTCGGCGTAGAACAGGTCATTGGAGACGGCGCTGTCGACCGTCACCCAGCTGTCGGTGCCCGAGAAGATGGTGCCCGAGGGGAGCAGCCACATGCGATGCGCCGAGGCGAAGCCGGGAATGGCGAGCAACGCGGCGGCGGCGAGCAGCTTGAGGCGATGGTTCTTCATGATGATCCCCCTGTCAGCGCGCCGAGACGGTCACGGCGCCCAGTTCATGGCTGCCCGCCCCGCGCGCGTTGGGGTTCGGCACGGTCAGCGGCACCTGCACCAGCTCGCGCCCGCCGGTCTCGCGCGCAGCCTCGACGTTCAGGACATATTGGCCGGGCTTCAGGTCGGCGGGCAGCGGGATGGCATGGGTGCCGGGCGCGCGGGTCGCGCCGCTGATCCCGTTTGCGGGCATCGCCATGCTCCGCCCGCCCTTCCGCCACCAGGCGCGCAGGTCGGACAGCCACTTGGTGCCGGGCTCGCCGCCCTGCTTCTTGACGTCGTACCAGATGGCGAGCGTGCGCGCCGGGCCGCCGGTCGCAGGCTCCAGCCAGACCGCGACATAGGGCTTGTGATATTCGGCGACGTTCAACTTCGGAATGGTGACGTTCACCGTCGCGGCGCTCGCCGCCCCCGGCAGTGCCACCGCGCCCAGCGCCAGAATAGCGGTCGATCGCATCGTGAGTTTCTCCATCAGTGCAGGACAAAGACGGCGATCGCCGCCGGGATCAGGAAGCCCGCCGCCACCAGCGGCCAGGTCGAGGGCCGGTGCCGCGCGTGCATCTGGAGCAGCAGCAGCCCGGTCAGGGTGAAGACGATACAGGCGACCGCGAAGACGTCGATGAACCAGAACCAGGCGGCCCCGGCATTGCGCCCCTTGTGCAGGTCGTTGAGATAGGAGATCCAGCCGCGATCGGTCCGCTCCGAGGTGATCGCGCCGCTCGTCCGGTCGATGCTGACCCAGGCATCGCCGCCGGGGCGCGGCATGGCGACATAGACTTCGCCGTCCGACCATTCGCCCGGCCGGCCGGCGGGATCGAGATCGACCGCGCGCTCCACCGCTTCCGCCACGCGGGGCGGCAAGGGCGCATCGTTCGTCTTCGGGTTGGCCAGCAGCGGCCGCAGGCCGGGGGCCAAGAGCCCACTCTTCTGCACGGTCTTCGGGCTGGCCGAGATGCTGGCGGCGTGGTTCAACGTGAGCCCGGTGATCGCAAACAGCATCATGCCTACCAGCGACACCGCTGCGCTGATCCAGTGCCAGGTGTGGAACTGCTTCAACCACCAGCTGCGCCATTTGCGCTTCTTGGACTTGGAAAGGGTCGCGGCGGTCATGCGTCGGCCCAGCGGCGCAGCAGGTTGTGGTAGACGCCGGTCAGCTCGACGACCGAGCGATCCCCCTGCCCCTTGTCCGCGCCGACCCGCTGCACCGCGCGGTCCAGGTCGAACAGGATGCGCCGCTCGCCATCGTCGCGGACCATCGACTGAATCCACAGGAAGGAGGCGACGCGCGTGCCCCGCGTCACCGGCTCGACCCGATGGAGGCTCGAGGCGGGATAGAGGACCGCGCTCCCGGCCGACAGCTTCACCCGCTGCTCGCCATAGAGATCCTCGACCACCAGTTCGCCGCCGTCATAGGCGTCCGGGTCCTCGAGGAAGAGGGTCAGCGACAGGTCGGAGCGCATCCGGAAATCGCTGCCCCGCTTCAACCTTACGGCATTGTCGACATGCACGTCGAACGCCTGTCCGCCCGCATAGCGGTTGAACAGCGGCGGATAGACCTTCAGCGGCAGCGCCGCCGCCACGAACAAGGCTGAGCGGCCCAGCGCGTCGAGGACCATCCGTCCCGCCTCGACCGCCGCCCCCGAATCCTCGGGTAGTTGCTCGTTGCGCTTGGCAAGCGCCGCCTGCGGGCCGGAGGTGGCGTTGCCGTCCGCCCAGGCTCCCGCATCGATGACGCGGCGGACCTGGGCGACCCCGGCGGGATCGAGGATATCGGGGAGGACGATCAGCATGAGCGCAGGCTAGTCCGGTCAGAAATTATAGAACAGGCTCAGCGTCGCCTGACGCCGGTCGCCCGGGACCGCCCAGCCGCCCGTGACGACGCCGGTCGTCGCGTTGATGTTGTTGCGCACGCCCGTGACGTATTTCTCGTCGGTGAAGTTCTGGACGTTGAGCTGCATCGTCCAGCGCTGGGCGATGGTGTAGGCCAGGAAGGCGCGGTGGATCAGATAATCGTCCACATGGAACTGCACCCGATTCCCCGCAACGGGGACGTTGGTCGCGAACGATCCCTGATAGGTCAGGCCGTAACCGACCTCCAGGCCGAAGGGCAGCTTGTAGGTGGTGAACAGGCTGCCCGAATGCTCGGGCGTCTGGACCAGCTCGGCACCTGCCTGCGGATCGAGCACGCCCGCCGCCTTGTCGCGGTTGGAGATACTCTGCAGCACCTTGCCGTCGAGATAGGTATAGTTGGCGAAGATCGTCCAGGCCGGGGTGATCGCCCCCGACGCACCCAGCGCGATGCCGTCGACGCGGCTGCGCCCGTCCAGCACCTGCAAGCCCACCGGCAGCGCCGGATCGTTGGAGGGCACGCGGTAATTGGTCCGCTCGTTGCGGAAGATGGCGGCGGTCAGCTCCAGGCGACGACCGAACAGCCCGGCCTTCACCCCCGCCTCGTAATTCTTGGCGGTCTCCGGGGCGACGGCGCAGGGGTTCGCGGCGGTCGCGGTGGACGGCACGCCGCAGCCCAGCCGGACGGTCGTCGAGGACGGCGTCTTGGCATTGCCATAGCCCGCATAGATGCTGACATTCTCGACCGGGTGGAACACGGCGCCCGCGCGCCAGGAGAGCAGCTTCTCGCGGCTGACCTGCGGCTGATAGGCAAGTTGCCCCGCATTGGCCGCCGCCAGCGGCAGGGCGCGGAAATTGGCCTCCTGATATTCCCAGCGCACGCCGCCGTTCAGCTCGAAGAAGCGGTTCAGCGCCAGCGTGTCGAAGGCATAGACGGCCAGGTTGCGAGTCTCGCTGCGCGACTGGGCGGTGGCCACGAAGTTGATCGGGCCGGCATAATTGGTGTTCGGGTTGGCGATCTCGATCGCGGGCTGCGCCACCACGCTGCCGTCCGCGTTGCGCAGCAGCGACCCCTGGGTCAGGCGGTAATTCTCGATCATGCCCGACATGCCGATGTTCAGGACATTGTGGAAACCGCCCTTCGCGCCTGCCTCATGGCGCAGGTCGATCTGGTTGGTCAGCATCTGGTTCTGCTGATCGCGCACCAGTCCGCGCGGACCGGACGGCAGGTAGAAGCCCGCTGGCAAATTGGTCGGGCATGCGGCGCCGATGGTGGCGCCCGGCGTCGCCGTCACCGGCTGGCGGTTGGTCGAGGCCAGACAGAAGGTCCCCTGTGGCGCGGAGGTGACGCTATACTGAGTCACCTGCTGCCAGCGGGTCAGGTTGCGCACGCTCCAATGCTCGTCGATCTGGTGGCGGAAGGTCGTGGTGAAGCGATCGACCGTGCTGTCCTGCCGGTCGAGATTGGCGATCCCGAAATAGCTCGAACGCTTGGCGCCGGGCACGAAGCCATCGACCAGGCCATTGTCGAACCAGGGAATGCCATAGACCGGCGTGTTGCGATCCTCCTGATGGACATAGGCCAGCGTCAGGCTGGTCGGCCCGCCGATGCCGATCGTGACCGAGGGCGCGATGCCCCAGCGCTCCATCTTCTCGACATCGCGGCCGGGTACGTCGTTATGGTGGTAGGCGCCGTTCAGGCGCACCGCGACCAGGTCCGACACGCGGACATTGCTGTCGATCGCGCCGCGATAATAATTGTCGGTGCCGACCGAGCCCTGCATGATCGTCAGCGTCTCGGGCGTGGGCACCTTGGAGACGAGGTTGATCGTGCCCCCGACCGAACCCGATCCGTTGAAGACGCTGTTCGCGCCGTTATAGACCTCGACCTGTTGCAGGTTGAACGGGTCGGTGCGGCTATACTGCGCACTGTCGCGCACCCCGTCGATGGTGATGTCGTTGCTGGCCGAATAGCCGCGCAGGTTGATCGAATCGCCATAACCGCCGCCACCCTCGCCCGCGCCGAAGGTGATCCCCGGCAGTGTCTGGAGCACGTCGCGCAGCGTCTGGAGATTCTGTTTCCGGATGGTCTGCTCGCTGACCACGGTGATGGTCTGCGGCGTGTCGAGCAGCGCGGCGGTCGCCTTCGGGCTTTCCAGCGTCGCGGTGGCGGCGCGCTGACCAGTCACGACGACCGTGTCGCGCTGCCCCGTCGCATCCTGCGCGCGGGTGGCCGTGCTGTCGGCGCGCGGCGTGCTTTCGGCTGCGGCGACACCGGGTGCGGTCGCCAGAAAGCCGACACAGGATAGGGCGATGAACGAATGTGACATGATGTTTCCCCTTTGCATCAAGCCGCTATTGCGAGACACTCGCACTGTCAACGCGAATGATAATGATTATCACGTCATATGATGAGCTTGGAGGGCAACGGGGCGTTGGATAGCGGTCGGGCGACCCGACGAACGTCCCCGAATATTTTTTAGAGCGGTTTTGTCTGACCAAAATGGTCAATACATGGATTTTTCAACGTTTTAACGGAACGTAAGGACAATGCCGATCCGAGCTGCTCGAAACCAAAATTTTACCGTGCCTCGGTAAGCATTCCCCCTATGAACGAGCGGTCAGACACAAATCGATATCTGCGTATCGAGGGCAGCCAGGCAGAGCTGGGAATGTTCATTCACACCCTGCATTGCGGATGGCTGAAGAACCCATTTTGGCGAAAGTCCTTCCTGCTGGTGGACAGCGAGGACCGGGACAAGATTCGCAATTCCGTGCCGCATGTGACCATCGATCTGGACAAGGGACGCGGCCTGACATTGGTGTCGGCAAGGGATATCGCCGAACAGGCAGCGCCAGTGCCTGTGCCGGTGCCCGTTGCCACTACCCCAGGCGCCGCGCCCGTGATGGCCATGATCAAGCCCAAGCGTCGCAAGCCCCGTACCGACATGGAACTGGCCAGCGTCACCGCCGAACGCGCGACCGAGGCGGTGACCCAGTTGTTCGGCGAAGCCCGGCTGGGCCATGTGATCCGCACTTCCGACCTGACGCCGATGATCGAGGAGATCGCCCAGGCCACCTCGCAGGGGCCCGCCGCGATGATCGCGGTCACCCGGCTGAAGGACAAGGATCGCTATACCTATATCCATTCGGTTGCGGTCGGAACGCTGATGATGGCGCTGGCACGTCATCTGGGGCTGAGCGACCATGATGTCCGTGTGGCGGGCATGGCGGGCGTGCTGCACGATATCGGCAAGATGAAGATCGAGTCCGAGATCGTCGACAAGCCCGGCCGCCTCGACCCGGCCGAACTGGCCAAGATGCGGATGCACCCCAGCCTGGGGCACAGCATCCTGCTCGACATGGAGGATCTCGACCCGCGCATCCTGGATGTGTGCCGCCATCATCACGAAAAGATGGACGGCACCGGCTATCCCGACGGGTTGAAGGACGAGCAGCTGAGCCTGTTCGTCCGCATCTCGGCGGTGTGCGACGTGTATGACGCGGTTACCTCGATCCGGTCGTACAAGCGCGCCTGGTCGCCGCACGAGGCGCTGGCCCAGATGATTGAATGGGACGGGCATTTCGACACCGAAATCCTGCGGGCCTTCATCACCAGCCTGGGCATCCAGCCCTTTGGCGGGCTGGTCCGGCTCAATTCCAATCGGCTGGGTGTCGTGGTGCGCGAAGGGTGCAGCCCGACCACCCCGATCGTGCGCGCCTTTTTCAGCGTGCCGGATCAGCAGATGATCCCGAGCGACGATGTCGCCACCTCGCACGATCCGATCCTTCGCGTCGAACGCGGCGAATATTGGTTTGGCGAGGGCTGGCACGCGCTTCGGGCAGAGATCATGGACCAGGCCGCCATGCCCGAACTACCCCAGCGCCGCGCCGCGGGCGGATAACTCCCGACGCTGGCGATCGCACCGTAGCCTGATAGCATGGCGGCTTCGATCCCAGCGTCGTGAGGCCCCTGCATGATGATCCGCACCGCCACCCCGAACGATGCTGTGGCGATGAGCCATGTTCTTCGAGAGATCATGGCTTTGACCGGCCGAACGCGTCCGCACGATCCGGCCTTCACGCTGTCAAACTACATCACCGCGCCCGATGGCATCCGCTGCAGCGTCGCGGTCGATGACGACGGCGAGGTGCTGGGCTTCCAATCGCTCAAGCGCGCCGTAGCGGGCAATCGCTATGACGTGCCCGAGGGATGGGGCATCATCGGAACCCATGTCAGCCCGCGTGCCCATCGGCGGGGAGTCGGCCGAGCACTGTTTGCCGTCAGCCGGGACGCCGCCATTGCGGCGGGCCTCGCAAGGATCGACGCAACGATCGGTGCCGACAACTCCATGGGCCTGACCTATTACGAAGCCATGGGCTTTCGCACCTGGCGCGAAGGGCCCGAAATCATCCAGAAGATGCTGGTTCTTTCCCCCGACGCGTGATCCATAGGGACGATGGCGGGACGCGGCGCAATTCTATATGGCGCGCGGGATGATCCGCCTCAGTGAATTGAAACTGCCTCTCCACCATGCGGACGAGGCCCTGCCCGCCGCCATCTGCCGTCGGTTGCGCGTAACCCCGCGTGAACTGGTGCGCTTCGTCGTGGCGCGGCGCGGGCATGATGCGCGCGACAAGAACAATATCCAGCTCGTCTATTCGGTCGACGTGAACCTGAAAAACGAGGCCACCGTGCTGGAGCGGTTCCGCCGCGACCGCGATGTCCAGCGCACGCCCGACACCCGCTATCATCTGCCGAGCGGACCACCGGCAGGTACGAAGCGCCCGGTCGTGATCGGCGCGGGCCCCTGCGGCCTGTTTGCCGCGCTGGTGCTGGCGCAGGCGGGATATCGTCCGATCATCCTGGAGCGCGGCAAGGTGGTGCGCGAGCGGACCCAGGACACCTGGGGCCTGTGGCGGCGCAGCGTCCTGAATCCTGAATCCAACGTCCAGTACGGCGAAGGCGGGGCAGGCACTTTCTCGGACGGCAAGCTCTACAGCCGGATCAAGGACCCGCGCCACCTGAACCGCAAGGTGCTGACTGAATTCGTCAAGGCGGGGGCGCCGCCCGAAATCCTGACCGAGGCGCATCCGCATATCGGCACCTTCCGCCTGGTCACCATGGTCGAGAGCATGCGCGCGACCATCGAGGAGCTGGGCGGCGAATACCGCTTCTCGACCCGTGTCGACGGGCTGGACGTCGAGACCGACGGGTCGGGCCAGCGCCGGGTGCGCGGGCTGCACCTGAACGGCGGCGGCTATCTCGAGGCCGATCATGTCGTCCTCGCCATCGGCCACAGCGCGCGTGACAGCTTCGCGATGCTGCAGGCGGCGGGTGTGTATGTCGAGGCCAAGCCCTTTTCGATCGGTGTGCGGATCGAGCATCCGCAGGGCTGGATCGACCGCGCGCGCTTCGGGCATCAGGCGGGCAACCCGATCCTGGGCGCGGCCGAATATCACATCTCGCACCACTGCCAGAACGGACGGACGGTCTACAGCTTCTGCATGTGTCCGGGCGGCACGGTGGTCGCCGCGACCAGTGAGGAGGGCCGCGTCGCGACCAACGGCATGAGCCAATATTCGCGCAACGAGCGCAACGCCAATTCGGGCTTCGTGGTCGCGATCGACCCGGAGCGCGACTTTCCCGGCGATCCGCTGGCGGGCCTCGCGCTGCAACGCCATTGGGAAGAGCGCGCCTATGTCGCGGGCGGCTCCAACTACAAGGCCCCGGCGCAGCGGGTGGGCGACTTCCTGGCCAAGCGCCCCTCGACCAGCCTGGGGTCGGTCACGCCCTCCTATCGCCCCGGCGTGACTCCGACCGACCTGTCCGAATGCCTGCCCGACTTCGTGGTCGAGGCGATGCGCGAGGCCATCCCCGTCTTCGGTCGCCAGATCGCCGGATACGACCACCCCGACGTGGTGATGACCGGCGTCGAGACGCGCACCTCCTCGCCGGTCCGCTTCACGCGCGGCGAGGACGGGCACAGCCTGAACACTTATGGCCTATACCCGGCGGGCGAGGGCGCTGGCTATGCGGGCGGCATCCTGTCGGCGGCGGTCGACGGCATCAAGACGGCCGAGGCGGTCGCGCGCAGCATCGGCGGGCTGTGAAAATCTTCTTCGACGGCGGCTATCGCCCCGGCGGCATGGAATATGCGGTGGTGATCGGGGGACAGGCTCGCATCGTCCGAAACCTGGGGCCCGGCACCAGCATGACCGCAGAGTGGCTGGCGCTGATTGCGGCGACCCGGGCGGCGCATGAGGCGGGGCTGACGGATGCCCTGCTGCTGGGCGATGCGGCGGCAGTGGTGGCGCAAGCGACCGGAAAGGTCAGGGTGCCGCCCGCGCATGTCGCGCATTTCGCGGAGTGGTCGGCCCTCCCTCGCCCGCCCCGGTTCCAGCTGCGTCATATCAAGCGGACGCAAAACCTCGCGGGGATCGCACTGGGGCGGTCGCGAGAGAAAATGAGAACCGCATAGGCCGTTCTGTGATTGCGGTGCGTTCGATTATGGTGGATTGCGGACATTGGCTCAAAATGCCAGCATTCCATCATGCCTCTATACGAGCCGATCGAAACAGGCGTTCGCCTGAATGCTCTTGCCAGCGACCTCCTTTCAATTCGCTGGGAGACGAATGCAATCTCTGCGGACTTCGTCTTACCGGATGACGATGAGCACGTTCTTCGTATCTCCTTCGACGGCCCCTGCATCGTGCGCCTGCTCGATGAAATGGCACTATCTACCGAGGAGGACGACACACCGGATAAAGGGCTGGCCCCCAATCACTTCGCATACCGTCTAGAAGGTGCGCGGTTTGCCTGCTCTCAATCCGAGACATGGAGGGAAGTCAGTGCCCCTGTGGGCCAGCCAACCATCCATTATCGGTTTGTCACAGGCTGGGCCTGCATGGATGTTTTGAGCGGCGCAATTCCATCCTTTTCGATTGCGGCCAAGGGTAGTTGAACGTCCGCAACTGGGCGTTTCCCGACCAGTGACCCTATCAGCGCACACTCTCCTCTACCGGCCGCATCGCAAACGTCCGCGACAGGCCGTGGTACAGCTTCTCGCGGCACACCAGCTGGCTGACCCCGTCGGCGATGAAGGCGGTGGCGAACATGGGCAGCATCAGGCCGCGGCTGGCGGTCGTTTCGGACAGGATGATGACGGCGGTCAACGGCGCGCGGACCACGCCCGCGAAATAGCCGACCATGCCCAGAATCACGATCGCCGAGGCAGGCGAGTTCGGGAAGACCGAGCGCAGCAGGTTGCCGAGCCCCGCCCCCACCGACAGGGACGGCGCAAAGATGCCGCCCGGCAGCCCGGCCACGGCGGTGGACAACGTCGCCAGGAATTTGGCCGGGCCGAACCACAGCGGCGCATCGACCCCGACGATCATCGCCCGCGCCGCGCCGTAACCGGTGCCCCAGGTCAGGCCGGTGCCGACCCCCAGCCCCGCGACGACGACACCGCACAGCCCCGCGAACAGGATCGGCCGCTGCTTGGTCCACCGGGTGACGCTATTGGTCCCGGTCGCCAGGATCAGCATCAGCCGGGCAAAACCGCCCCCGGCCAGCCCGCCGACGATCCCCGCCACGGGGGCCGCGACCAGCGCGCCGACGATCGGCATATGCGCGCCGATCAGCCCGAAATAGACATAATCGCCCTGCACCGACTGGGCGATCATGCCCGCAATCGCGATGGCGGCGATGACCAGCAGCGTGACCTTCTGCTCATAGGCCGACGCCAGCTCCTCAATCGCGAAGAGCAGCCCGGCCAGCGGCGTGTTGAACGCCGCCGCAACGCCCGCCGCACCGCCCGCGATCAGCACCGCGCCGCGCAGCGGCACGCCCAGGATGCGGTGGGTCAGCCCCATGATGGCGGCGGCGATCTGCACCGTCGGCCCCTCGCGTCCGACCGATGCGCCGCCCAGCACCGCCGCCAGCGTCAGCCCCGCCTTGGCGACGACGGTACGGATCGACACCAGCCCTTCGGTCGCGCGTTCGGGGTCGGCCTGTGCCGCCATCACCTGCGGAATGCCCGACCCCCGTGCCAGTGGCGCAAAGCGGCGGGTGATCCAGACCAGCCCCGCGAACAGCAGCGGCGTCACCACCAAGGGCGCCCAGTGATAATGTTTGGCGAAATGGCCGAACCACTCGCCCGCGACATCGGCAGCCCAGGCGAAGACCGTCGCCGCCAGCCCGATCGCCACCGCACCGATCAGGACGGCCAGACGCGTGCGGAACTGGACCGAGCCCGGCCCGGCCGTGCGCAGCAGCGCCCGATACCGCGCGGGTGTCCATTTGCGGATGATCGAGTGAGACGGGCGCTGATCTGCCATGTCCCATCCCCTACACCCGGAGGTCGGTGGAAAACCAGCCGAACCAGACTCTCTTTGCGGAAGATACAACCAGGGTCGCATCCTCGGGCCCGATCGCCTAGCAGGGAGATTCGGATCGACAAAAACAGGTTGGACCATGACCGAATCCCCCTCGCACGAACGCAGCACGATACGCCGGTGGTGGTCGATGTGGGTGGTCGGCGGGGTCGATTACGAAGCGGTGCTCGCCCAGATTTCGCAGGATTCGGGCTGGTCGGGGCGCTATGCCTTTCTGATCGTCATTTCCGCCGCGATCTCGCTGCTGGGCTTGCTGATGCCCTCGGTCGCGGTGTTGATCGGCGCGATGCTGCTCTCGCCGCTGATGATGCCGATCATCGGGCTGGGCTTCGGTATCGCGACCTTCGATACGCGGGAAATCCGGCGCGCGGCGACCGCACTGCTGGCCGGGGCGGCGATCGCGATCCTGCTGTCGACCGTCTTCGTCACCCTGTCGCCGGTTCAGACCATCACCAGCGAGATCGCCGGGCGCACCCGCCCCACCTTGTTCGACCTGCTGGTCGCGCTGCTGTCGGCGGTGGCGGGGGCCTATGCGCTGATCCGGGGGCGCGGCAACACGGTGGTGGGCGTCGCCATCGCCATCGCGCTGATGCCGCCGCTGGCGGTGGTCGGCTTCGGCATCGCGACGGCCAACTGGACCGTGTTCAGCGGCGCGCTGCTGCTGTTCCTGACGAACGCCGTCACCATCGCGCTGACCGCCGCGATCGTCGCCCGTGTCTATGGTTTCGGGCGGCATCTGTCGCACCAGCATACGGGGTGGCAGGTCATCCTGTTCTGCGGCGCGATCGGCGTGCTGTCGATACCGCTGGGCGCAGCGCTGCGCCAGATCGCGTTCGAGGCGGTGGCGCAGCGCCAAGCGCGCGACACGATCCGCGCGCGCTTTCCCGACACGTCGCGGCTGGGCCAGCTCGACATCGATTATGCCGCCAAACCGATCCGCATCCGCGCGGTCGTCTTCACCCCGCATCTGGAGTCGCAGGCCGACACGCTACTCGCCGCCGATCTGCGCCAGCGGCTGGGCCAGCCGATCGACCTGCATGTCGACCAGCTGCGCGTCTCGCTGGACGACAATGGCGCGGAGGCGGCGCAGATCGCCCGCGCCAGCCAGTCGAGCGGCCCCAGCGATGCCGACCGCCAGCAGCGTGCGGTTGCCGACCTGGCGCTGATCGCTGGGGTGGATGCGAGCGCGGTGCAGACGGACGCCACGAACCGCACGCTCACCACCACCGCCGCCGCTTTGCCCGGCCTGGGGCTGGCGGGCTATCGCGCGATCGAGGCACGGGCGGCCGACGCCCTGCCGCAATGGACGGTCCACCTGGCGCCCCCCGCCGATGTCGCGCCGCCCGCGATACGCTTCGTGCAGGGCGTGCTGAACGGCGACGGACTCGACGCCGCCGCCTGGGCCAGCGCCCGGTCGCAGCGTGCGCTCTTGGTCACGGGCGGCACTCCGGCCCAGCGCCGCGCGGTCGCCGATGGCTTGACCAGCCGGGGCGGCCGAGCCGAGATCGGCGGGGGCGGCGGCGCGATCCGGCTGAGCTGGCCACCCGTTCCGCCCAAAGCGGACGATGCGGCCCCGTCCTCCCCTGCCCGGGGAGATAGCAGGCCGCAGGACTGACGGAACGGTGTCCCGGTCCAGGAAGTCGGACCAGGCAAGGCCGCATCGCATGGGCCTCGTTCAGCGCCTAATCGAGCGTGTATCCGGTGATGGCGGGCGCAAAGCGCGCATTGTGCAACTGGCGCAACCGCTCGACCTGCGCCAGCGAGGCGGTGAGGATCGCGGCGGGAGCGAGCCGGTCGGCGCGGTGCAGTGCCAGCACGGCCGTATCGGGCAACGCCCGCATCGCCGCCTCGTCAACGGTGTAAAGCCCTGCCAAGTCATGCACGGTCCCGTCACCCTTGGTCAGCGACAGTGCCAGCGGGCGGATCAGACGATGCCCGGCCCAATCATCGACTAGGGCTTGTGCCGCCGCGACATCGGCGACCAGCCGCTCCAGCCCTTGCGCGATGTCGGCCAGCAGCGGGCCGGGGCGATCCCCGTCGAACAGCGGCCGCCCGTCCTCTCCCAGGCTCGGGTCGGTCGGGTCGATCGCCAGCCCGCCCGCCCCGCGCGCGTCGAGACGGAATCCGCCGAGCAGCACGGCGCGCGGGACATAGGTCGCCTGGAAACCGCCACCGAAAACGAACAGGTTCGCAGGTTCGATAAGGCTCATCAGCGCGATCAGATTGAACCGGCCGGTCTGGCCGTCCTTGGCGAGGCACAGCGGCATGTCGGCCGCCGCCAAGGCGATTTCCGACAGTCCGATCCGGGCAAAGCGACGGGCAGCGCCAGCGACGCGGTGGCTATAGAGCAGGTCGCGATGCGTGGACGCGGACAGCGGGACGATATCGGTCATACCCGCTGCAGACCATGTTCGCGGATCGCCCGCAACAGGTCGCGGTGGACGGGCGCACGGGCGCGCAGCTCGTCCTTGGCGCGTGCCGTCCTGCCCACGAATCGCTCCGCCAGCACCGCATCGGGGGCGGCCGGGTCGACAGGCGGCCGATGGCTCTCAAACCCCATGCCGTGCAGGACATATTGATAGCTGGGCCAGGAAAACACCTCGCGGGCATGGTCAAAATCCTGCGGGCCGGGCGAATGATGCCGCCACAGTTCCAGCCGCTCGGCCAGGCCGTCGGGAATGGAGGAGGCCGCGACATTGTCGCGCCAGAAATCGGTGTCGGTGCGCTTGGTCAGGACATAATGCAGCTTCAGGAACTCGATGATCCGCATCCAGTGATGGGTGAAGGTCGCGTTGAACTGGCGCGCCATCACGTCCATCGCGGCGCGGGTGCGCGGCAGCCGGTCGGCGATCGCGTCCATCGCCGTCTCGATCAGCATCAGCGCGGAGGCCTCCAGCGGCTCGATGAACCCAGCGGACAGGCCGACCGCGACGCAGTTATTCTGCCAGAAGCGCGTCCTATGCCCGGCATAGATGGTGATCCGCCGCGCGCTCAACCCCTCGGCGGCGGGACCGATATAGGCGCGCAACGCCGCCTCGGCCGCATCGTCGCTGGTATGCGCGCTGCTATAGACATGGCCGACGCCGCGCCGGGTCCACAGGCCGATGTCCCAGATCCAGCCCGATTCTTGCGCGGTCGACACGGTGTGGCAGGTGATGGGGTCGTCCGGCTGCGCATAAGGCACCTGCAGCGCGATGGCCCGGTCGGCGAACAGCACGTCCCCGCACCGGCGGAACGGCACGTCATAAACCCCGCCGATCAGCAGCGCGGCAAAGCCCGTGCAGTCGACGAACAGGTCGCCCGCCACGGTGCCGCCATCGGCCAGCTCCAGATGCGCGATGTCGCCATTGTCCGCGACCGCGACCCGCACGACATCGCCCAGCACATGCTCGACGCCCAGCTGCCCCACGCCATGGTCGCGCAGCAGCGTGGCGAACTTCCCCGCGTCCATATGATAAGCATAATTGGCATGGCCCGCATATTCGGGCGCGACAATCGACTTGGGCGCCAGGCCTGCGTCGCACAGCATCGCCTGATAATCGACCCAATCGGCAAAGCTCGCGCCCATCTCCGACCGGTGCAGCCAGTGCGGCGCCAGATCGATCTCCGTCGCGCCCGCAGGCGGGTTGAGCGGGTGGTAATAGCCGTCGTCCGCCGTCCCGTCGGTCCAGCCGACGAACCGCGCGCCCTGTTTGAACGCGGCATCGCAGGATCGGATGAAGTCGGTTTCGCTGATGCCGATCTTGGCCAGCGTGTTGCGCATGGTCGGCCAGGTCCCCTCACCCACCCCGACCGTGGGCACATTGCGCGATTCGACCAGGGTGACGCGGACATCGCCGCCGGTCCGCCGCGACTGGGCCGCCAGCCGACAGGCGGCGATCCAGCCCGCCGATCCGCCGCCCACCACGACCACGCGTCGCACCGGACCATCGGTCCGCTCCGCTCGTCCCGTCATCCGATTCCTCTCCTCTCACCGCACAGCGCATCATAGCGGTTTGAATTTCATTTGTATTTGTCAGACATAGATAATAACACCGCATTGACAAGCAGTTCATCAGAGACTGCGACCAAGTTCATCTAGGGGAGCAAATTGATGCAAGTTTATGCCATCGGTCAGTATCGCGGCCGGACATGGACCGGTGGGCTGTCCTGCGCACTTGTCGCACTTATTGCGGCAACGCCGGCCCTCGCCCAGAGCCAGACGCCCCCCGCCGACCAGACGGCCACCCTGCCCAGCCAGAGCACCGCCGATGGCGCCTCCTCCGACATCGTCGTCACCGGCATCCGCCGCAGCATCGAGTCGGCCGCCGCGATCAAGCGTGACGCCGCCGGTATCCTCGATGCGATCTCCTCCGAAGACCTGGGCAAGTTCCCCGACGCCAATGTCGCCGAATCGCTCCAGCGTATTCCGGGCGTCGCCATCGACCGCAGCAATGGCGAGGGCGCCTCGGTCAGCGTGCGCGGCCTGGGCCCCGCCTTCAACACGGTGTTGTTCAACGGCCGCAGCTTCGCCTCCGACAATTACAACCGCGCCTTCTCGTTCGACCTGATTCCCGCCGAACTGATCAGCGGCGCGCAGGTCTATAAGAGCTCGCAGGCCCCGCTTCAGGGCGGCGGCATCGGCGCGACGATCAATGTCCAGACGCCGCGCCCGCTCGCGCTCAAGGAGTTCAAGGGCGTCTTCACCGCCAAGGCGCTGTATGAGGGCAACAGCAAGAAGGTCACGCCGCAGCTGTTCGGCCTGCTCAGCGACACCTTTGCCGACGGCAAGCTGGGGCTACTCGCCTCGCTGTCGTACCAGAAGCGTATCGCGTCGATCCGGGCGATCAGCACCGACGGTTATATCCCCGGCACCTCGGTCGGGCCCAATAACGCGCCGCTCTACACCAACGTCTATGCGCCGCGGAACCAGGACGTGAACGAGACGCGCGACGATCGCACCCGCCTGGGCGCGACGCTGGTCGCGCAATATGCGCCGACCGACGAGCTGACCTTCACCGTCGACGGCCTCTACAACCGTTTCAAGAGCGACACCACGACGCGGGGTCTCGGCAGCTGGTTCGAGCCGACCAGCTATACGGCGGCGGGAATCGACTCCAACCGCACCGTCACCTCGCTGACCACCAACGGCAATGCCGACTTCATCGCCTCGGGCGGGGTGCGCGAGACGACGACTTACGAGGCCGGGTTCAACGCGGAATGGCGTCCGGCCGACAATGTCCGCATGGTGTTCGACGCCACCTATTCGCAGGCCAAGAATGCGGGCGGCGGCAAATCCTATTTCACCGTCATCGGCGTGCCGACCCAATATTCCTTCACCGCCGCGCAAGGAAACGGCATTCCGTCGACCTCGGGTTATGCGAACGGCGTGCTGACCAACCCGGCGCTCGGCCGCACCCATATCGCCGGGCGCAGCGGCAACGACGTGACCGAGAAGGTCCAGGAATATCGCTGGAACACCGAATGGAAGCCGGGCTGGGACATCGTCACGGCGCTGCGCTTCGGCGTGACCGGCACCTCGCGCGACAAGCGCAACGTGCCCTTCACCTCCGACCCCAATATCGGCTGCCTCTATTGCGGTTATCCGACGCTGGCCGATCCGTCGCTGCTCTCGCCCTTCACCCTCGGGTCGCTGGGGCAGAAGGGCGGCAGCGTGCCGACCACCTTCCTGACCTATAACCCGCAGGCCTATTTCAACTATCTGACCAGCACCGCCGCGACGACCGCGCTCGACCTGGCGCGCGGCCAGCCGGTGGGCACGACGGCGGCGATCTTCGCGCGGACCAACGGCTATGCCGTGACCGAGCAGCCCTCGGCCCGTGTTCGCGAAAAGGTCTTTGCCAGCTATGCCGATGTCGATCTGGAGGGCACGGTCGCGGGCCTTCCCTGGTTCATCAATGTCGGCGGGCGGTATGAATATACCGAGCTCGTGTCGGCCGGGCAGCAATTGCAGCTGACCGACCTGCTGCCGGTGCCGGGTGATCCGACCACCTATACCGGCGTCTTCGCCAACAACCGCGCGGCGGTGTCGGTCAACAAGCGGTCGTCGTACAGCAACTTCCTGCCCAATCTGAACGCCAAGCTGAACCTGACGCCCAAGCTGCAGGCGCGCTTCGCCGCCTATAAGACGCTGACGCGCCCGGCCATCGGCGACCTGGCGCCCAGCCTGGACATCGGCACGCTGCGTCCCGCCACGCTGACCGCCAGCGGCGGCAATCCCGAGCTGAAGCCGTATCGCGCGACCAATTTCGACCTGTCGCTGGAATGGTATCCGACGGCGACCACCACCCTGTCGGCGGCGGTGTTCCACAAGACGGTCGACGACTTCATCGTCCAGACCTTTGGCGAGGAGCTGTTCACCATCGCCAATGCGGGGAACATCCCCGTCGGCGGGCTGATCGTCGGGCCCAACACCGCCAAGTTCAGCGTGCGGCGTCCGCGCAACGCGGAATCGCTAAAGATCAAGGGGCTGGAGCTGAACCTGGTCCACACGCTCGACTGGCTGCCCGGCGTGCTCAGCGGCTTCGGCGTACAGGCCAACGCCACCTTCGTGACCACCAATCGCGAATTCGACGTCAGCCAGGTCGGCCAGTCCTTCGCGGCCGAGGGCATCGGCAATTCGCAGAACGCGACCCTGTTCTACGAGAAGTTCGGCGTGTCGGCGCGTATCGCCTATAACCGGCGCGAACGCTTCCTCCAGCAGCTGGCGGGCGGTCCGGGCAACGAGCCGGTGTTCGTGCGCGATTACGGCCAGTTCGACGGCAGCGTGGCGGTGAACATCACCCCCTTCGCCCAGGTCTTTGTCGAGGGCACGAACCTGTTCAACGCGAAGTATTTCGCCACCGGCCGCTTCGACAATCAGCTGCTGCGCTACCAGAATTTCGGCCCCCGCTACGACGCGGGTGTCCGCTTCTCGTTCTGATAACCTTCAGGCAGGCGTGACCGGCCCCGTCGGTCGCGCCTGCTCGGTTTCCGCCAGCGGGCGAACGCGCAGGAGCAGGACTCCGCCGAGCAGAGCCAGGACGCCCAGCACCAGACAGAACGCGACCACGCCGCTCCATCCGGCACGGGTCCAGGCGAAACCGCCCGCAGAGCCCAGCACGCTCGACCCCATATAATAGAAGAACAGATACCAGGCCGCGGCCTGGCCGCGCGCCGCGCCACCCCGCCGCCCGACCCAGGCGCTGGCGATCGAATGCGCCCCGAAAAAGCCGATGGTGACGACCGCGATCCCGACGATCACCATCCACAGCGGCGCGGCACCGCTGAGTATGACGCCCGCGATCAACAGGGCGACGGGCACCCAGAACATGCGGCGACGCCCCGCCTTGCCCGCAAGGCCGCCGAACAGGCGCGAGCTGATCGATCCCAGGATATAGATCAGGAATATCGCGCCCACGACCGCATGGCTCAGATGATAGGGTGGGCCCAGCAGATGAAAGCCGACATAGTTGAAGACGGTCACGAACACGCCCATCAACAGGAAGCTTTCGGCATAGAGCAGCCGCAGGCCCGGATCGCGGAACAGGCTCGCCGCCCCGCGCGGCAGCGCCAGCCAATCGTCGCCGCTCGCCACGAACCGGCGCGAGGGCGGTGCCAGTCGCCGGAACGCCTCCGCCAGGAGCAGGCCCGCCACGCCCACCGCCGCCAGCGCCCACCGCCAGTCGGCGACCGCCGCGACCAGGCTGGCGACCAGCCGCCCGCCCATGCCGCCCAGCCCGCTTCCGGCGATATAGAGCCCCATCGCCGAGCCGATCGAGGCCGCGTCCACCTCTTCGGCGACATAGGCCATCGCCACCGCCGGAACCCCGGCCAGCGCCAGCCCGGCCAGGAAACGGAGCGCCAGGAATCCGTACCAGCCCGGCACCACCGCCGCCGCGAGGGTCAGGAGCGCGGCGGTCATCATCGCCGCGACCATCAGCGAACGCCGCCCCAACCGATCCGATACCGCCCCCGCGACCAGAATGCCGACGGCCAGCGGGCCGGTCGCCAAGGATACGGCCAGGGACGACGCCTCGGCGCTGATGCGATAATGCGCGGCTAGCAGCGGCATCAACGGCTGCACGGCATAAAGGGTCGAAAAGGTCGCGAACCCGGCGAACAGCATCGCCCAGGTCAGGCGGCGATAGCCGGGAGTCCCGGCGGCCAAGGCCTGTGATGGAGCGGAAGATGGGTCGGTCACGGTCATTCCTAACGGCTCAGGGACGCATGGGGCTCCGCACCTTGCCTCTCCCAGCCTTTGTCACGATGACGCTATGCGACGAAACTATGGGCAGAGTATGAACGAGCCGGCTGCACACCCGCTGATGAAGGATATTCTGGGCCACGCCGCACTGCGTGTGATCGCGGATGCCGGAATGGCCGCGTCGCCGCGTTTCGATCGCGCCGCCTTTCTCGATACCGCGACCCAGGGGCTGGACGCGCTGTCGGTCATGGCGCGGGTGCGGCATATCGCCGATGCGCTGCACGGCGCGCTGCCCGGTGACTATCCGCACGCGCTCGCGGTGCTGCGCGCGATGGGCCCGCACGTGACCCATGCGTTTCAGGGTTTTGCGCTGGCCGAATATGTGGCGCGGTACGGGCTCCACGATGTCGACGCGTCCATGGAAGCGCTGGCCGACCTGACCCGCCACGGCTCGGCGGAGTTCGCCATCCGCCCCTTCCTGGCCCGCGATCCGACGCGCGTCCTGGCGCAGATGCGCGCCTGGGCGGAGCATCCGAACGAGCATGTCCGGCGGCTGTCCAGCGAAGGCGCGCGACCGCGCCTGCCCTGGGGAACACGGGTGCCCGCGCTGAAGGACGATCCGACGCTCGCCGCGCCGATCCTGGAGAGGCTGAAGGCCGATCCCAGCCTGTATGTACGCAAATCGGTTGCCAACCATCTGAACGATATCGGCAAGGATCGCCCCGACTGGCTGGTCGAGCGGATGGCGGGATGGTCGCGCGACGATCCGCGCACCGCCTGGATCATTCGCCATGCGCTGCGCTCGCGGATCAAACAGGGCGATCCGGCGGCGCTCGCCATCGTCGGGGCGCGGGCGGATGTCGCAGTGACGGTCACGGACTTCGCGATCGCCCCGGCCAGCATCCGGTTGGGCGAGACGATCGCGATCACGGCGGCGCTGACGTCCAACGCGGAGTCAGAACAGCGGCTCGTCGTCGATTACCGCGTCCATTATGCCCGCGCGAACGGGCGGACAGCGGCCAAGGTCTTCAAGTGGAAGAGCTTCGACCTGGCCGCAGGAGCCTGTGTCTCGCTGGCGACTCGACAGATCATCCGGGATTTCAGCACCCGGCGGCATCATCCCGGCCGTCACGAGATCGAACTCCTCGTCAACGGCCGGGTGATGGCGGCGGCAGGATTCGACCTGCACACCGCCTGAAACGAACGCTTACCAGTTCAGCCCGGCGCGAACGTAGAGATAGCGCCCGTTGAACCCGAAGGGCGAGAAATAGGGGAAGCCCAACACGCCGGTCGAGTTATTGGCCAGCGCCGTCGCACGCGGATAGACGTCGAACAGGTTGCTGACGCCGATGCCGATCTGCGCGCCCTTCGGCGCCGCGTATCGCAGTTCGAGGTCGGTGATCGCGCGGTTGCCGGTCAGCACGTCGGCGGCGGGCGTCGTGCCCGGCTGGTTGACGTTGCCATAATAGGTCACGCGGGCCAGCGCACCCAGCCGGTCGAGCGACCAGTCGATCGTGCCGGTGATCTTCTCGCCCGGCGTGCCCTCCTCCAGGGTCAGGATGCGGCTGCGGGCGAACAGGGTCGGCGCGGGGTTCAGCGTCGCGGTCGAGGTCGGCACGCGCGTCACCTCGATCGTGTTGATGTTACCCGCCAGCGTGAAGTCGAACGTCCCCGCGCTTGTCGTGCGCGCGCGGTAATGGCCGACCACGTCGATGCCCTTGGCGGTGCTCGCCAGGCCGTTGATGAAGAAGCGCGCCGCCGAGACGTCCAGCGGTCGGAGCAGGCTGGCGACCTGCGCATTGTTCGCCGCCTGGATGTTCTCCGACAGGCCGATCTGGTCGCGGATATGGATGCGGTACGCGTCCACGGTCAGGTCGAACCCGCCCGCGCGGATGACCGTGCCGACCGACAGGTTGGTCGACTTTTCGGGCCGCAGCGGCAGGCCGCCCAGCGCGACGCCGACCGGGTCGGTCGACGGGAAGGTGCCGGTCTGGATCGGCACACCGTTGGTCACGACCGAAGCCGTCTGCGTGAAATATTGCTGTTGCAGCGACGGCGCGCGGAAGCCGGTCGAGGCGGTGCCGCGCAGCGCGAACCAGTCGGTGACGTCATAGCGCGCCGATACCTTGCCGGTCGCGGTCGAGCCGAAGTCCGAATAATCCTCGCCACGCCCGGCGATGCCGAGCAGCAGCTTGTCGGTGATCTGCGCCTCGACATCCAGATAGATGCTGCCGCTGCGCCGTGCCCGCTTGGTCGCGTTCTTGGGCTGGAACCCGCCAAAGCCCTGCGCCCCGCGCGAGGCCCCCGCCACGGCACCGCTGTCCGGCGCGCCATAGGATGCCTGCTCGCCCGGCGAGATCTTATAGCCTTCGCGCCGCCCCTCGATGCCGAAGGCGACGTTCAGCGACTGGAACACGTCGAACTTGCGCGTCACGTCCAGCCCGGCGACATATTGGTCATAGGCGACCTGGCCGTCATAGAAATTCTTCGGCGTCGCCGCGCCATAGGCGTAGTTGGCCGAGTTCAGCGTGCGGAAATCGACGATGTTGCGGCCATAGCTGAGCGATAGGTCGACATTATATCCGCCGAAATCACCGCGCAGGCCGACCGCCGAATTGATGTCCTTCGACTTGGTGTTGATGATCGGCAGGAAGCCGTTCGGATAGCCCGCCGTGATCGTCGCCGCGCTGGTATTGCGCGGGAAGGCTGCGCCGCGCGTGTCGCGGTCCTGATAGCCGCCGAACGCGTACAGGCTGACATTATCGGTCAGCGAGGTGCCCGCATTCACGAAGCCGGTGAACTGTTCGACCTCCGGGTCGCCGTAACGGCCGGTGATGCGGTTGGGCGTCACGCGGCGGTCGATATCGGCGCGATTGGTCGGCTGGCGCTTGGTATATTCGCCCGACACGGTGACGAAGCCGTCGCTACCGAAACCGAAACCCTGCCAGGCCGAGGCGGTGACTACCGGCTCGCCATTGACGTGGCGGCTGTTGGCGGCAGTGTTCACATCGGTGTTGTAGAAGCCGTAGGTGACTGAGGCACCGCCGCCGTTACGCGCCTCGCGCAGGCGCAGGTTGACGACACCGGCGATCGCGTCCGATCCATATTGCGCCGAGGCACCGTCGCGCAGCACCTCGATCCGGTCGAGCGCGACCGTCGGGATGGTGTTCAGGTCGACCGCCGCCGATCCGCGACCCACCGTGCCGTTGGTGTTGAGATTGGCGGAGGTGTGGCCGCGAATGCCGTTGATCAGCACCAAAGTCTGGTCGGGCGACAGGCCGCGCAGCGTCGCCGGGCGGATCGCGTCGGTGGCGTCATTGGCGGACGGACGCGGGAAATCGATCGAGGGGGCGACGGTCGACAGCGCGGCGGCGAGTTCGGTCGTCCCCTGCCGCTGCAGGCTGGCGCCGCTCAGCACATCGACGGGCGACACGCTGTCCAGGCGGGTACGCCCCTCGGCGCGGGTGCCGGTGACGATGATCTCGTTCCCCGCATTGCCCGCGTCGCTCGCGGGGGCGGCCTGCTCGTCCGCCTGCTCTGCTGGCGTGGCCGTCTGGGCGGCAGCGGCCTGCGCGCCGAGCGCCAGCAACGAAACCCCCAATAGGGCGATGATGCGACCCTGTTTCATTCCCTGAATCCCTTGTTCTTTTCTCGCCCGGACACTCGAAAGGCCGGCTGAGACTGCGACGTAACAGTCCAGGCCCCGCGCCATGGCCAAAGAATTTCTATATCGGCCATCACCCCCTTTATACCGATCGGGGAAATAGGTTTTATTTCCGGGCGGTCGACTGCGTCACTTGGGTCACGAAGCGCGCGACATCGTCCAGCACCGGCGCACGGCCCCGAAAGGGTCGGGCGATGGCCAGCAGCAGGCCGACATGACCCAGCTTGGGATAGGAGCGCAGATCGACCGCCACGCCCCCGGCGCGCAGTTTCGCGGCCAGCGCCTCGCTGTTGCGCGGCTGCACCGTCTTGTCCTCCGCGCCCACCAGCAGCAAGCTGGGCGGATCGCCCGCCCCCGCCCAGGTGACGGGCTGGGTTTCCTCAGGCCGCGGCCAATCGCCGAACGCCGCACGGGCCACATCCACGTCGAACGGCGCGAAATCATAGGGCCCGGCAAGCCCGACAAAGCCACGCACCCGCCGCGCATCCTCGCCCAGCCAACGCCGATCGACCGCCAGCATCGCGGCGATATAGGCCCCCGCCGAATGGCCCATCAGCACGATACGCCCCGGATCGCCGCCGAAATCGCGGACATGCGCCTCGGTCCAGCGCACCGCCGCGGCGCCGTCCTCGACGAAGCCGGGATAGCGGACCTCCGGCACCAGCCGGTAATCGGGGATCACGACGACGAAACCCCGCGCCGCCAGCGCGCGTCCGACAAAGGCGTAGCCGCTACGCGTGCCGCTGTTCCAGCTGCCCCCATAGAAGAACAGGATGACCGGACGGTCCGCGCCCCTGGTCGCGGGCGCATAGACATCCAGCATCCGGCGCGCCCCTTCGCCATAAGGAATGGCCGAGGCGACCCGCGCCGCCCCGCCATCCTTGGGCACCAGCGAGTCGAAGGTCTTGAGCGGCGAGCAACCGGTCAGCGCCAGTCCGATCGCCATCACCAGCGACCGGCCGCGTGCCGTCATTCCCAATGCCTTACCCATGCGCCGTCCATGTCCTTTTCCTCGATCCGTATCGCAACTCGCGAACCGTCGCGGTGGCTGCATCATGTCCTGTTCCCCCCTTGCAGGGGAAGAATGATGGAGCCGCAACCCGCCCCGCGACGTTGAAGCGCTTTCGGAAGGCATTCCCATGAACGAGACGACCAAACTCGGCCTTCGCCGCTCCGCCGAGATGGCGGCGGTCTTCATGATCGGCGACGGGCTGCTGGGCCTGCTCCAGCCCGTTCGGCATGTCGATCTGTGGCGGTCGGAGGTGGCGGCGGTCGATGGACTGGTCCATCCCTTTGCCGGGCGTCCGGGGCGACGACGCGCCTATGGACTGGTGCAGCTGGCGGCTGGACTGGCGCTGGCGACGATGCTGAGGCCGATACCCGACCGACAGTAAGCCCGTCCGGGTAACTCCCGATAATCCCGCTACTTTCCCCGGCGGACGGCCATGCCCGATCCGGCCCCATTAAGCGCTTGACCGACAGGCTGTGTTGGTCAACCATCACGCCCAGGGACCTGGCGAAGGGCCGGGCGGGGGAGATAGCAAAGTGCATCGACGCGACTTCATGGCCGCCAGCGGCGCGGGGCTGGGCGCCCTGTTGCTGGGGGCCTTTCCGGGCCGGGCGATCGCCGCCGAGGAATTGCTGTCCACCATGGACGTCGGATTGAAGAAGCGGCTGTCCGACGTGGCGCTGAACACCGCCAAGAGCGCCGGGTGCAGCTATTGCGACGTGCGCGTCGGGCGCTACCTGCGCCAGTTCGTGGTGACGCGCGAGAAGAATGTCGAGAATGTCGTCAACACCGAATCGACCGGCGCGGGTATCCGCGTCATCGCGGGCGGGGCCTGGGGCTTTGCCGCGACCAACGACCTGACCCCCGACGGCGTCGCCGCCGCGACGCGCCAGGCCGCCGCCATCGCCAAGGCCAATGCCCGTATCCAGTCGGAACCCGTGCAGCTCGCCCCCGTGACGGGCGTCGGCGAGGTGTCGTGGCGCACCCCCATCGTCAAGAACGCGATGGCGGTGCCGATCAAGGACAAGGCCGACCTGCTGCTGGGCGTCAACGCCGCCGCCACGGGTGCGGGCGCGGACTTCGTGAACTCGATCCTGTTCGTCGTGAACGAGCAGAAATACTTCGCCTCGACCGACGGGTCGTACATCGATCAGGACGTACACCGCATCTGGGCACCGATGACGGTGACGGCGGTCGACAAGACCACCGGCAAGTTTCGCACCCGCGAGGGGCTGTCCTCGCCGCGGGGCATGGGCTTCGAGTATCTGGACGGCAACGCCGCCGACAAGCGCACCCTGCCGGGCGGCGCGGTCGTCTATGGCAACAGCTATGACATGCGCGAGGATGCGGTCTTCGCCGCCAAGCAGGCGCGCGCGAAACTGACCGCGCCGTCGGTGAAGCCGGGCAAATATGATCTGGTGCTCGACCCGTCCAACCTGTGGCTGACCATCCACGAGTCGGTCGGCCACCCGCTCGAGCTCGACCGCGTGCTGGGATACGAGGCCAATTATGCAGGCACCAGCTTTGCCACCCCCGACAAGCTGGCCGCGCATTTCCAATATGGCAGCCCGCAGGTCACGATCGTCGCCGACAAGACCCAGCCCGGGAGCCTCGGTGCCGTCGCCTATGACGACGAGGGCGTGAAGACCAAGCAGTGGGACCTGATCCGCGACGGCAAGCTGGTCGATTACCAGGCGATCCGCGACCAGGCGCATATGATGGGCAAGAAGGAGTCGGACGGCTGCTGCTATGCCGACAGCTGGTCCTCGGTGCAGTTCCAGCGCATGGCGAACGTCTCGCTACAACCCGGCAAGGCGGCGATGACGCCCGAACAGATGATCGCAGGCGTCGAGAACGGCATTTACATCATCGGCGACGGGTCCTTCTCGATCGACCAGCAGCGCTACAACGCGCAGTTCGGCGGCGAGCTGTTCTACGAGATCAAGAACGGCAAGATCACCGGCCAGATCGAGGATGTCGCCTATCAGATCCGCACCCCCGAATTCTGGAATAGCTGCGTCGGCGTGTGCGACCGCAGCGATTACCGGCTGGGCGGGTCCTTCTTCGACGGCAAGGGCCAGCCATCGCAGGTGTCGGCGGTCAGCCATGGCTCGTCCACGGCGCGCTTCAACGGCGTCAATGTCATCAACACCGCGCGCGCGCTCGGCTGAGGAATCCATCCATGACCATGTTCACCGAGGAACAGGCCCGCGCGATCTGCGCCAAGGCCGTGTCGATGTCCAAGGCCGATGACTGCACCGCGCAGCTGAGCGGATCGGTCACCGGCAATATTCGCTTCGCCCGCAACGGCGTGTCGACCAGCGGCATCGTCGATACCGCCGACCTGGCGGTCGAGGTCGCGTTCGGCAAGCGGTCGGGGGTCGCGACGATCAACCAGTTCGACGACGCCTCGCTCGAACGGGTGGTGCGCCGCGCCGAGGAACTCGCCCGGCTCGCGCCCGAGAACCCCGAATATATGCCCCCGATCGGCAAGCAGGCCTACCGCGCCAGCGACACGTTCAGCCCGGCGACCGCCGCGATCACCCCCGATTACCGGGCGCAGGTCGCCGCCGCCTCGATCACTCCGTGCAAGGCGGGCAAGCTGGTCGCGGCGGGCTATCTGGAGGATGGGCAGAGCTTCGTCGCCTTTGCCAACAACAAGGGCAATTCGGGCTATCAGCGCTCGACCGGGCTCGACTACACCTGCACCGTGCGAACCGAGGACGGGCGCGGGTCGGGCTGGGTCGGGCATAACGTTCAGGACGCCAGCAGCTTCGACGCCGGGACCGATATCCGCACCGCGATGCGCAAGGCCTCCGCGTCGGTCGACGCCAAGGCGATCGAGCCGGGCAAATACACCGTCATCCTGGAACCGGCGGCGGCGGCGGGCCTGATCTCGTTCATGATGAACTTCTTCGACGCACGCTCGGCCGATGAAGGCCGCAGCTTCCTGTCGAAGAAGGGCGGCGGCAACAAGATCGGCGAGCAGGTCTTCGGGCCGCAGGTCGATATCTCGACCGATCCCTGGGCTCCCGGCGCGGCGGTGCTGCCCTGGGACAATGGCGATTACCTGCCGCGCCAGAAGAGGCCGATCATCACCGGCGGCAAGGTCCAGAACCTCGAATATTCGCGCTACTGGGCGCAGAAACAGGGTAAGCAGCCGGTGGCGGGACCGGGCAACCTGTTGATGGCGGGCGGCACCAAGTCGACCGCCGAGCTGGTCCGCACCACCGAACGCGGCATTCTGGTCAGCCGTACCTGGTATATCCGCATGGTCGATCCGCAGACCGTGCTGCTGACCGGCCTGACCCGCGACGGCACCTTCTATATCGAGAATGGCGAGATCAAATATCCGATCAAGAACCTGCGCTTCAACGAAAGCCCGGTCATCATGCTCAACAATATCGACGAGCTGGGCAAGCCGGTGCGCGTGGCGGGCGACGAATCCTCGCTGGTGATGGTGCTGCCGCCGATGCGGCTGCGCGACTTCACCTTCACCTCGCTGTCCGACGCGGTGTGACGATGGCTGGCGCGGGCGCGGCATGACCGACGGGCGAGTGACCCGCGCCGAGTTCCTGATGGGCGCGCTGGCGGCAACCTTGCTGCCTGCGCGCCTGTCGGCCGCGCCCGCTTACGACTTCTGGTTCACCCGGCTGCGTTATGAAAGCGGGGACTGGGACGTCGACCGGCGGATGCCGTCGAACATGATCACCGCGCTGATCGACTATACCAATTTGCGCGTCGATCCGAAGGAGCATGTCGTCGCGCTGGCCGACCCGAAGATGCTGACCGCCCCCTTCTGCTATCTGGCGGGGCACAAGCTCGTGGAGTTCAATCCGGCCGAGAAGCGCAACTTCGCGACCTATGTGCGCAATGGCGGCTTCGTGCTGGTCGACGACTGCAACCACGATATCGACGGCCTGTTCGCCAAGTCGTTCGAGCGGCAGATGGGGGCGATCTTCGGCCCCCGCGCGCTGGCCAAGCTGCCCAACACCCACCCCATCTATCGCCGCTTCTTCAAGTTCACCGGGCCGCCGCCGACGGGCCTCGAGCTCAATGGCTGGGGCGACGATCTGGTGCATGATTATCTGCGCGGCATCGCGATCGGCGGGCGGCTGGGCGTCCTCTACTCCAACAAGGATTATGGCTGCGAATGGGACTACGACTGGCGCAACAAGCGTTTCCTGGCGGTCGACAATACCCGCTTCGCCGTCAACATCGCGCTCTATGCGCTGAGCGCGTGATCGCATGACCGAGGCGGAGATCCAGGACAAGCTGGCGCGGCTGACCGGCCTTCGCGACGCGATCGGCCAGGCGATCGTCGGCCAGGCCGAAGTCGTCGAGCAATTGCTGATCGGCCTGATCGCGGGCGGCCACTGCCTGTTGGAAGGCGTGCCGGGGCTGGGCAAGACGCTGCTGGTGCGCAGCCTGGGCCAGGCGCTCGACCTGCCCTTCCGCCGCATCCAGTTCACCCCCGACCTGATGCCCAGCGATATCCTCGGCACCGAACTGCTGGAAGAGGATCACGGCACCGGCAAGCGGCATTTCCGATTCCAGCAGGGGCCCATCTTCACCAGCCTGCTCCTCGCCGACGAACTCAACCGCACGCCGCCCAAGACGCAGGCCGCGCTCCTCGAGGCGATGCAGGAAAAGACGGTCAGCTATGCGGGCGTCACCCATCGCCTGCCCGAGCCGTTCTTCGTGCTGGCGACGCAGAACCCGCTGGAGCAGGCGGGCACTTATCCCCTTCCCGAGGCGCAGCTCGACCGGTTCCTGCTGCACGTCCGTGTCGGCTATCCGAGCGAAGCGGAGGAAGCCGCGATCCTGGCGCAGACCACCGGGTCGGCGACCGCCACCGTGCCGCGCGTGATGGACGGCGCGGAGATCGTCGCCATCCAACATCTGGTACGCGAGGTGCATCTGTCCGCCGACCTGCTCGGCTGGATCAACCGGCTGGTCCGCGCGACCCGGCCGGGCGAGGGCGCGCCCGCGATCGTCGGGCACTATGTCCGCTGGGGCGCGGGGCCGCGCGCCGGGCAGTCGCTGGTGCTGGCGGCCAAGGCGCGCGCGCTGCTTCACGGACGGCTGGCCGCGACGCGCGAGGATGTCCAGGCATTGGCCGCGCCCGTCATGCGCCACCGGCTGCTCCTGTCCTTCGCCGCCGAGGCGGAAGGGAGAAGCGCCGATGACGTTATCGCGGGCGTGCTGGCCGCGATACCGCTCGACGCCTGAGCTTCGTGAGCGCCGACCCGATCCCGCCGGCCGTCCGGCACCGGCTTTCGGGTCTGCGACTCGTCTCGCGTCGTCTGGCGGGCGGCGACGGTCTCGGCCTGCATGCCAGCCGCAGCCGGGGGGCTGGGTTGGAGTTCGCGCAATATCGCCCCTATGAGCCCGGCGACGAGCCGCGCCAGATCGACTGGAAACTCTATGCCCGCGCCGACCGCTTCTTCGTGCGCGAGGCGGAGCGCGAGAGCCCGCTCCGCCTCTGGATCATGGTCGATGCCAGCGCGTCGATGGCGCAGGCCGATGCCGATGGCGCGACGCGGATCGGGGCGGCGCGGGGGCTGGCGGCGGCACTGGCCGAGCTGGCGCTGGCGGGCGGCGATCGGTTCGGCTGGGTCTGGCTGAGCGAAGGCGGACTGCATGTCGCCACCCCCGCCAACGGCACCCGCCAGCGCGACCGGTTGCGGCTGGAACTGGGCACGATCCCCGTCGGCGGCGGTTTTCCCGGCCCCGCCACGCTGACCCCGCTCTGGGACCGGATCGCCGCGCGCGACATGGTGGTGATGCTCAGCGACTTTTTCGACGAAGCCGCCGTGGCGCTCGCCACTCGGCTGGCCTCGGCGGGGCGCGAGGTGCTGACGATCCAACTGCTGACCGTGGCCGAGCGGGACTTTGCGTTCGAGGGTGGCCATCTGTTCCGCGATCCCGAGACCGGCGAGGAACTGCTCGGCGATGCGCCCGCGTTGCGGGCCGAGTATCTCGAACGCTTCGCCGTCGCGCGCGCGGCCCTGGCGGCGGAATTGCGCGCAAGCGGCATCCGCCACACCATCCATGTCATAGACGAAGCTCTCGATGCGCCCTTGCGCCGCCTGTTCCGGCGAGGTGAAGGGTGATGCCGACGCTGCTCGTCCCCATGGCGCTGGTCGCCTTGGCCGCGCTGGCGCTGCCGCTCCTGATCCATCTGGCGCGGCGGACCGAGCAGCGGCGGACCGACTTCGCCGCGCTCCGCTGGCTGCGCGCCAAGCCCCGCCCCCGCCAGCGTCCGCGTTTCGAAGAACGGCCGCTGCTGATCGTCCGGCTGCTGCTGCTGGCACTGCTGGCGCTCTGGCTGGCGCGGCCGGTGACTCCGGCCGCGCCCGATCTGCGCCCGCGCCTTTATGTCGTGCCGGGCATCGCTGCGACGCAGGCCGCTCGGTGGCAGACCAAGGATAGCGACGCGCATTGGCTCGCCCCCGGCTTCCCGTCGCTGGACACCCCCGCGCCACGAGCCACTGTCCCGGTTGCCAGCCTCGTACGGCAACTCGACAGCGAATTGCCGCCCGGCGTGTCGGTCCGCTTGCTGGTGCCAGACGTGATCGAGGGTGCCGATGCGCAAGTGCCGCACCTGTCGCGCACCATCGATTGGCGGGTGGTGCCGGGCCGAATGCCGACAGCCCAGCCAGCCGCGCCGACACCGCTCGCCCTGACCATCCGGGCGGGACAGGGACGGAGCGACACCCGCTATCTCGCGGCCGTCGCCGCCGCTTGGCAAGCGCCGGGCAGCGCCGTCGACATCGCCGCGCTCACCGCGCCGCTACCCGATCGCAGCACCCTCCTCGCCTGGCTGGGCCGCGGTGCGATGCCCGCCGAGCTGGTCGCCTGGGTCCGCGCGGGGGGCACGACGATCGTTCCGGCCGAGATGACGGCACCGCCCGGGCCGATCATCACCGCCGCGCGCGATGGTCAGGGCCGCACCTTTCTTCAGCTGACACCGCTGGGACAGGGCAGGCTGTTCCGGTTCACCGTGCCACTGTCGCCCGCACGGCTGCCCGCGCTCCTCGAACCCGATTTCCCCGACCGTCTGCGCAGCGCGATCCGTCCGGCGCCGACACCGACGCGCGCTTATGCCCGCGATATCGCCCCCGACACTGGTGCGCCGCCGGGCTTCCGCCCCGCACCACTGCGCGAATGGCGTGACGTCATCGCCCTGATCGTCACGGCACTGTTTCTTCTCGAACGCTGGCTCGCCACCGCGCGGCGGCGATGGCCCGGGCCATGATCGCGGAAGACTGGCTCCGCCCCGCCCGACGGCGCGCGGCGCTGATCGTGATGCTGGTCGCCGCGCCGGTCGTCGCAGTCGTGACGGCGGCGGCGCTGCGCTGGTCGGGGCCGGTTGCGGCAATTACCCTCGGCCTGCTGACCGTCGGCGTGGCTGCTCTGATCGCCCGCCACCATGCGCAGCGCCTGACACACGCCTGGCTGATCCGCGCATGGAATGGTCTGCGCCCCGATCTCGAGGATAGCGCCGAGCTGCTGTTCAGCGCCCCCGCCACGCTCGGCCCGCTGCAGGTCCTGCAACGCGACCGGTTGCAGGCGCGGATCGAAGCGGTTGCTCCGCCAGACCTGCGCACTCCCCTACCACTACGGATGCTGGCGCTGGCCTGGGTGCTGGGTCTTGCCATCCCCATCGCGCTGCTCGTCTGGCCCACGCAGCGGTCGGCGGACACTCTGGCGCCGAGTGGCGAGGAAATACCCACCGCCCCCGGCATGGCCCGGCTGGTCGGCCAGCGCTTGCGCGTCGTACCGCCCGCCTATACCGGCCTGCCCGCGCGCGATCTGGGTGAGCTGGATGCCAGGGTGCCGCAGGGATCGCGGCTGATCTGGACGCTGGCCTTCGCGCCGCAGCCAAGCGGTGCCTCGCTCGCCATCCTCGGCGGCGGTGCGATTCCGCTTGTCAGAACGGGCGGACGCTGGGGGGCGAGCACGATCCTCACCGCCTCGATGCTCTATCGCATCGCCCCCGTCTCCAGCCGCCGCCACCGGATCGAGGCGATCGTCGACCAACCACCCGTGGTGACGGTGCGCGTGCCAGCCAAAACCCTGTCGATCGCCACGGCGGGACAGCGCGGCTGGCCGCTGGTCTTCGAGGCGACCGACGATTACGGCGTCGCCGCCCAGGCCGACCTGACCATCACCGTCGCGGCGGGCGAGGGCGAGAATGTCAGCTTTCGCGAGCACCACCTGACCCTGCGGGGCAGTGGCGATCCCAGGCAACGGCGCTTTTCGACGACGCTCAACCTCGCCGCGCTGGGCTTTAGCGGTCCGGGCGATTTGGTCGCACAGCTGACCGTGCGCGACGGTCGCAACCCCGGCCCGCATATCGTGCGCAGCCCCAGCCTGATCCTGCGCCGCCTGCCCCCGTCCGTGTCGGAGGGGACCGGCATCGACGGCGCGCTGCGCGCCACCCTGCCCGCCTATTTGCGCAGCCAGCGACAGGTCATCAACGACACCGAGGCGCTGCTCCGTGAGCGCGGCCGCCTGTCGCCCGAGCGGTTCCGCCAGCGCAGCCTGGCGATCGGCGAGGATCAGGCCGCACTCCGCCTGCGCTATGGCCAGTTCCTCGGCGGCGAGCATGAGATGCACGATACCGAACTGCCCACCAGCGACCCCGCCCCCACCACGCTGGGCAAGGACGATGACGTGCTGGGCGATTTCGGCCACAAGCATGACGAGGGCGAGGCCGCGACCCTGTTCGACCCCGAAACCCGCGCGCGCCTGACCCAGGCGGTCGACCAGATGTGGCAGTCGGAAGGCGCGCTGCGCGGTAGCGAGCCCGCCCGCGCCCTGCCCTTCGCCAACCGCGCGCTGGTACTGATCAAGCAGGTGCAACAGGCGACCCGCGTCTTCCTCGCCAAAGTCGGCGGCAACGAACTGCCCCCGATCGACGAAGTCCGCCGCCTGACCGGCAAGCGCGACGATATCGCGCCGGTTGATCCCGGGTTGTCCGCCCTGCCGATCAATAGCGAGGCAGTGGCGGCCTGGGCCGCAATCGATGGGACACCGGGTGTGGCGACGAACCTGACGCCACTGACCCGCTGGTTCCGGGCCAACCGGGCGCGGGTCGGTGATCCGCTGGCCTGGGACGATGCGCTCGACCGGTTGCGGCGCGATCCGGGGTGCGAGCCGTGCCGCGTCCGGTTGCGCGGCCTGGTCTGGAGCGCGCTTCCCCGCCCGCCGGTAGGCGCGGCCCGGCGCGATGGCGCGGGGGCAAGCGGCGCGCGCTATCTCGATGCACTGGCGCGGGGGACCGGCCGATGATCGCGATGATCCTGCCCGCCCTGCTGGCGCTGGCCGTCCTGGTGGCGTGGGTCCGCCTCGGCTGGCGGCAGTGGCGTGCGGGCGAGCGCTCACGCGGCTGGCGCATCGCGCTGCTGCTGCTCGCCCAGCCCGCGCTGGCCGTCCTGCTGTACCTGACGCTGGCACCGCCATCGACACGCCTTGCGGAGCCGGACGTACTGACCGTTCTGACCCGGGGCGGAACGGCCGCTGGCGGGCAGACGGTCGCGCTGCCCGAAGCCGAGGGGCCACGTGGGATCGAACAGGCCCCCGACCTCGCCACCGCGCTGCGCCGCCATCCCGGCATCCGCCGCCTGCGCATCCGGGGCGAAGGGCTGGAGGCGCGCGACCGGCCTGTGGCGCAGGGTATGGCGCTCGCCTTCACCCCCTTGCCGCTGCCGCCGGGACTGGTCGCGCTCACCCCGCCGGATCGGACCGCACCGGGCGGCATGTTCCGCGTGTCGGGCCAGGTCGAGGGCGGGGGCAGCGTCGAGTTGCTCGATCCGGCGGGCGCGAAGATCGCCGCCGCGCCGCTCGATGGCGAAGGCCGGTTCACGCTGGAGGGGCGCGCGCGCGTGCCCGGCGTGGCCTTGTTTCGCCTGCGCAGTCGGGGTCCGCGCGGCGAAGCCGTGTCCGACACGGACATCCCCGTCTGGACCGCCACCGAACCCAGCCTGCGCGTGACGCTGCTCGGCGGCGCGCCGGGGCCGGAGGTGAAGTTCTGGCGGCGCTGGGCGAGTGATGCGGGGCTGAATCCGGTCGTCCGCGTGTCGCTGGGCGCAGGCCTGGATCTGGGCGATCCGATGCCGCCCCTGACCGCCAGCGGACTGGCAAAGGTCGACCTGTTGATCCTGGACGAACGCCGCTGGGCGGGGCTTGGCGCGGGCGAGCGGGCGGCGGTCGCGGCGGCGGTCCGCGGCGGCATGGGCGTCTTGCTGCGCGTCACCGGGCCGGTGCCGTCGGGCTATGGCGCGGCCCTGGGCCTGCCCCTGTCGGGCGGAGTCGCCACCGCGCCCGTCCGGTTGCTGGGCCACGACGGCAAGGCCCTGCCAACCCTGACGCGCCGCATCGCACGGATCGGCGCGGGCGATGCCCAGACGGTGCTGGCCGATGCGACCGGAGCGCAGCTGGCCGCCTGGCGGGCCCTGGGGCGCGGGCGGGTCGGCGTATGGCTGGTCACCGACGCTGCCGGTCTGGTGATCGCCGGGCATGGCGAAAGCTATGGCGAGCTATGGAGCCGGATGATCGCTACCCTGGCGCGGGCCGGGAATACACCGTCACCGCGTTTCGATCCGCTGGCGCATCGGGGAGAGCGGACCGCGCTTTGCGGGCTGCAGCCGGGCGACACGCTCGTGAGGCCGAATGGGCAGGCCGTGCGGCTGCTGTCCGATCCCGCGACACCCGGTTGCGCGGGCTATTGGCCCCGGGCTGGCGGATGGCATGTGCTGCGGCGGGGCAAGGATGCGTGGCCCTTCTATGTCCGCGCCACCCTGCCGCTTGGTCTGGCGGCGGCCGAACGGCGCGACGCAACACTGGCACTGATCCGCGAACGGGCGGACATGCGCCCCGCTTATGGTTCGTCGCCGCGTCCCGGTACGTCCTGGCCGTGGCTGCTCGGCCTCCTCGCACTGGCAGGCCTAATCTGGTGGTTCGAGCGGGCGCGGTGCGGGCGCCGACTTAGCCTGTAGCGGCCAGCGGGAGGATCATGCCGTCCGCCATGGCCGCGTGCGGGGTCGGGCGACCATAGAGAAAGCCCTGTCCCAGCTGGCATCCCAATTGGCGCAGCCGCAGGGCCTGGACCTCGGATTCGATCCCCTCGGCCACCACCATTTTGCCCAGCCCGGTGCCGAGCCCGACGATCGCACTGACGATCGGGAACGTCCCATCCTCGGGCTGGTCGAGTTCGGCGACGAAGGAGCGATCGATCTTGATCCGGTCGACCGGCAACTGGCGCAGATGGACCAGCGAGGCATAGCCGGTGCCGAAATCGTCGAGCGCGATGCTGACGCCCGCATCGTGCAGTTCGCGCAGATTCGCCAGGATGCTGTCCGCCGCGCGGTCCAGCATCACGCCCTCGGTCACCTCGACGCACAGCCGCTGGGGCGCGATGCCGTGATGCGCCATCCGGTCCAACACAAGGCGCGCCGCGCGCGGTCCCGACAGCTGGGCGGAGGTGAAATTGACGCTCAGCACCCCCAGCCGCTCGCCGGAATCGCGCAACATGATCAGCGCCATGTCCAGCACATGGTCCTGAATCCGCAGCCCGATCCGCTCTGCGACCAGCACATCGGCGAAATCGTCCGGGGCCATCAGCCCGTGCAGCGGATGGTTCCAGCGCAACAGCGCTTCGTAACCGCACACCGCCTCGTTCGACAGCGTGACGATGGGTTGCAGATGGAGTGAGAATTCACCTCGTGCCAAGGCGCCCTCCGCCTCGCCCACGACCGCCAGCTGCCGGTCCCGCAGGCGGCGCTGCACGGGGTCGTAGCGGATATAGCGGCCACGTCCCTGCCGCTTGGCGGTGTACAGGGCCAGATCGGCATTCTGGTAAAGCAGGTCGAGCGCCGGGGCATCGTCGGGGAAACGCGCCGCACCGATGCTGAACGACAGGGTACAACCCGGATCGCCCGCGCTCCAGCATTCCCCCTGAATGGCGGACACCGCCTCGACCAGCACCGCCTCGATCAAGGGTTCGCCGGGGCACAGGATCACGAACTCGTCCCCCCCGATCCTGGCGACCCGCATATCGCCCAGGGGACGAGTCGCCCCCGCGAGCGCCACCGCGACATGGCGCAGCAGCATGTCGCCGCTGGCATGGCCCAACCGGTCGTTCACGTCTTTCAGATAATCGACATCGATCAGGAACAGGGTGAACGGCTTGGCGTCCGCGATCAGCGCCTGCGCCTGTTGTTGAAAGGCGGCGCGGTTGCCCAATCCGGTCAGGAAATCGGTCTGCGCGGCGGAGCGCAGCGCTTTGGCCTCGGCCAGGTCGACCTCGCGACGCTGGCGGGCCTGGTCCAGTTCCTGCCGGATCAGGCGGAACCGGTCGGCGATCGCCAGCGACAGGACCAGCGCCTCGAAGGCGAGCGCGGCGAAGGTCGCCATGTCGACCAGGTCGTTCTGCGGCGCGAACCCCAGATTGCGGATCAGCCGCGCGACGAAGACCGAGATCACCGGTCCCCAGCCGATCATGTAGAACCAGATGACTCGGCTGCCCCGTCGCACCGCGATGACGCAGGATAGGGCGATCGACAGGGCGGTCCCGGCGATCGCATAGTTGAGCAGCCGGTCGGTCAGCACGGGGAGAAGCCACTGGTCAGCCGCCGCCACGAAGCCCAGCACTGCGCCGACCGCCGCCAGCCACCGCCCCCAGCAGATCAGCCAGCGCGGCAACACGCCCTGCTCGACCACCGCGAACAAGAACATGTTGCCGCCCGCGACCATCAGCCCGACCAGCACGAAGTCCAACCGTACCGCGAGCGGCCCCACCAGTTGCGGGAACACCAGCATCGCCGTGTTGGACCAGGTCAGGCCATAGGCCAGCGACACTGTTACCCAGAAGATATACCAGCGCTGAAACGGGTGCCGCTTGCCCGTGTGGATGACCAGATTGTACAGCAGCGCCGACAACAATGTGCCGGCGAACAGGCCGATCAGCACCAGCCAGGCAACGTCCACGTCGGTCGGCGTCGATCCCGGCCGGGCGATGATCTTGCGCATCAGCGACAGGTCGTCGATGTGCCGGAAACCGATATACAGGCCGCGCACTTCGCGACCCGGCGGTGGAATGGTGAATTTCAGCAGCCCGCCAGGGGCCCCGTGATCCCGCAGTTCCGATGCCGCCCGAACCAGGCGTACCGTCCCTCGATCGGTCCGCGCCAGTACCGCGATCCGGTCGAAACGCGTCTGATCGACCAGCAGACTCCATCCACCGGGCAGCTCGGCCAGTCCCGACGGATCGAGCCGCAGCCACAGCCATTGCTCGCCCCGGCTCGGGGCGTCCGTGCCGCACCGGTACGGCGCGCGCTCAACCGCCGCGTCCGTCGCTCCATCGGGCAAGACGGCGCTACACATCGACGGGTACAGGTCGACAGGTACGGCCAGGGCCGTACGAGGCATCAGCCCCGCCGCGAGGAGCAGCAACGCCAGCCCCCATGCCCTGATAGTCGATGCCACTTACGCGGCTCCCATGCGATCGAAAGACTAGGGGAGCGCTATACGGGACATGTTAATATTTGAGTCAACCAACAACAACGTTCCACCCGTCATTTTGTTGCAAACCTGATTCAAAGCATTCCGATCTGCCTCATCCAGCGTTCGACCAGCTGCGGCCACAGGCCCACCGGCTCGGCGGCATGGCGCATCGCAAAGGCGTGGCCGCCCTTGGCGAACAGATGGAGCTCGGTCGACACCCCCGCCTTGTCGAGCGCACGGGCGTACATCAGACTGTTGCACACCGGATCGATGGGATCGTCCCAGGCCTGGACGATGAAGGTCGGGGGCGCGGCGGCGCTGACCGGCAACGTCTTGTCAAAGGTCGCGTCATCGCGACAGATATGCCCTGGATAGAGCGCGATCGCGAAATCGGGGCGGCTGCTGATCCGGTCGACCGCATCGACCGGTCGATAGGTCGGCGTCAGGATGTTGCTGGTCTGCGCAACCAGATAGCCGCCCGCCGACATGCCCAGTACGCCGATACGGCGCGGATCGATGCCCAGCTCCTTCGCCCTGGCCCGGACCAGCCGGATGGTCCGCTGTGCGTCCTGAAGCGCGCGGGGTATGGCGGGCCTGATCTGGCGCCGGGTCTTGTCGTCCCAAAAGTCGTTGCCGCCCGGCGCGCGATACTTGGAGACAATGCAGGCGACGCCCTTGGCGGTTATGCGAAAGGCTACTGCGGTGGCGAGGCTCCCATGCGTTCGATCCGGGCCGGACTGAACAGGCAGACCAAGAAGCCCGAGCACTTCGCATCCCTGCCGCACGATCAAATTGGGGCACTTATGGCGAAGCTGGCGACCAACGACACGGCGGGCGAGCGCCAAGACTTCAAGGGCGACCACCGCGCCTGCCAGCGGCGTGCCGAACACCGCGCCGAAGCCTGCCGCGACGCCGGCCATCAACAGGATGCGAATGCCGGATGCATCGAGACGGAACAGGCCGGCGATTGCACTTGCAAGACTGCCGCCGAGCTGCACGGCGGTTCCCTCGCGTCCCGCCGACCCGCCCAACAGATGCGGCGCGATCGTGCCGAGGAAAACCAGCGGCGCCATACGGAGCGGCACGCCGCCCCCAGGTTCATGTATCTGTTCAGAGATCAGGTTATTGCCGGCTTCGACCGAACGCCCTGTATGATGATAGAGAAGCGCGATGGCTGCCCCGCCCACGGGCAGAAGGTAAGCAGCCAGGGATAATCGAAGCGGGCCTGTATGGCGGCATCGAGGCTCCACAGAAAAGCCGCGCACAATGTCCCGACCAGCGCCGCCATCGGCAGCAGGATCAGCGTCCAGGGAACCACCGACATGGCATGGTCGTGGCGGTCGCGAAAAGGCGCCAGGTAGGAATCATCGGCCCTTGCGAGGGCGGTTCGGTCAAATGACCCGGCGGAAATCCATCGCCTTGGAGAGATATATGTCGCTGCAATGCAGCAACGTCAATTCCCGAAATACCATCCCAATGGGAAAGTGGGCTGCCGGTGAGACGTGCCGTTATGGTAGTGCCGCCGTATGACGAACTTCCCCAAGCCCGTTCTCGATTACTGGCATGATTCGTTTTCTGGCGAAAGCAACTCGACGTGGGTGGTCAGCGAAAAGCTGAACCCCAAACGTCCGGCGATGATGCTGGAAGGCATGGACGGCTCGGTGCGAACCGTATTGCGGCCCGAGCTGGTCGACCGGATCGGTCCCAACGCGGCAGATGTTATGTCGATCGGCGACATACAGGACCAGTGGGCACGCAGTGGCGTCAGCCTGCACGATCCTGATTATCTGTTCTACCTTCCCGCGGATACACACGTCGTACCGGGCAGATTAACGGCCGCACGTCGTCTCACGATTGAGGATCGAGCCGCGTTCGAGGTGTTCCAAGCCGATGCATCAGAGCAAGACCGCGACGATGCGTTCGTCGAAACCGATCATTGGGCGGTGTTCGGTTGTTTTGTCGGCGATCGATTAGTCAGCGCCGCTAGCGCATGCCTTTGGGAAAACGCCCCGGTCGCGGACCTGGGCGTACTGACGCTTCCCCACGTTCGGGGAAGAGGATTTGCACGCGCGGTCATCCTGACGATCAGCGACTTCTCCCGCGGAGAGGGATACGAGCCGCAATATCGTTGTCAGCTCGACAATCTCCCGTCCCTTGCCCTTGCTAAGTCCTGCGGCTTTGCGCTGTTCGGCAAGTGGATAGTGGCATCCGACGTGCCCGATCAAACTGCGGCTTGAAGGTCGCACATTCCCGATTCTCGATCCCAATGGGAATGCCCTAGCCGTCTCGTTGGCCGTTCCCAATCGGGAACGCCGTTAGGATTGCGGCGAGGTCGCAATGCTGGACAGGTCTGCGGCGGCGTTGATCGGCACACCGGCTTCCTTTCGCTCCGAATAGCGATCGACCAGTTGCGCGGTATGCGGGCGCAACAGGACGGTGAAGCGCACCAGTTCCTCCATCACGTCCACGATCCGGTCGTAATAGCTCGACGGCTTCATGCGGCCGGCTTCATCGAACTCCGCGAACGCCTTGGCGACCGACGACTGGTTGGGGATCGTCACCATCCGCATCCAACGGCCCAGCACGCGCAGCGTATTGACGCTGTTGAATGATTGCGATCCGGCCGACACCTGCATTACCGCTAGCGTGCGGCCCTGCGTCGGGCGCATCCCGCCCATGCTGAGCGGCAGATGATCGATTTGCAGCTTCATGATGCCGGTAATCTGGCCGTGGCGTTCGGGGCTGCACCATACCTGCCCTTCCGACCACATCGATAGTTCGCGCAACTCATGGACGGCCGGATGATCGTCGCCAGCATGCTGGTCGGGTAGCGGCAGCGTCGCGGGATCGAAGATGCGCGTTTCGCAGCCGAAGAAACGGAGCAGTCGCGCCGCCTCCTCGATACACAGGCGCGAATAAGACCGCTCCCGCAGCGATCCGTAGAGAAGCAGGATGCGGGGCGGCGGATCGCCAGCGCCCAGCCCGAGAGCGGGCCGGTCGCGCGCATAGCGCCGGTCCAGTGCGGGCAGATGATCGGGGTCGGCAAGGTCGCGGAGAGGCATCAGGCAATCCCAATTCGCAGAGCAAGCGCCACCAGCGTGATGAGCAGGACAGGCACAGTCAGCGTGACGCCAACACGGAAATAATAGCCCCATCCGATCCTGACGCCCTTTTGCCCCAGGACATGCAGCCACAGCAGCGTGGCGAGCGAGCCGATCGGCGTCAGCTTGGGGCCGAGGTCGCAGCCGATCACGTTGGCGTAGATCATCGCTTCCTTGACCGCCCCTGTCGCGTGCGCGGCGTCGATCGACAGCGCGCCCACCAGCACGGTCGGCATGTTGTTCATCACCGACGACAGGACGGCCGCTATCACGCCCGTACCCAGCGCCGCGCTCCACACGCCGCCTTGCGCGGCGCGATCGAGCAGTGTCGCCAGATGATCGGTCAAGCCGGCATTCCGCAGGCCATAAACAACCATGTACATGCCGAGCGAGAAGATCACGACCTGCCACGGTGCGCCGCGCAGCACCTTGGCCGTTGGGATCACGTGGCCCCTCCCTGCGATCACCAGCAGCAGGACCGCACCGGCAGCGGCCACGGCGCTGACCGGCACGCCGAGCGGTTCGAGCAAGAAGAAGCCGGCGAGCAGCAGGGCGAGCACGATCCATCCGGCGCGGAACGTTGCGGCGTCCCGGATCGCGGCATCAGGGGCACGCAACGCCGCCACATCGTAATCCTGCGGTATGTCGCGCCGGAAGAAGAGCAACAGCGCGCCCAGCGTGGCGGCGATCGACACCAGATCGACCGGCACCATCACGGCCGCATACTCACCGAACCCGACGCGGAAGAAGTCGGCCGACACGATGTTGACGAGGTTCGACACGACCAGCGGCAGGCTGGCGGTGTCGGCGATGAACCCGGCCGCCATGACGAATGCCAGCGTCGCCTTATCCTTGAACCCGAGCGCCCGCAGCATGGCGATGACGATCGGCGTCAGAATCAGCGCCGCGCCGTCATTGGCGAACAGCGCGGACACGCCTGCGCCGAGCAGCACGATCAGGACGAACAGCCGACGACCATTCCCACCGCCCCAGCGCGCTACGTGCAGCGCCGCCCACTCGAAGAACCCGGCTTCATCGAGCAACAGGCTGATGACGATGATCGCGACGAACGCGGCGGTCGCGTTCCAGACGATGCCCCATACCACCGGCACGTCGGACAGCGTGACGACGCCCGCGAGCAGCGCCACGATCGCCCCGGCCATCGCGCTCCACCCGATGCCGAGGCCCTTGGGTTGCCAGATGACGAGCGCGATCGTCGTCACGAAGATCAGGACGGCAAGGAGCATCAGGCGACGCGCTGGCCCGAAGCATCGACCACCTGTTCCCCGTCTTCCTTGGCAAACGCGCCGCGCTGCCCGGTCGGGAGCATATCGAGGACGGCTTCGGATGGCCGGCACAGCTTGACGCCGAGCGGCGAGACGACCAGCGGCCGGTTGATGAGGATCGGATGCGCCATCATCGCGTCCACCAGTGCGTCGTCGGACAGCGACGTGTCGCCCAAGCCCAACTCGGCGTAGGGCGTCCCCTTCTCGCGCAGCAGGTCGCGCGGGGTGATCCCGGCACGGTCGATCAGCTCGGCCAGCAGCGCGCGCGAGGGCGGCGTTTTCAGATACTCGACGACATGCGGCTCGATGCCGGCATTGCGGATCATCGCCAGCGCGTTGCGCGACGTGCCGCACTCGGGGTTGTGATAGATGATGACATCGACGGGCGCATTGTCGGTCATTCCGGGCGTCCTTTCAGCAGCAGGGAGCGAGTTCGGCGATGAGCGGGGCGCACAGTTCGGGCGAGCCGGCGCAGCAGTCCTTGACGAGGAACAGGGTCAGCGCTCGCAGGCCGTCGAGGTCAGCGCGGTAGATGATTGATCGGCTATGGCGTTCTGATCGGACCAGGCCGGCGCGAGCAAGGATGCCGAGATGCGCGGACATGGTGTTTTGCGGAACGTCGAGCTGACGGGCTATTTCGCCGGCTGCCATGCCATCGGGTTCGTGGCGGACCAGCAGACGGAACACATCCAGGCGCGTTCCCTGCGCCAACGCCCCAAGCGCAACGATAGCCGAATCATTTTCCATATATCCAGCATAGCAGATATATGAGGCAGCACTACTCTCGCTTGCTTATTCGTGAATTTGGTGTCTCGCCATTCACCCCGCGATATACTTCCGTGAGGGCCGCTATCGATCCGTTTGGCGATCCCGAGTGAAAACGCCGCGGCGGTCTCGCAGACGTTCCTGATTAGGAAAGCTGGCGCCAAGCCAGTCAAACCGTGCGTGCAGCCTTTCGCCGGCGAAGCCAATGAAGGATGCCTGTCGCCATCAGGATCGTCGGGACGAAGCCGATCAACACCGCGAGGATGCGGGTCGCCACCCCGCCCACCGTGCCGTCGTGTAGTGTGCGGACCCAGCTCGCCACGGCGGTGCCGGTGCCGGCCCGGCGAACATCATGCACGGCCAGCACGCGACCGGAGAACTGGTCGATAAACACGTAGCTGCCGGGGAAGCGCCGGTGCGGATCACCGGGCACCTGCGACCGTACCCGGATCGGTGCATCACCGTCACCTGGCATGTCGATGAAGACGATGCGACCGTCCGGTAGGGCTTGATGGGCTGCATCGAGCGCCTCGACGATCGCGATTTGGCGATCACTTCTTCCTGCCGATTTCGGCGCGGGAATGGTCGCGGGAGCCAGCAACGCCTGCGTGACGGCGGGCAGCGCCAGCAGCACGCCTGTCGCCACCAGCACGAACAACAGCGCCATGCTCCACAGGCCGGACAGCTTGTGAAGGTCGCGCAGTCGGCGGATCGGTGCGGCGTTGCGCTTGAAGGCGAGCGCCTTGCGCCAGCTTCCACGCGGCCACCACGCCGCGATGCCGCTGACGAGCAGCACCAGCATCGCCACGCCCGACCAGCCTACCACCTGACCACCGAGGTCGCCGGCAAGCAGCGCCATGTGGAGCTGGTAGAGCCAGCTCATGAGATAGCCGCCCCACGGCTCGGCACGAACGATCCGGGTGCCGTCGCCCGAGAACCAGACCATCATCCGATCGGTGTGATGCCCCTGCCCGGACGCCGGGTAGTAGCGGGCGGGAATAGGCCCTCCTTCGCCCGTCACCTCCAGCGTCCACTTGTCGCCCGGATGGTGCCAGCGGGCACGCCCGGTCGCCAGCGCGCGATCCCATACCGGCGAGGTTAGACCAGGCGGCACATCACCCGGTCCGGCTTCGACCACCGGATGGAGCGCGGCATCGATGCCGGTGTAGAACACCAGCGCCGACCCGGTGAGGCCCAGTACCGCGAACAGCAGCCCCAGGCTCAAACCCAGCCACAGATGGACGCGGCGCACGAGGATACGCGCGCACGTCGCTGCCGATCGCGGGTGCGCGGCCATCAGAACCGCGTCGCCAGCGCCACCTCAAACGACCGCGGCGCGCCGATATAGACGTTGGTGGTCGGGTAGCCGGAGTATTCGCCATAGAAGGCATCCGTCAGATTCCGACCACGCAGCGTCAGGGTTGCTTGCGGTGCGACCGGGAACGACAGGCTGGCATCCAACACGGTGTGTCCGGCGACCCGGATGGTGTTGGCGGTGTCGGTGTAGAAGGCGCTGGCGTGTCGCAGGAACCCGCCCACCGTCACCTTGTCGGCGATGGTGTAAAGCGCCGAGGCGTTGACCGTGGTCGAAGGGACGTTGATCGGGCGGTTGCCGCTCCGGTCGATCCTCACGCCCCCCACCAGCTCGGACAAGTCGTCATATTGCGCGTCGGTATAGGATACGCCGCCCGACAGGCGCAGCGCCTTCGCCGGCGAGACGACGGTGGACAGCTCGACGCCCTGCGACGACTGCCGCCCGCCCTGCACCGTCAGCGTTGGGTTATTCGGATCGCGGGTCAGGATGTCGCGCTGCTCGATGCGATAGGCCGCACCGGTGACGCTTGCTCGCCCGCCCCATGCGGTCGCCTTGAATCCGGCCTCGTAGGCGCGACCCTTGGTCAGCCGAAAGCGGCTGTTGGCGATCGAGGCCAGCAGGATCGAGGACACCGGCGATACCGCTGTCGTATATTGCGCGTACAGCGTCAGGCCAGGTGTCACGTCCCACGTCGTGCCCGCCCGCCACGAGACAGGATCGAACGTCGGGCTGTTTCGATCGACCGCACCGGTGACATTCTGGATCGTCGCGCGGTCCAGCTCCATGTGGTCCCAGCGCACCCCGCCGACCAGCAACCATTTGGACGTCAGGTTCAGCGCATCCTCCGCGAAGACGGAGGTCTGTTTCAGTTTGGAATCGAAGGTGACGTTGCCGGCGGTGAAGATCGCCGTCCCCGTAGGCAGCGGCACGATGGCCGGATTGCGCACGTCCACCGCCGGAAGGGCCGAAGTGGAGGCCGTCTGACGCAGGCTGACAAAATCGGTGTCGTTGTGTTCGACGCCGAGGCTGAAGCGGTTGCGCAGGCCCGCGATCGATTGATCGTTGCCGATCACCCCGCGCGCGTTCCAGAACTGATGATCGTGGCGGAAGTCCTGATAGGTCTGGCGAAAGCTGCCGTTCGGGAACGCCGCGGTGGGCGCGACGAAGGTCTGACTGTCGGCGAGCAGAAACGCACGCTTCGCAGTGTAACCGGTCAGGTCGAGCGCGAAAGTCCACCCGCTGCCGATCGACCAGTCGAGCCGCGAGCGTACCGTGGTCTCGTCGGCACCGGAATAGGCCCCTTGGGGATTGTAGTTACGGCGGCGCAGCGCGCGGTCCGCGACCAGGCCGTTCGCCGTCGTGACGGCATCGGTCGGGCGTAGCGCATACTGGCCAGGGATCAGCGGCAGACCCTGATAGGTGGCGTCGTAGCGATCCTCGAAATGATCGACGGCGACGAGCAGCGACAGTCGATCGCTCGGCTTCCATAGCGCGCTCGCGGTCAGCCCGGCCGAGAAGGTGTCGTTGTTATCGACGTCGTAGAGGCTGTCCGACCGCTGGTAGCTGGCGTCCCCCCGCACCGCGATCGTGGACGATACCGGCAGGTTGACCCCGCCGGCTGCGAACACCGTGTCGAAACTCCCGACCGACAGCAGCGTGTCGAGATGCCGTTCGCCCGGCACCGGCTTGCGCGTCACCTTGTTGATGACGCCGGCCAGCGCGCCCTCGCCGTAGAGGACCGAGGCCGGTCCCTTCAGCACCTCGATCCGGTCGTAGTGCCAGTTGTTGCTGTCGCGCTGGACGACGGTGGAGGTAGAGATACGCACCCCGTCCTGAAGGATCGACACGGTGTTGCCGGCGAAACCGCGTAAGGAGACGACGGCCGGGTTGCCCGGCACGTTGCCGGCAATAGCACCCACCACGTCGTTGAACGTCTCGCGCGCGGTGCGCAGACCGCGAACCTGGAGATCGTCCTGCGTCAGCACCTCGACGCTCGCCGGGGTCTCCCGGATCGACAATCCGAGGCGGCTGCTCGCCTGCACCTGATCATCGAGCTTCAGCGGATCGCGCTGGCCAGTGACGACGATTGTCGCATCGGTGCGGTCATCTGTAGCATCGGCGCCGCGCACCTGTGCGGCGGTCGGGAAAGCGAGCAGTAGGCAGGGCGCAGCCGCACCCGCCAGAAGGTGTGTTCGAAGCATTATGATACCTTTGACCGGCCCAACGCCGAGAGCGTGGGTCGCAATTCATGGACGCGCCTGAAGAAGCGACGCGGAATGACAGGTCAGAGGTGGGCAGGTGGTCCGCGCAATGGAGGCCGTAAGTAGGCCGGACGTGAGGGTGTTGGCGGGATGGTAGCGATCAGGCCGAGAGCAAGGATAAAGACGATCAGCGCGGCGAGCTGGACGGGATCGATCGGCCCAAGCATCGCGGCCGACACTCCCGAGAACGCGCAGGGCATTTCCGCCTTGCCGTGATCCTTCGAGTTGCCTTGATCGGGCATGTCGCCGTGCATCCCCGGCATGTCCATCGTCATGGTCGCCGGACCGAAACCGGAGCAGATCGTGACGGTCATGCGGCCGGACGCGTTGTCGATCATATAGCCGGTGGGGACCAGCAGCTTCAGCAGCAGCGTCGCCGCGCACAGCAACACTGCAAAATGGCGTTGCGCGAGAAGTTGCCGGACGGCCTGCACGGAGGCTAACTAGCTGTGCATATGGGAAGTGTCACTGAGGCAATCGGTCTCACAGCCCTTTCTCAAAAGGCGTCTCGCAAATCGGTTTTGGGAAGCCAGTCGTGTTTCCAAAATTCGATCCCAATGGGAATGCCCCGGCCGTCTCGCGGATCGTTCCCTATTGGGAAAGCCGGAAAGTGTATTCGCGGCGCTGCGGACAGGTCATCACGATTTTTCGGTTATATGCCACAGCACTCCAGAAGGATCTTGGACGAAGCCGACGGTCAAACCCCAAGGCTGAACCGCAGGAGCTGTCGGAGCTGGCGCGCCAAACCGTTCTGCCACGGCTGCGGGATCATGGCGATGCCACCATTCCTGGCAGTCCGAAACCACCAGCTGCACCATGAAATTCTCAGCCAGTTCCTTCACATAAAAGTTTTGAAGGAGGAAGCTCCCGTCGCCGTTCGACATGACGGCTATGCTATCGTCAGCATATTCGACCAGAAAGCCCAAGGCTTCGTAGAACGATCGGGATCGACCATGATCGCGCGCGGGGATAAACGGGCGTAGCATATTTACCCTCTAACTATTAGCAGGCAGATTTCAAATCCGTGTTGGTGTGGTTAATGACCATAGCCACGTTGTCGATTCCCGCATCGAGTCATACGGGCGAGACGGCAGTCCCGAAACTCGATCCCAATGGGAATGACCTGGCCGTTCCTGATCAGGAATAGGTCGAGGCCAGTTCGTTGACCAATTCATCCGTCGCCTGCTCGGCCGTTGCGATCGAAGCCGCCAGCCTTTCGTCGGCGAACTCGTCATATTCAATCGCAATGGCATGGCTGTCGGTCAGCCCGACATAGTCGAGCGGAACCTGCAAGCTCGACTCCACGAGGTTCATTGCCGCCAAGCGCCCACCCGGATCATAACCGTAATCCCCGCGCGCAGACAGGATGACAAGCCGTTTGCCGCGCGGCAGCATCGGCCAATATGGCTCGCCATCGCGCGATCGATCGAACCCGAAGGTCACCCCGACCCGGACGATATTGTCGATCCAGGCCTTCAACTGTGATGGCAGGCCGAAATTATACATCGGGGCGCCGATCACCAGTAGGTCGGCCGCAAGCAGTTCGGCCACCAGTTGGTCGCTTTCCGCAAGCCGCGCCGACTGCGCGGGTGAGCGATGCTCGCGGGGGGTAAAGGCGGCGTCGATCCAGGAGGAAGAAAACTTACGCCGCTGTGCACCCAGCGAGATGCGGGCCGCTGCCCCGCCCGATACTCCAACCGATACGCGGCCATCGGCAGATGCCCCTAGCGGCGACACGCCTATGCCAAGCATGGAATAATTGACCCAATTGCAGTCATTCGCGCGATCTTCGTCGCTCCCCAACCTCAGACGTTCATTCATGTTTGGAGGGGAGGTATTACAGCTAGCAGCAGCGCAGGCCGGACAGTCATTAGCCGTCTTAGGGCTGAGACTCAATCAGAGCCAGAATGCGAGCGCGGTTGCGATGGCGACGCCGGGAAGAACAGGGACAGCGAGTT
>NZ_LDTE01000209.1 GCF_001476905.1 Sphingomonas sanguinis | reverse complement strand
TGCGCGCCGTCTGGCACTCGCTGGACCGGCGCGGTGATACCGAGACGTTTCGCAAGGAACTGGCCTGGCGCGACTTTACCGACGGCGTGGTGATGGCGTTGCCGGACTATGCCGACCGCAATGGCCGCGAAGCGTTCGACGCGTTGCCGTGGCGCAGCGGCAAGGAGGCCAAGGCCGATCTGAAAGCCTGGCAGACCGGGCGCACCGGCTATCCCATCGTCGATGCAGGGATGCGGCAGCTCTGGACGACCGGCTGGATGCACAACCGGGTGCGGATGATCACCGCCTCGTTCCTGATCAAGCATCTGCTGATCGACTGGCGGGAGGGCGAGCGCTGGTTCTGGGATTGCCTGATCGACGCCGATTACGGGAACAACGCGGTCAATTGGCAATGGGTCGCGGGCACGGGCATCGACTCCAACATGTTCGGCCGGATCATGGCGCCGCTCAGCCAGTCGGAGAAGTTCGATGCGGGCGACTATATCCGGCAATGGGTGCCGGAGCTGAAGAACGTGTCGGACGCGGCGATCCATGACCCCGATGAAGCGGGCTGTCGTCCGAAGGCGTATCCTGCCAAGATCATCGGCCACCGGGAGGGGCGCGAGCGCGCACTGGCGGCGGCGAAGGCCATGCGGGGATAGTCCCTAGCGTTTCCTCCGGCAGGCATCTGAACAATAGACCACCTGATCCCAGTCCCGCGCCCATTTCTTGCGCCAAGTAAAGGGTCGCCCACAGGCCGGGCATATCTTGCTCGGCAAATTCTGCTTGGCGACCCCGTTGGGCATCAGCGCGGCTCGGCGTCCAGGAACGCGGCGACGTCCGCCAAATCGACCGTCTTGTCGAGATAGGTCTGCCCGATCCCCCGCGCGAGCAGGAAGGGCAGGGTGCCCGCCGCC
>NZ_LDTE01000208.1 GCF_001476905.1 Sphingomonas sanguinis | reverse complement strand
GGCGAGCTGGAAGTTCGCCGGATCGGTCATCGACGTGCCGAACGTCAGCACCGGGCTGCGCGAGTTGGTATAGTCGTAGCTATAGCCCTGCGCCGACCGGTTATCGAAGACGAACGTGGTTTCCACCGGAATGGAGGCGTCCGACTTCGACACGCCGCCGAGCACGGTGAACCGGAACTTGTCGCTGACGTCCTGATCCCAGCTGCCGCCGATCTGGTAGAATTCCGTCTTCGACTGGCGCAGATAATGTTCGGTGCGGACATAGGCGTCGTTGAGCGTCGCCGCGATCATGTTGCCGTTCGAATCGTACTTGGGATTGACAACGTCGATCGACCGTTCGTTCGAACGCAGCAGGACCTCGCCCCACTTCTCCTCGCGCGTTTCCTTGAAGCGCGAATACAGGCCGTCGATCGAGATCTTGGTCGCCTCGCTCGGCGCGAACTGGACGCTGCCGGTGATGCCCATCCGCTCGCGGTCGTGCCGGATTTCGCCATAGCGCGGAATGCGCGGGTGGAAGGCCAGCGCAGCCTGCGTACAGGCGGCGCTGGGCCGATAGAAGCCACCCGAATTGGCGACGCGCGTGCTGCTGGTGTTGCTGGAATAGAAGCACGGCGTGCCATCGACCGAATCGAACCGCGCCTGCGCCCAGCGCGTCGTGTTGTTGCCGAGTTCGAGATTGTTGGTCTTGCTGTACGCCGCCGACACGGAAGCACCGAACGTGCCCGCGTCGTTCTTGAACGACAGCAAGCCGGCGGCGCGCGGCCCCCAGTTCTTCGACAGATCGTTGTAGCTCGCCTGCGTCGAGCCGACGAGCGTCACGCCCGTCTTGCCGCCCAGCGGGTTGCCGGTGTTGAGGTCGACCACCGCGCCCAGCGACCCTTCGTCCAGCGACGCTTCCGCCGTCTTGTGGACAACGATCGAGTTGAAGAGCTCCGAGGCGAAGACGTTGAAGTCGAAGGCGCGGT
>NZ_LDTE01000207.1 GCF_001476905.1 Sphingomonas sanguinis | reverse complement strand
TTGTTGATATCGGTGATGACCAGATCGGGGACGGTGTCCGGCGTCACGCCGTCCAGCGTATCGAGCGCATGGACGCCGTCCTCGGCCTCCAGCACCCGATATCCCATATCGGTGAGCGCGGCGCGCAGAAGCATTCTCATGCTGGGCGAATCGTCCACGGTCATGATGAGTTGGGACACGAACTGGCCTTTCATGGAAGAAACGAGAGACATTAGAAGAACTCCACATCGCCGGTGGCGGCGGGTGGTGGTGGCGGGGCGGGGCGTGCCGCCCGTGGAGGCGGCGTGACCGTGTCGGTGACATGGCGGCACCGGGCCAGGCCCAGGGCGGGACGGAACTCGACCCGGCGGGCGCTCATGCCCCCGACGTCCTCGCCGACCAGCGCGATGCGCTCGTCCGCCAGGAAGCGGCGGGCGAACTGGGCATTGGCCGACCCGATGTCGCGAAAGCCGTCGCGCATCATCGCACCGCCGAAAAGCCGGGCTTTCAGGCTGTGCCGCTGTGCGCCGAGCGCCATCATCGCGTTGATCAAAACTTCCATGGCATAGACACCATAGCGCTGCATGGATTTAGGATCGGTTTCCGCGACGCCCGGTTCGGCGAGCAAAAAGTGATTTAATCCGCCGATTCCGGCGATCGGATCGTAAAGACAGGCCGAGATGCAGCTGCCCAGCACGGTGGTCAGCACGACATCCTTTTCCTGGCTGACGCGGGTTTCGCCCTGGATCACGTTGATCCGGCGCAGCCCGTCGCGTTGCGCCAAGCCGGTGATGATCGGGGCGCGCATCGCG
>NZ_LDTE01000206.1 GCF_001476905.1 Sphingomonas sanguinis | reverse complement strand
GCCCACCCGGCCGAGGTCGCGCGAAAGGGCTGGGACGCCATGAAGGCGGGTGAGGGGCATATCGTCCCCGGCCTGGCGAACAAGGCGCAGGTCGCGGGCGCGGGCGTCGTGCCCCAATCCGTTTTGGCCGAGGCGCACCGCAAGATCGCCGAACCCGGCTCGGCCGCCCGCTGAACATCACATCACAAAGGAGACGATCATGGGCTTGTTTTCCAAGGATATCGCGACGCTGAACGACCTGTTCGTCCACCAGCTTCAGGACATTTATTACGCCGAGCATCAGATTACGAAGGCACTGCCCAAGATGATCGACAAGGCCACCGACGCCCAATTGAAGGCTGGGTTCGAGCAGCACCTGCGGGAGACCGAAGGCCAGATCCGGCGGCTGGAACAGGTGTTCGAGATGCACGGCGAAACGCCCAAAGCGGTGACCTGTCCCGCCATCGACGGCATCATCAAGGAAGCCAATGAGGTGGCGGGCGAGGTCGCAGACAAGCGCGTCCTAGACGCGGCACTGATTGCGGCGGCACAGGCGGTCGAGCATTATGAAATCGCCCGCTATGGCACGCTCGTCGCCTGGGCGCGACAGCTGGGGCGTAGCGACTGCGCGGCGATCCTCGATGAGACGCTGGCCGAGGAGAAGGCAACCGATGAGAAGCTGACTGGCTTGGCCGAGGGCGGGACCAATGCGGCGGCGGGTGCCGTCCAGACCATCTGAGGCGGTGGGCATCGCCGCCAGCCCAAACTCAGGCGGCGGTGCCCTTTACCTCAATGCGCGAAATGGGTGACGGCGAGCATCAGCACGATGCCCGCAAGGGTTCCCATGCCCGTCCTCAGCCGAGGATCGAGGGACTGGCTGCGCGGCACAAGTTCGCACGCACCGATGTACAGGAAGATGCCCGCGAACAGCGCCATCAGCGGGGCGAGCATGGTCGACGGGATCGTAATGGCCAGACCGATGACGACGCCCAACATCGGTGCCAACCCGTTCAGCACCAGCCAGCGCCGCGCGGCCGCCTCGGACCGCGCCGCGAGGCTCAGTGAGACGGTGTTGACCCCGTCCGCCACGTCATGGGTCAAGACTGCCAATGCGATCATCCAGCCCGCCGCCGTATCGATCTGGAACGCGACGCCGATGCCCAGTCCGTCCATCAGGCTGTGCAG
>NZ_LDTE01000205.1 GCF_001476905.1 Sphingomonas sanguinis | reverse complement strand
TTTGCTGGGGCAGGCGCTGGCGACCGCCGACCTCGACGGTCCAGCCATCATCGACCGCGCGCACCGCAATGCCCTTCTTGCCCGAGAAATTGGCGGACAGGCGGTTGATCGCGCTGACCAGCTCGGTGGGCGCGGAGGGCGCGCGGCTGGGGCGGGGCGGGGGGAGCGGCATCGAGACAGCGACCTGCGGCTCGGGCGCGCTGGGCGTGTAGGACGTCGCGCCTGGGCGCGTGTCGGTGCCGCATGCCGCCAGCCCCAGCAGAAGAAACCCGGCAGGCCCGATACGCAGCCCACCGATCGATACTCGCTTCGTCACCGCCATACCCCGCTACACATGGGCATCCTTACGTGTTGCCCGGGCGGGGGAAATCCCCCCGCTCAGGGCTTGCGACGAAAGGCCGCTGCCACACGACAAGATGCGAAACCCTTTACGGGATCAGGATCGTGTCGACCGCCTCGGGCAGGGTGTCGGGATAATCGCGCGTATAGTGCAGGCCCCGGCTCTCCTTACGATGAAGCGCGCAGCGGACGATCAACTCGGCGGTCTGGAGCAGGTTGCGCAGCTCGATCAGGTCGGGCGTGACGCGGAAATGGCCGTAATAGTCGTTGATCTCGTCGGTCAGCATGCGGATGCGGTGCTGCGCGCGCTCCAGCCTTTTGGTGGTGCGGACAATGCCCACATAGTTCCACATGAAGCGGCGGATTTCGGTCCAGTTCTGCTTGATGACCACCTCTTCGTCCGAATCGGTGACCCGGCTTTCGTCCCAGGGGCGGATGGCGGGCGGCGGGGACAGGTCGTCCCAATGCGCCGCGATGTGATTCGCGCACGCCTCGCCATAGACGAAGCATTCGAGGAGCGAGTTGGAGGCCAGGCGGTTCGCGCCGTGCAGGCCCGACTGGGTGACCTCGCCCGCCGCGTACAGGCCGGGCAGGTCGGTGCGCCCGTCGCGGTCCACGATGACGCCGCCACAGGTGTAATGCTGGGCGGGCACGACCGGGATCGGCTGCACCGTCATGTCGATGCCGAGGCTCAGCAGCTTTTCGTGGATGTTGGGGAAATGCTCGCGGATGAAGGCGGGCGACTGGTGGCTGATGTCGAGATGGACGTAGTCCAGGCCCAGCCGCTTGATCTCATGGTCGATCGC
>NZ_LDTE01000204.1 GCF_001476905.1 Sphingomonas sanguinis | reverse complement strand
CCCTGCAAGGGGAGGAATAGATTTTGCGAGGAATGCGCGGCCCGCCCTCAGACCCGCTCCACCAAACTCACCACATCCGCCGCGCGCAGGGCGGCGATCAGGCGCATCAGATGTTGCAGGTCATGCACCTCGACGTCGATCAGGTTGGTGTGGAAGCGCGTGTCGCGCGTATCGAGCCGAACGTTGATGATGTTGGCCTTATGCTGGCCGATGATCGTCGCCAGGATGCCCAGCGCGCCGGGTTCGTTCTTGACCATGACCGAGATACGCGCGGTCGCGCCCTCGCTGTCGTCGTCCCAGGACACGTCTACCCAATCGGTTTCCTCGTCGGTGCGGTCGGCCAGTTCGGCGAGTACCGGGCACTGGATGGCGTGGACCTCGATCCCCGCATCGGGACGGCGGAGACCCACGATGCGGTCGCCGGGCACCGGGTGGCAGCATTGCGCCAGGTCATAGGCGACGCCGGGCGTCAGTCCCTTGATCGAGATGGCGCTCGACTGCGGCGGCAGCGCGGCGACGTCCGCGCCCGCAGAGCCCGGCATCAGCGCTTCCATCACGGCGGCGTCGGACAAGGTGCGCCTGGCGATCGCGATCATCAGATGCGCTTCGTCGGGCATCTTCAGCCGCTGCAACGCATGGGTCAGCGCATCCGCGCCGATCTGGGCGGGCAGGCGGCGGACGATATCCTCGTAGAGCTTGGTGCCCAGCGTCACCTGCTCGGCGCGCTCGGCGTGGCGCAGGTGGCGGCGGATCGCGGCCAGCGCCTTGCCGGTGATCGCTAGGTTCAGCCAGTTGGCCTGAGGCGTCTGTCCGGCCGAGCGCAATATCTGCACTTGGTCGCCGTTCGAGATGACGGTCGACAAAGGCACCACCCGCCCGTTCAGCTTCGCGCCCACCGCCTGATCGCCCAGGTCGGTATGGACGGCATAGGCGAAGTCGATCGGCGTCGCGCCCTTTGGCAGCTGAATCAGTTCGCCCTTCGGCGTGAAGGCGAAGATGCGATCCTGATACATCGCCATCTTCGTATGCTCGATCAGCTCTTCGGGGCTGTCCGAGGTGTCGAGGATTTCGACCAGGTCGCGAATCCAGCTGACCTGCGCGTCGTGGCGCGTCGCCTGCTTGTAGGTCCAGTGCGCGGCTAGGCCGAAATCGGCCTCGGCGTGCATTTCGGGGGTGCGAATCTGGATTTCGATGCGCGCATTGTCGGCATGGATGACGCTGGTGTGGAGCGAGCGATAGCCGTTGCGCTTGGGCGTCGAGATATAGTCCTTGAACCGCCCCGGCACCATCGGCCAGCGGCGATGGATCAGTCCCAGTGCGCGGTAGCAATCCTCTTCGGTCGGCACGATCGCGCGGAAGGCCATGACGTCGGACAGCTGCTCGAAGCTGATGTGCCGCTCGTTCATCTTGCGGAAGATCGAGAAGGCGGACTTTTCGCGCCCCGTCACGTCCGCCTCGACGCCGCCGCGCGACATCAGCAGCTTCAGGCCCGACGCGATCTTGGAAATCCGGTCGCCGCCGCCTTCCTTCATCTGCGCCAGGCGCAGGGAGATGGACTCATAGGCTTCGGGTTCGAGCTGCTGGAAGGAGAGCATCTGCATCTCCTTCATGAACTCGTACATGCCGATCCGCTCGGCGAGCGGGGCATAGATGTCCATCGTCTCCTTCGCGATGCGGCGGCGTTTCTCCGGCTTCGCGATGTGGTGGAGCGTGCGCATATTGTGGAGGCGATCGGCCAGCTTCACCAGCAGGACGCGGATATCGTCCGACATGGCGAGCAGGAACTTGCGCAGGTTTTCGGCGGCGCGTTCGTTCTCGGTCTGCGCTTCGATCTTGGACAGCTTGGTGACGCCGTCGACCAGCCGCGCGACATTGGGACCGAACAGCCGCTCGATCTCGTCATAGGTGGCGACCGTGTCCTCGATCGTGTCGTGCAGGATGGCGGTGGCGATCGTCTCGTCATCCAGATGCAGGTCGGTCAGGATGCCGGCCACCTCGATCGGATGGCTGAAATAGGGATCGCCCGAGGCACGCTTCTGGCTGCCATGCGCCTTCATCGAGAAGACATAGGCGCGGTTCAGCAGCGCCTCATCGGCCTGGGGGTCGTAGTCGAGCACGCGGTCGACGAGTTCATACTGGCGGAGCACGGGATCAGGTTTGCTTGGGGGCGTTGGGCATTGCAACATTTTTGATGCGATCAGGGTGATCGGGTGGGCTTCTTAAGCCCTTTCTTCTTCAAGCCCCTCTCCCGGCAGGGGGAGGGGTTGGGG
>NZ_LDTE01000203.1 GCF_001476905.1 Sphingomonas sanguinis | reverse complement strand
GCTGATCGCCAAGATCGAGGCGGCGCGGACCGCCCTGCTGACCGAGCTGGACTGTCTCATATTGGCAACCGGTTGAGGCTTGGCGGCGGGGCGATCCGGTGGTGTAACGCAGGACATGTGGTCCCGCCTGGTCGCCCTGTTCACCATCAAGTCGAAGTTCGAGGCGTTTCTCGTGATCTACGGGCTCGGCCTGGGCGCGGTCGAGCGCGGCATGCACTATCTGACCCTTTATCCGGGCTGGCAGGGCAAGCTGCTGTTCGCCGCCTGCCCCATCGCGGTGTTCATGGCGGGCGCGCGAATCCTGGACTCGCTGGAGCGGGACTATCGCGATTGACAGGATAAGTTGGTCGCGCGGTTTGCTGGCGACATTATCTGACAATCCGATGACTGGACTAACGCACCTTCAGCGGCTCGAAGCCGAAAGCATCCATATCCTTCGCGAGGTGGTCGCCGAGACCGAGCGGCCGGTGATGCTCTATTCGGTCGGCAAGGATTCGGCCGTGATGCTGCATCTGGCCAAGAAGGCGTTCTTCCCGGCACGTCCGCCCTTCCCGCTGCTCCA
>NZ_LDTE01000202.1 GCF_001476905.1 Sphingomonas sanguinis | reverse complement strand
GCATGACCCCGTCCACCCCCGCCGCCGGCCACGCCGCTCCGTTCAAGCCGCGCCTGTCGCTGGTCCGCATCCTGGAGATGAATCTGGGCTTTCTCGGCCTGCAGTTCAGTTTCGGGCTGCAGCAGGGCAACATGGCCCCGATCTACAGCTATCTGGGTGCGTCAGAGGCGCAGATTCCGCTGCTTCAGCTGGCCGGGCCGATGACGGGGCTGCTGATCCAGCCGCTGATCGGCGCGATGAGCGACCGAACGGACAGCCGCTGGGGACGCCGCACGCCCTATTTCCTGATCGGCGCGGTACTGTGTGCGCTGGGGCTGTTCTTCATGCCGCTCAGCTCGTCGCTGCTGATGGCGGTGTCGCTGCTATGGATTCTCGACGCGGGCAACAACATCACCATGGAGCCGTACCGCGCCTATGTCTCCGACCGGCTGGACGGGTCACAGCATAATATCGGCTTCCTGACGCAGAGCGCCTTTACCGGGTTGGCGCAGATGCTCGCCTTCCTCACGCCCTCGATCCTGGTATGGGCGGGGATGAACCCGGACTGGGTGGACGGGCACAACATCCCCTATACCGCGCGTATCGTCTTCATGATCGGCGCGGTTCTGTCCTTCGCCACCATCGTCTGGTCGATCAAGCGGGTGCCCGAACTGCCGCTGGCGCCCGAGGAGCGGGCGCGCATCGCCGCGGCACCCA
>NZ_LDTE01000201.1 GCF_001476905.1 Sphingomonas sanguinis | reverse complement strand
GGGCATCGAACAGGCGATCACGGTCCGCATGCTGCCGCCCGACATTCGCGCGGCGGGCGTCCGCGCGAAGTTCAATCTGGACAGCATGTTGCGGGGAGATGCCGCGACCCAGTGGAAGAACGCGGTCCTGGCGCGGACGGGATCGATCATGAGCATCGACGAGATCCGCACCGGTTGGTTCGGGCTCGCGCCGCTCAATGAAGACTGGTCGCGCGACCCCCGCGCCGCCCTGAACAGCAACCGGGCGGCCGATACCGCAACGGGCGGGGAAACCGCGCCACAGGACAAGGTGAACTAAGATGGACATGACCGTCGCGTCCGCCCTGTGGGCGATGCATCCCGACTTTCTTGCCGCGCAGCTGCGCTCCAGCACGATCGATGCCATGCTACCCGATAGCGTGCGGGGCTTCGCGTCGCTGATGGGGGGGCAGCCTCAACAGGCCAAGCAGGTCGATCCGATCCGCGACGGCGCTACAATGATCCTGCCGATCACGGGCACGCTGGCGCCACGTGGCCTGAACGGCTCGACCTATTACGATGTCATCGCCGATCGTGTGCGCGAAGCCGGAGCGGACGCCAAGGTCGGGGCCATCGTCCTGGCGATCCGCTCGCCTGGCGGTTACGTCTGGGGCTGTGCGGAGACCGGCGATGCGATCTACGAGGTCCGCCAATCCAAACCGGTGATCGCGGTCGCCGATCCGTATTGCTTCTCGGCAGCCTATTGGCTGGGCACGCAGGGCAGCGGCTTCTACTGCACGACCAGCGGCGAGGTCGGCTCGGTCGGGGTGAGGTCGGGTCACACCGACGTGTCGGGGTTCGAGGACAAGATCGGGATGAAGACGACGCTGATCGCGTCGCACGACGACAAGATCGCCGGTCATCCCTATGCGCCGCTCGACGACGCGGCCCGGGCAGAAATTCAGGCCTCTGTCGACGAGAGCAACGCGGCGTTCGCGGCA
>NZ_LDTE01000200.1 GCF_001476905.1 Sphingomonas sanguinis | reverse complement strand
CCGCCTTGGCGCGGGTCAGGTCGGCGCGAAACTGGTCGGCGGTCATGGTGAAGACGCGCTGATGGTCCCAGCCATGGCTCGCCATCTCATGGCCACCCGCGACGATGCGACGGATCAGCCCGGGATGGCGATGCGCGACCCAGCCGAGCGTGAAGAAAGTCGCCCGCGTACCCGTTTCGGCGAAGAGCGACAGCACCCGGTCGGTATTGGCCTCGACCCGGCTGTCCAGCCGGTCCCAATCCCCCTTGTCGATCGTCCGCTCGAACGCGCCGACCTGAAACCATTCCTCGACATCGACCGACATGCCATTGATCGGCCGAGTGCTCTTCGGCCCGTCGTCGCCCAGCGGCTCAGGCGGCATGGCCCCAGGTCCCCGGTCGGATCGTGGCGGCCGCTTCGCGCCGCGCTTCGGATCGGCCCTCGCTGCGATTATCGATTTCGGTCCAGTCGACCAGCAGGGTCAGGACCCGGCGCAGCGCCGCCTCCTGCTGCTCCAGCCGCGCTTCGAGCTGGGCGACACGATCCTCCCACGCCGCGGTTGCGGTCGGGGCCGACGGCTTTTCCTGTACGGCGGGCTGCACCGGTTCCGGCGCAGGCGCAGGTTTCGGCTCGGGGATCGGGCGTAGCGACACCGGCTCGGGGGCCGGTGGCGGGGCGACGACGCGGTGGGTGCCGCGCGGGGTGGCCTCGGCCTCGGGCGTGACGCGGGTATGGGTGATCGGATCGGCCGGGCGGCTCGGCGCAGTGGCGTTAAGGC
>NZ_LDTE01000020.1 GCF_001476905.1 Sphingomonas sanguinis | reverse complement strand
GTGACGTGATGGGTTGGACGGCCCCTGCACCAGCGTAGCTGTGCAATGATGTGGTCGTTGAGCCACGTCTAGGAGTCGATCCATGCAGCAGGATGTCGTGACCGTCGGTGTCGATCTGGCGAAGAACGTGTTTCAGGTCCACGCGATTGGCTCTGATGGAAAGGTGTTGGTGCGGCGGCAGCTCCGGCGCGGCGAGGTACTGAAGTTCTTCTCATCGTTGCCGCCATGCCTGGTAGGGATGGAGGCATGCGCGTCGGCACACCATTGGGGCCGAGAGCTTTTAGCGCTGGGCCATGATGTCCGACTGATGCCGCCGGCCTATGTGAAGCCATACGTGAAACGCGGGAAGACCGACGCCGCGGATGCCGAAGCGATCTGCGAGGCTGTAACCCGGCCGACGATGAGGTTCGTGGCGGTGAAGAGCGTCGATCAGCAGGCGGTGCTGATGCTCCACAAGACCCGTGATCTGCTGGTGCGACAGCGAACCGCACTGATCAATGCGTTGCGGGCGCACCTGTCGGAGTACGGGATCGTCACCAGCAAGGGGCCGGGCGGTGTCACCGCGCTCATGAAGCTCCTTCACGAGGGGCAGGAGAAGCTGCCAGCATATGCCCGGTCAGCGCTGCATACCATCGGTGCTCAACTGCGATCGCTGGCAAGCGAGGTCGACCGGCTTGAGACACAGATCCTCGCCTGGCACCGTGCCGATGACACCAGCCGCCGGCTCGCGACCATTCCCGGCATCGGTCCGATCACCGCGTCGGCAATCGCCGCGGCTGTACCCGATGCATCGCTATTCCGCTCCGGCCGCCAGTTCGCGGCATGGCTAGGCCTCACACCGCGGCCCCATAGCTCCGGCGGAAAGGAGCGGCTTGGCGGGATCAGCAAGCAGGGCGACGGGTACCTCCGCAAGCTGCTGGTCGTCGGCGCGACCGCGGTGATGCGTATGGCGCGCAAGGATGCCAGCCGACAGCCGTGGCTAGCGCGACTGCTCGAGCGCAAGCCGGTGAAAATCGCGACCGTCGGGCTCGCCAACAAGACAGCGCGGATCGCCTGGGCGGTGATGGCGCGCAAGGAGGTCTACGCGGCAGCTGCCGCGTGACCGCTGTCCTCGCCGACCGCTGAGCGGCCGGCAGGATGGTGTAAGGGCAGCTGAGTGGTGATGACAAACCGGTCAGACCGGGGATCGAACAAACCCAGGGGAGCAGAGCGCTTCGAGCGCGATGACGTGATTAGGGATCCGATCCGCGGACTTCATCAGGGCCAGCAGCCATGCGGTGCTGCACGAACAGGCCGAACACATGGATGCATCCGACCGGTGCTCATCGCCGCACGAAAGCTCTTGCACCGCAGGGGTCGTCCACACA
>NZ_LDTE01000002.1 GCF_001476905.1 Sphingomonas sanguinis | reverse complement strand
GGTCATGCCCGCCCCGGCGGCACCCGAGGAACCGGCGGTGGTCGAGGAACCGCTGAACGACGAACCGGTCGCCGCCGCCGCACCGATGGCCGCCAGCCCCGCCGCCGAAGCCTCCGCCGCTCCGGCCGATGCGACCCGGCCCGAGGATCAGCCGATCACGCTGCTCAAGGGCCTGGGCCCCAAGCTGACCCAGAAGCTAGCCGAGCACGGCATCACCACGGTTGGCGACATGGCCGCGCTCAGCGAAGCGCAGGCCCAGGCGCTCGACGCGCAGCTGGGGGCCTTTTCGGGCCGCATGGCGCGCGACCGCTGGCTGGAACAGGCCCGGCTGCTGGCGGCGGGCGACCGCGCCGGGTTCGAGGCGGTGTTCGGTCGGCTTTGACGGAACGGCGCTTGTCCTGACCGGTTGAGGCACGATGACGACGCTCGATTCCCAAACCACCGCGCTGATCCTCATCGACCTGCAACAGGGCATCGTGCCGCGCGCCGAGGGGCCCCGCTCGGGCGAGGACGTGGTGGCGACGGGCAAGACACTGGCCGACCGCTTCCGCGCGGCAGGCGCGCCGGTCATCCTGGTCCATGTCGGCTTCACGCCCGAGACGATGCCCAGCCAGAAGGTCGACCGGCCCAGCCTGCCTGCCGAGGGCACGCCACCCGAGTTCAGCGAACTGGTCCCAGACCTGCGCCAGCCCGGCGATATCGTCGTGCTCAAGCACCACTGGGGCGCCTTCACCGGCACCGACCTGGACCTGCAACTCCGGCGGCGCGGCGTGCGCACGGTCGTGATCGCGGGCATCGCGACGAACATGGGCGTCGAATCGACCGCGCGCTCGGCTTGGGAACTATCCTATGACGTGGTCATCGCCGAAGATGCCTGCGCTTCACGCTCGGCGGAGATGCACGCCTTCACCATCGAACACATCCTCCCGCTGATCTCTCGGGTCGTGGCGTCCGGGGATATCCATTTACGGGTCTAACGATGGCCCGCTCATCACGGCACGGCCTTGCAGAAACGGCGTGTGCCATTCATGAATAATGGCGATGTCGTCTTATCGTACCAGCGTCGCCGTGTTCGATGTTCCAAGCCATTGGCAGGATCAATCGATAATTGCGTTTCGTTTGCCTGCGGCACCCGGTAGCGGCAGTGATGCCAGCTTTGTCCTGACCAAGGATACAGGCAAGGGCATTAAGCCGTTTTCCGACTATTTTGACGAGCAAGCTGGAAAGGTTAGCCGCGCTCTACCCGGCTATCACGAAGTGCGTCGCGAACTGTTCCAGGCCAATGAATGCGATGCGGCATGGTTGGAGTTCCAGTTCGAAAAAGATGGGCGCGCCATGCAGCTGCGTCAGATTTATTATGACCGTGGATTCCTGGCCGTCATTTGTACGCTCACCGCCCCGCCCGCGGCGATCGGCTTTTACGAAGAGGAGTGGCGCCGCGTGATGGCCAGTATCGTGTTCGATCCGCCCCCGGCTGCACCCGATTTTCCACGGCCGTGATGACCGGATTGTTTTGATACGATGGTAATGGAGCCTGCAGCCCGCGTCAAAGACGAGATCGCGCATGGCGTTGGTATGCTGGCGATGGTGGGCGGGGCGATTGTCGGAGTGGCGGCGGGGTTAGCCGTCGTGACCGCGATCAGCCTCACGGGCGGATTGGCCGGCGTCGTGATCGCCGGTGCCGTCGCGGGTGGTGGCTTGGCCGGGGACCAGATCGCATCCGGGTTGGAAACGATCTTCGACCTCCCCGAACCCACCACAGGCAACTTGGCGATCGGCTCGCGCAACGTCTTCGTGAATAGCCGAGCCGCGATATGTGCCGAATTTTCCAGTGCGTCCGGGTGTACCGGCATCCCGTTCAACCATCCGCCATGGTTCGGATCAATTTTGGTGCGGGAAGGCTCGGCGACGGTATTGATAAACGGCCAGCCAGCTTCGCGCCTCAAGTCGAGGCTGACGTGCGGTGCATATATCAAGACAGCTTCGCCCAATGTCATCATCGGCGGAGAGACGGTTCGCACCGGCTTCATTTTCGACCTGGAATCTTGGACACGCACCGGGCTTCAGATCCTTGGCATCGGCGCGCTGGTGGGCGGCGGGGTGTTCGCCGCTATGGCGGGTGCGGCAGCGTTTGGCGGCTTCGCTGCGGTCGGGCTGCTGGGTTTTGCCGGGATGGAAGGCGTCGGCATGATCGGAGACGCCATCGGCCCCGGCTATCGCGACCTGTTGCAGGGCCTAGTGGGCATGGGAATGGTCGTGGCCGGTCCCAAATTGGCCAAGGTTGGGCGCAATCTGGCTACCGCCGACGACACACGTCCGCAGACCGAGCGCGACCTAGCCGAAATGATTCAGCGCGCACCCGCCGCCAAACAGGAGATTGACGGCATCGCCGATGACATCGCGACAAAGGTTGGCGGCCGCGTTGCCAAGGCACCGATCAAATCGGAGGCACGGGCGTTGGAAAAGATCAACAACGACTATGATGGCGATGCATCGCGTATCAAGGATTTGGCACGCAATACGATCATCGTGCCCAAGGAGCGCATTCCCGACGCCACTGCGATGCTTCGTGACCGTGGCGTCACTATCAAGGAGATCACGCCGTCCCAGGAGTCTTTGGGTTATTCGGGCATCAATGGCACGATGAAAACCCAGTCGGGTATTACGGGCGAAATCCAGGTCAATTCACCCGAAATGATCTATGCCAAGGAAAGTCCCGCGAACGCCCGTGCGATTCTAGGCGACGAAACCTATAACGACATTGCCAATCGCGTCGGCGTCCCTGGCGGTCGGGGCCATGCCCTATACGAGGATTATCGCTCGCTGCCTCCGTCCGACCCGGCTCGGGAGGGCATCGCGCGGGAAAGCATGGAGTATTATGATCATGTCAGGGGAAGATGAAAAGGGTGTGCCGTCCCATGCCTTTCGCACAGGTCAGGACGTGTATCTCATTTATAGTTTCGAGGACGTCGCCTTTCATTGGGAGAATGCGTCTGGCCGGGTGTTCCGGCGCTTCAAGGACACAGGCCGCGAAAGCGAGACGGTTCATTCCAATCGCCTTTTCACGGACGCTCAAATCGGCGGTCGGTTGGCGACGAGAGAGGAATATGAGCGCTACTGACGCTGCAAATCCGTTAGACGACGCAATCCGGCTTGCTGTTCAGGCGCATCGGGGTCAGCTCGATAAAGCCGGAGCACCCTATATCCTTCATCCCCTCCGAGTAATGGCAACGCAACCAGACGAGCCACGGCGGATCGCGGCCGTCCTGCATGACGTGGTCGAGGATTGCGGTATCCCTCTCGAAACCATTGCCGATCATTTCGGCATGCTCGTCGCCGAAGCTGTAGACGCACTGACCAAGCGAGAGGATGAGGATTATGACGCGTTCATCACCCGCTGTGCGCGCAATCCGATCGCACGAGACGTGAAGCGCGCGGACATCTTGGACAATCTTGACCTGTCGCGCTTGCCCGTAGTGACCGAAAGGGACGAAGCTCGCGCCGCCAAATATCAACGCGCACTCGCGCAACTTGACGCGACGAGCGCCCCTAAGCCGCGCTGACCAGCAGCTTGTCGATCCGCCGCCCGTCGAGGTCGACCACCTCGAAGCGCCAGCCCTGTTCGACGAAGCTCTCGCCTTCGCCGGGCAGGTGGCGGAACACCGCCAGCGCCAGGCCCGCCACGGTCGCGTAATCGCGGTCGTCGGGCAGGTCGATGCCCAGCCGGTCGGCCAGCGCATCCGCCGCCATGGTGCCCGCCACCAGTAACGAGCCGTCGTCACGCTCGACCACCGAGGGGGCCTCGCCCGGGTCGGCGTCGGAGGCGAATTCGCCTGCGATCGCGGCCAGCAGGTCGGCCGGGGTCACGATCCCCTCGAAATGACCGTATTCGTCGTGGATCAGCGCCATCGGCACTTCCGCCTGGCGCAGCGCCAGCAGCACGTCCATCGCATCGATCCGGTCGATCACGACGGGGGCCTTGCGCATGAGGTGCTTCAGATCGAGCGGCTCCCCCCGGAACAGCGCCATGGCGATGTCGCGCGCCTGAACCACGCCGACCACCGCGTCGATCGAGCCCTCCCCCACCGGCAGGCGGGTACGCGGACTTTCGAGCAGCTTGGCGCGAATCGCCTCGTCGTCGAGCGTGCAGTCCAGCCAGTCGATCTCGGTACGCGGCGTCATCACCTCGCGCACCGGCCGGTCCGCCAGGCGCACGACGCCCGAGATGATCGAACGTTCATGCTCCTCGATCACGCCGGACTTGGACGCCTCGGCGACGATCAGGTGCAGTTCCTCAGCCGTCACCTGATCCTCATTGTCGCGGTTCAGGCCGAGCAGCTTGAAGATGATGCCGCTGGTCGAATCGAGCACCCAGACGATCGGCGCGGTGCCGACCGCCAGCCAGCGCATCGGCACGGCGACGAAGGCGGCGATCGGCTCGGGCTTGCGCAGCGCGAACTGCTTGGGGACCAGCTCGCCCAGGATCAGCGAGGCATAGGTCGTCAGCCCGATGACCAAGGCAAAGCCCAACGTCGCGGCGGTCGAGGGCGATACGCCCAGCGCCTCCAGCCGCGCCGCCGTCGGCGTGCCCAGGCTCGCGCCCGAATAGGCGCCTGCGATGATGCCGGTCAGGGTAATGCCGATCTGGACCGTGGACAGGAACTTGCCCGGATCGGCGGCCAGGGTCAGCGCGGCCTGCGCGCCGCTACGCCCGCTCCGTGCCATCGCCTCCAGGCGGGCCCGCCTGGACGAGACGATCGCCAGTTCGCTCATCGCGAACGCCCCGTTTAGCGCGACAAGCGCGAGGATGATGAGGACGTCGATCCACGGGAAGGGGGGCAGCGGTGCCATTGTTGTAAGGTGCTCATAGCGGGACGGAAGGGCCTTCGACAACTCCCGTCGTCATGTTCCGTTCAGTTCAGCTACGGAACAAGGCCTTCCGACGCAGCGTTCCGGGGGACGAGACGCTGTCAGAAACTAACAAGGATCAGATTGATGCGACTTCCCGCCAAGCTCCTCGCCGCCGCTGCGCTCTCGGCGCTAGTCGTCACCTCGGCCTGCACCACCGACCCGGAAACCGGCCAGCAGCGCCTGTCCAAGGCCGCGATCGGCGGCATCGGCGGTGCGGTCGGCGGCTATCTGCTGGGCGATCTGGTCGGCGGCCGGCGCGACCGCACCGAAAAGATCCTGGGCGCTGGGATCGGCGGCCTCGCCGGTGCGGGCATCGGCGCTTATATGGATAAGCAGGAGCGCGACCTGCGCGCCCGCACGGCGGGCACCGATGTGCAGGTGGTCCGCCAGGGCGACGACCTGCTGCTGAACCTGCCCTCAGGCATCACCTTTGCGTACAACTCGTCGCAGGTGCAGCCGCAGTTCCGCCAGACGCTGGACCAGGTCGCCGACATCCTGTCGCAATATAAGCAGACCTATATCGACGTGTACGGCCACACCGATTCGACCGGCAGCGATGCGTATAACCAGCGCCTGTCCGAACAGCGCGCCGTGTCGGTCGCCGACTATCTGGCCTCGCGCGGTGTCCAGCCCGCCCGCATCGGCACGCGCGGCTTCGGCAAGTCGCAGCCGATCGCCTCGAACGACACCGAGGAAGGCCGCGCCGCCAACCGCCGCGTCGAGATCAAGATCGTCCCGATCCGCGAGGGCGACCTGCGCTGATCGCAGTCGCGATTCGCAAACGGGAAAAGGGCCCCGGGCAGAGCATCTGCCCGGGGCCCTTTTTTTGACGACAGGGGCCCGTGCCGCGTTTAGAATCCGGTCACCATGGTGTCATGTGGGCCTACGCACTGTGATGGCTGATCGACAGAGCGGATGCGCCATCGTCGCGGGAAGGCCCTTGCCCTGATGACCAGACGACATCTCTCGCTCGATATCGTTCGGCCCTTGCTGCTCGGCATTCTGATGTTCGCATCGCTGACGCTACTCGATCATTGGGGACTCTGGCCCCATTCGGCGTGGCGGGCCGCTATCGTGGGGCTTCTCTGCTCGCTGGTCTCGAGTCGCATCTGCCAGGTGCTTGGGCTTCAGCCATAAGGCGGACCGGCCGAAGCACAGCAGATCCCGAAGCCTGTCCGTTATCGCCGCGCCACGAAGAAGTCGCGTAACAGACCGGCCGCCTCGCCTTCGCCGATCCCCGCATAGATATCGGGCAGATGATGGCAGGTCGGTTGTGCGAAGAAGCGCGGGCCATGTTCGACCGCGCCGCCCTTGGGATCGCTGGCCCCATAATAGAGCCGGGCGATTCGGGCATGGGCAATGGCCCCCGCACACATGGCGCAGGGCTCCAGCGTGACCCACAGGTCGCAGTCCTCAAGTCGGTCGCGGCCCAGCAGGGCGGCGGCGGCACGAATCGCCTGGATTTCGGCGTGCGCGGTCGGATCGTGCAGGCGGCGCGGGGCATTGGCGCCCGTCGCGATGATCGCTCCATCGCGCACCACCACCGCGCCCACCGGGACCTCGCCTGCCGCAGCGGCCTGGGCAGCGACGTCGAGCGCGGCGCGCATCGGGGCGGGGAGCGGGAACATCGCCGCTCCCTGCCCCGCGTCGATGACGGGGGCAAGGGGGGGCGAATCGGGCCGTGTTACTGAGCCCTGTTACTGGGCGTTGTCGGCGGGCTTCTCGACCGTCACGGTCGGCACTTCGACAGTCTTTTGGGTGGTGCCGACCGACACCTTGGGCCCTTCGGCGCGGAAGGTCGGGGCCTGGACCACGGCGGGGCGGGTCTGGTCGATGCTGATCCAGCCCATAGCCATGGCACCCGCGGCCAGCAGAAGGACGATGCCGAGTAGTACAAGAAAGGCACGCATGGCTCTGGCTCCCAAAGGTTCGTGCCCGTAACAACGCCGCATCCGAGCGCCCGGTTGCACAGCTTTGATGGGGGCTCCGACGGGGAATCGGTTGACGAAGCCGCCAGGACGGGGTATCCGCGCGGCCTTTCCGGGCAATGCCTGAAACCAGGATAACGATCATGTCGCGCATCTGCGAGCTGACCGGCAAGGGCCGGCAGGTGGGGAACAACGTTTCTCACGCCAACAACAAGACCAAGCGTACGTTCCTGCCGAACCTGCAGAACGTCACGCTGATTTCCGACGCGCTGGAAAAGAGCGTCCGTCTTCGCGTTTCGACCCACGGCCTGCGCTCGGTCGAGCACAATGGCGGCCTCGACAACTGGCTGGTCAAGACCTCGGACGAACAGCTTTCGCTGCGCGTGCGTCGCCTGAAGCGCGACGTCGTGAAGAAGCTGGCCGCCGCCAAGACCGAAGCCGCCGCCGCGTAATTCGCGAAAGGCTGGTTGACGGGTTGAAGCCCGCCGCTCCCCGGAGCGGCGGGTTTTCGTCGTTGGGCGCCCGTGGCTAGTAGAACCGTCAGCCCGCGAATCACCATGCCGTAGCTGCCGGGTCCAGCCGGAACTTCAACAGATAGCTGTGCTGCCAGACCGACTGGTTGTCGTCCGACACCAGCCACAGGATCGTCGCCCCCGCTTCCCGCGTGACGGCCACCCCTTCGAAATTGTCGTGGATCAGCGGCGAATCGAGTTCCGCCAGCAATCGCCCGCGCGCCACCCGGCCGGGCGCGATGTGCGCGGCCGGGACCAGCATGATCCGATTCGAGAAATGATAGGGCAATCGAAAGCGCCGCTCGACCACCACCAGCGATCCGTCGGGCAGCGCGGCGGCATCGGCGACGTCGAAACCCCGTGATACGCGATAGGCGAAACGCCGGACATGCCCGTTCAGCGGATCGCCGGGAAAGATCAGCCCCTGTCGACTGTCGCGTCGCGACGCCTCGCCTCCCCGCCAGAATCGCCGCTCGACCTCGGCGACTTCGGAAATCACCACGAATCGGCCATCGGGCATCCGGGCCATGGATTCGGCGCCGCCATTGCCGGGCCAGTTTTCCATCGCACGCGGGGCCACATGGCCCTCCGCCCGGGCAAAATCGGGGGCATAGCGCCAGATCTGGTTGAAATTCTCGAACCCGACCCAAAGCTGCCCGGTGCGCGGATCGACCGCCAGCGACTCGCTGTCGCGATCGGACTTCATCCACCCCGTCGAGGGCCCGGCGGGCAGGTTGTCGAAGCGCCACCCCTGCGGCCGCCAGTCCGCGCCCATGCGGAAGCGCAGGATGTTGCCGCCATCGCTGAGCAAGGTGAAATGGTCGCCGGTTACATGCAGCGACGAATAGCCTCCGAACGCAGGCGACCGGCTCGCCAGGGTGATTCCGCCCAGATAGGTCAGGGCCCCCACCCGCCGCTGTGCCGGGTCGTGCGGGTTCAGATCGACCCGACGTACCGACACGGGCGGCGCGCCCTCGAACAAGGGCAGACGCTGCTCGCCCGCCCATCCCGGCACCAGGGCCCATATCAGCAAGCAGAGCAGGAGGACGCGCATGGCCGCCTCATACGCGTTGCGGCGCAGCACGACAGCCCCTCCAGACCTGTCCACCTGCGGCATGCTCCACCTGAACGGCGGATAACCGCGACATTCAGGAAACGCTCAATGCGAATCATCCAGAAGCAGGTCAACGACGACGGAAGGGACCGTCGATCGAGACGAGTTTCGGGAGTGAGACCATGATGAAGACCCTGACCCTGGCGGCGACCACCCTAGCGATGATCGGCGGCGCTGTCCTGCCCGCCACCGCCGCGGATGCGCACCGCTATCGCCGGGCGCATCATTCGGACCGTTATTATCGCGGCTATAACGACGGCGCACGGGCGGAATATCAGGCCAGCAAGTGCCGCCGTTCGGGCACCACCGGCACGATCGTCGGCGCGGTGGCGGGCGGCTTGCTGGGCCGGACCATCGACACCGATGGCGACCGCACGCTGGGCACGCTGATCGGCGGCGGCGCGGGTGCGCTGGCGGGCCGCGCGATCGAGCGGTCGGGCCGTCCGGGCTATTGCCGCTAAACAGTTAGGGCGGGCGGAGCCTGTATCTGCCCCACCCGCCCCAGTTTTCTCGCGTAGCGTATCGAGGACGGAACGCCGATCTCCCACCGGAGGTCGGCGTTCTTGCCGTCAGAAACATTCCTCCCCTTGTAGGGGAGGGGGACCATGCAAAGCATGGTGGAGGGGTGTCGCCCCTGTCGAGAGCGGGACACCCCTCCTTCAGCGCTGTGCGCCGCCACCTCCCCTTGCAGGGGAGGAAAGCGAGCACCCATACATCAATACATATGCTGGCCGCCGTTGATCGACAGGGTCGAGCCGGTGACGAAGCCCGCCTCGTCCGAACACAGGAAAGCGACGCCGCGCGCGATTTCATGCGCCTGGCCCAGGCGGCCGACCGGAATCTTGGCGACGATCTTTTCCAGTACGTCGGCGGGGACGGCGGCGACCATGTCGGTGTCGATATAGCCCGGTGCGATCGCGTTCACGGTCACGCCGACACGCGCGCCTTCCTGCGCCAGCGCCTTGGTGAAGCCGTGGATGCCCGACTTGGCGGCGGCATAGTTGACCTGACCGTACTGACCCGCCTGGCCGTTGATCGAGCCGATGTTGACGATGCGGCCCCATTTGCGCTCGCGCATGCCGGGGAACACCGCCTTGGCCATGTTGAAGCAACCGCCCAGATTGGTGTCCATGACCTCTTTCCACATCTGGTAGGTCATCTTCAGCAGCGTGCCGTCACGGGTGATGCCCGCATTGTTGACGACGATATCGACGGGGCCCAGTTCCTCGGCGACCTGGGCGACACCGGCCTGCACCGCGTCATAATCGGCGACGTCCCACTTATACGCCTTGATGCCGGTCCGCTCCGAAAACTCGCGCGCGCGTTCGTCATTGCCCGCATAATTGGCGGCGACGGTGATGCCCGCCTCCTTCAGCGCCAGGCTGATCGCCTCGCCAATACCACGCGTACCACCCGTCACGATTGCGACCCGAGCCATCAAACCTCTCCCAATTGAGATTGTGGCATAAAATGGGCATGCGACATCCGCAATGCCCAAGACGGGCCGGACATGGAATATAACGCTACGGCAACCAGCCCTGAAGCTCGCGTTCGATCAATCCGCGCAGCATCGCGATGCCGGTCGGACTGTCGTTAAGACACGGGAGATAGGCGAAATGCGTGCCGCCCGCGCCCTCGAAACTTTCCCGTCCACGGATCGCCAGTTCCTCCAGCGTCTCGATACAGTCGGCCGAAAAACCCGGCGCCAGAATCGCCACCTTGCGGATGCCGCGCCCCGGCAGTGATTCGAGCACCGTATCGGTCGCCGGCTCTAGCCACTTGGCGCGGCCGAATCGCGACTGGAAGGCGACCAGCAGTTCGCGGCCGTTCAGCGTATCCTTCATCGCCTCGGCCAGCAGCCGCGCGGTCTTGCGGCAATGGCAATGATAGGGGTCGCCCAGCTCCAACGTCCGCTGCGGCATGCCGTGGAAACTGGCCAGAATCGCCTCGGGCTCGAAATCGAGCGTCGCGAGCTGCGCTTCCAGTTGGGTTCTCAACGCGTCGATATAGAGTGCATCGTCATAATAAGGCGGCAGGGTGCGGAGCGCGGGCTGCCAGCGCATCGTCGCCAGTTCGGCAAACGCCCGGTCATTCGCGGTCGCGGTCGTCGCCGCGCAATATTGTGGATAGAGCGGTGCGAGCAGGATACGCTCGCACCCGGCATCCTTCATCGCCTTCACCTGGTCGCCGATCGCGGGGCGGCCATAGCGCATCGCCCAGTCGACCATGACGCCCGGCCCGAACGCATCCTTCAACGCCGTCGCTTGCGCGCGGGTGATCGCGGCCAGCGGCGAACCATCGTCGCGCCAGACCAGCGAATAGGCATGGGCTGATTTCTTGGGCCGGGTGTTCAGGATGATACCGCGCAGAATCGGCTGCCACAGCAGGGCCGGAATCTCGATCACGCGCCTATCCGACAAGAACTCGCGTAAGTATCGCTTTACCGATTTCGGATCGGGCGCGTCGGGCGTGCCCAGGTTCATCAGGAGCACGCCGATCTTCGGGCGCGGGACGGGCGGATGGTCGGGGGGCAGCATCAGGCGGACAACTCCATCGGCAGGCTTCGTATCCGTGGGAAGCCGGGCAAGGTGGCGAGCGCATTGGCGATGGCGGGCGCGACCGGCGGCACGGCCAGCTCCCCCACCCCGCCGGGGTCCTCGTCGGAGCGGATCAGCTCGACCGTGATGTCGGGCGTGTCGGCCAGGCGCGGCAGGTTCAGCGCCCCCAGCCGCGACGGCGTGGCATAGCCTTGCTCGAACCCGACCGCCCCGCCGCGCAAGGCGGCAAGGCCGAAGATCAGCCCGCCCTCGATCTGCTGGCGCACGATGTCGGGGTTCACCACCCGGCCGCAATCGACCGCCGCGACCAGCCGGTCGACGATCGGGCGGCCGGCATCGTCGCGATGCGTCTCGGCCATGACCGCGACATAGCTGTCGCGAAAGCCATGGGCCGCCACCCCCTGCCCGCTGTTCGCGCCGCCGCCTTCCCAGCCGCCGAGTGAGGCGGCGGTCGACAGGCACCGCGCCAGCCGGGGCTCCTCGCCCAGCAGGCGGATGCGCCATGCCAGCGGATCGGCACCGGCCGCGCGCGCGCACTCGTCGAGGAAGGACTCGGTGATAAAGCAGTTGGCGACATGCGCGCCGCCCCGGACATGCCCGGTCGAAATCGGCAGCGCGGCGTCATGATGATGCACCGCCAGCGCCGGGATGGCATAGGCGGGCACCGCGCCGCCCATGGCAAAGGCATCACCCCGCCCCTGCCCGCGCATCCCCAGGCGGACCAGACCGGCGGGCATCACCCGCTCGGCGAGAGCCTTGCCCGTCGCGGGCGTCGCGATCCGCACGCGCCAGGCGGCCAGCCTGCCCTGATCCAGCCGCGCGGTCATGCGCGCCTCCACCGGCGCGCGATACGCGTCGCGGCGCAGATCGTCGGTGCGCGACCATTGGACGTTGACCGGGCGCTTCAACCGGACGGCGATCATCGCCGCCTGGGCGACCGCCTCCTGCTCCAGCCCGATGCCGAAGCCACCGCCGATCGGCATGGCATGGACGACCACCCGATCCGCCGCGACGCCCGCCGCCTGGGCGGCCACCGTCCGCGTATGTTCGGGAAGGAGCGTCGGGGCCCAGAGCTCCAGCCCGTCGTCGTGCCACGCCGCCACCGCCGCGCGCGGCTCGATCGCGCCGTGCACGCCGGTGCCGACGCGGTAACGCGCCTCGACCAACCCCTGCCCGTCCAGCGCGGAGGCGACGTCGCCGCGTGTAAAAACGGTCCGGCCATCCTCCTTCAGGGCGGCCTCCAGCGCCTGGGCGATGCCCGCGCCGTTCGGTAGCGGACCATGGGTCACCGCCTGCGGGGCCAGCGCATCGAGGCCCTTTTGCGCGATCCACCAACTGGCGGCGGCCACCGCGACCCAGCCGTCGCCCTCGATCACCTCGACGACACCGGGCAGCTTCATCGCCGCCGCCCGGTCGATGCGAATCGCCCGCGTCTCGCCCAGCGGCGCATGGCGAACCGCGACATGCACCATGTCGGGCAGGCGGATATCGGCGGTGAAGTTGGCCGAACCGTCGATCTTGGCGGGCGAATCGAGCCGGGGCACGTCCGTCCCCGCCAGCCGCCCCGCGCCACCGCTGCCCAGCGGCAGGGGTTCGGGCACGGTCTCGCTCGCCGCCGCCTCGGCCAGTTTGGCAAAGCGCAACCGTTGCTCGCCATGGATGATAAAGCCGTCCTTGGCCTCGCAACTGTTCCAATCCACGCCCCAGCGGCGCGCGGCAGCCTGCGCCATCAGCGCGCGGGCAGTGGCGGCGGCGGCACGCGCGGGCCCCTCGAACATCCGCAAGCTGCTCGACCCGGCGGTCAGCATCACCCGGTCACGACGCAGCCATTCCCGGCGCACACCCTCGGGCAGGCGGTCGAACGCCCCCTCGAACAGCGAATCGACCCCGACCGGATTGGCATAAAGCGGGCTAAGCGGCGCAGGCTCGACCGCGAACGTCCGCCAGTCCGCGCCCAGCTCGTCGGCGACGACCTGCGCCAGCGTGGTGGCGATCCCCTGGCCATGCTCGGCCTGCGGGACCGCAACCGTGACGATGCCGTCGCGCCCGATCTTCAGCCACGCGCCGAACGCCTGCTCGCCCGGCCCGACCGTCAGGTTCGGCGGATAGGCACGCGGCCACAGCCCCCAAGCGACCAACAACCCGGCCCCCACGCCCCCACCGACGAGAATGTTGCGCCTGCTCAACTCCATCGCGGCCAGCCTTAGCCGACAGGCATGGACAGACAAGCCGGGGGTTTTGCTGTCTCAGAGCGAGGGGATCGATTGTTCGCGCGAAGTCACGAAGCCGCGAAGAGTTTTGCGCGCAGAGGCGCGGAGGACGCAGAGGGGGAACAGTGCCACGGGCGCCCTGCCATCTCGATCGGCAGACCGTGGCGCTCATGGAATATGGACTTGCCTTGCGACCGGACCAGACACCTCTGCGTCCTCCGCGCCTCCGCGCGAACCATTCTTCTTCGTGTCTTCGCGGCTTCGCGTGATTCCAAGTTAGACCACGCCCACCCCCGCCTCACACAGGACGGCACCGAACCCATGGTCTTGGTGTTGTCCCACGACCGCTCTATGAAGCGAGCCAGAAAGGGAAACGCATTTGATCCTCTCCTTGCTTGCCGCCTCTGGGCTTGCCGCCGCGGGTGGCCATATCCGGTTCGAGGATCTGGGATTGCACCCGGATGTGTTCTCGATCGGCTTCTTCACGCTGCGCTGGTACAGCCTGGCCTATATCACCGGCATCCTGTTCGGCTGGTGGTATCTGGGCAAGATGCTCGACCGGCCGGGCGCGCCGATGTCGCGGGCCCATGCCGACGATCTGGTGTTCTACGCCACGCTGGGCATCATCCTGGGCGGGCGGATCGGCTATGTGATCTTCTACGCGCCGGAGATGTTCCTGCACCCCCTGCGCATCCTGCGGCTGTGGGATGGCGGCATGAGCTTCCACGGCGGCGCGATCGGCGTCGGTATCGGCGTCATCCTGTTCGCGCGCAAGCATCAGCTCAGCTGGCTGCGCATCCTGGACTACCTGGTCTGCACCGCGCCGGTCGGGCTGTTCCTGGGCCGTCTTGCCAATTTCGTGAACGGCGAGCTGTGGGGTAAGCCGTCGGACGTGCCCTGGGCGATCATCTTCCCGCGCACCGTGCCCTTCGGCCTGCCCGATCCGGCGCGGCACCCCAGCCAGCTCTATGAGGCGGGGCTGGAGGGACTGGTCCTGTTCGCGGTGATGAGCTTCGCCTTCTGGCGGACCAAGGCGCGGTACGATCCGGGCAAGCTGTCGGGCCTGTTCCTGCTCGGCTATGGCATTGCGCGCTTCATCGTCGAATTCTTCCGCGAGCCCGACCAGCAGCTGCGCGCCTTTGCCCAGATGACCGGGCTGCATATGGGCCAATGGCTGTGCGTGCCGATGATCCTGGGCGGGCTGTACCTGATGAGCACCGCCCAGGCGCGGCGCGTGCGGGTCGAGCCGATTGCGGGGCCCGACAGCGTGTCCTGACGGGGTTGCAGGCCGCCGCGACGGGGGGCAATGCGGGGGCATGACCAACCCGCTGATCCCCCCCGCCGATCACAAGCCCGAGCCCGAGGACGCGCTGCCCGAACGGCTCGCCCGCGCCATCGCGCTGGCCGGGCCGATCCCGGTGGCGCAGTTCATGGCCGCCGCCAATGCACATTATTACGGCACCCGCGATCCGCTGGGCGCGGGTGGCGACTTCACCACCAGTCCCGAGATCAGCCAGATGTTCGGCGAGCTGGTCGGCCTGTGGTGCGCCGATTTGTGGGACCGGGCGGGGCGACCCGAGGTGTATTGGGTCGAGCTGGGGCCGGGGCGCGGCACGCTGGCCGCCGATGCCCGGCGCGCCATGGCCAAGGCCGGACTGACCCCGACCATCCATTTCGTCGAGACCAGCGCGACGCTGCGCACCGCGCAAGGCGAGCGCGTAGCCGAGGCCCAGTGGCATGACTCGGTCGACACGCTCCCGACCGACCGACCGCTGATCGTCGTCGCCAACGAGTTCTTCGACGCGCTCCCCATCCGCCAGCTCGTTCGGCGCGGTGATGGCTGGCACGAGCGGCTGGTCGCGGCGCAGGATTTGCTCTTCCTGCCGATCGCGGGTCCGCCGGTGCCGGCCGAGATCATCCCCGAACCGCTGCGCGAGGCCGAGGCCGGCTCGGTGATCGAAGTCTCCCCCGCCAGCGTCACGGTGATGCGCGCCCTGTCCGCCCGGATCGCCGCGCAGGGCGGTGCGGCGCTGATCGTCGATTACGGCTATGAAGGCCCTGCCATCGCCGACACGCTGCAGGCGGTACGCGGCCATGCCTATGCCAATCCCTTCGACCGGCCGGGCGAGCAGGATCTGAGCGCGCATGTCGATTTCACGACGCTTGCCGCCGCCGCGCAGAGCACGGGCCTCGCCGCCTTCGGCCCGGTGACGCAGCGCGACCTGCTGGGCGCACTCGGCATCGACCAGCGGACCGCCAGCCTTGCCCGCGCGCATCCCGACCGCGCCGATGCATTGCTCGCCGATCGCAACCGGTTGATGCAGGACATGGGCACGCTGTTCCGCGCGCTGGCGGTGGCGCGGCCCGATTGGCCGGTGCCTGCGGGATATGGCGAATGATCGTCTATCGCGATGCGGTGCCCGGTGACGGGCAGGCGCTGGCCGCGATGGCGGCGGCGTCCTTTACTGAGACCTTCGGCCATCTCTATCCGCCCGCCGACCTGAACGTTTTTCTGGACGAAGCCTTCGGCCCCGAAGGCCTGCCTGCCCAAATCGGCGACCCCGATTTCGCCATCCGTCTGGCGAGCGATGGCGACGCGATCATCGGCTATGCCAAGATCGGCCCGGTCGGCTTTCCCGGCACATGGCCTGCGGATGCGGTCGAACTCTACCAGCTCTATGTCCTGTCGAGCCATTTGGGCGCAGGCATCGGCCCCGCCCTGATGGACTGGGCCATCGCCGCTGCCCGCGCCCGCGGCGCGAGCCAGCTGATCCTGTCGGTCTATGTCGACAATCACCGGGCCAAGGCCTTTTACACCCGCTACGGCTTTGTCGATATCGGCCGCTACGACTTCCCTGTCGGCGACACGATCGACGAGGACCGGATCATGAGGCTGTCGCTATGACCATCGAAACGCTCCGCGTGCCCCAGCTCTCCCCCATGCGCCACGGCTTTCTCGGGCGGCGCGGCGGCGTGTCGGCCGGCATCCATGGCGGGCTGAATGTCGGGCTCGGCTCGGAGGATGATGCGGATGCCGTCGCCGAGAATCGCCGCCGCGCCCGCGACGCGGTGCTGCCCGGCGCACGGCTCATCACCTGTTACCAAATCCATTCGGCCGAGGCCGTGACGATACTGACCCCGCCGGAGGAGGATGTCCGCCCGCATGGCGATGCGCTGGTGACGAACCGGCCGGGCCTGTTGCTCGGTATCCTGACCGCCGATTGCGCGCCCGTCTTGTTCGCCGATGCGGAGGCGGGCGTGGTCGGCGCCGCCCATGCCGGGTGGAAGGGCGCGCTCGGCGGCATCACCGATGCCACGCTGCTCGCGATGGAGGCCTTGGGCGCCCGGCGCGAGCGCATCGCCGCCGCGATCGGCCCGTGCATCGCCCGCGCCAGCTATGAGGTCGATGCCGGTTTCCTGCGCCGCTTCGCCGAACAAGCGCCGGAGAATGAGCGGTTCTTCGCCGACGGGACGCGGGCCGATCATTACCAGTTCGACCTGGAGGCCTATGTCGCGCATCGCCTGGCCGCTGCCGGGGTCGCGCGGGTCGTCGCGCTGGTCGAGGACACCTATGCGCAAGAGGACCGCTTCTTCAGCTTCCGTCGCGCCACCCATCGCAACGAGCCCTCTTATGGCCGTCAGATTTCGCTGATCGGCCTTCCGTCGTAAAATTCCCATCTATTCAGAGGGTATTTTACGACATGCCCTCGCCAAAGCCGTTTGTCGCGTTATCCTTGGGACATAGCCGCCGCCAGAGCGGCCCCCCTGTCCCAAGGAGATCATCATGCCGACCGAATCCGATCTGACCGGCGTTCCGCCGCAAGACCCGGCCAAGACGGAGCGCAAGAGCGATGCGACCAGCATCGGCGACCGCAAGTTGAGCCCCGCAACCCTGATGATGGGCTATGGCTTCGATCCCGTCCTGTCCGAAGGATCGCTGAAGCCGCCGATCTTCCTGACCTCGACCTTCGTCTTCCCCAACGCGGCGGCGGGCAAGCGGCATTTCGAGGGGGTGACCGGCAAGCGGCCCGGTGGCGCCGACGGCCTGGTCTATTCGCGCTTCAACGGCCCCAATCAGGAAATCCTAGAAGACCGCCTGGCCATTTGGGACGAGGCGGAGGATGCGCTGACCTTCTCCAGCGGCATGGCGGCGATCGCCACCCTTTTCCTGTCGATGGTCCAGCCGGGCGACGTCATCGTCCATTCCGGCCCGCTCTATGCCGCGACCGAGACGCTGATCGGCCGCATCCTGGGCCGGTTCGGGGTGAAGTGGCTCGACTTCCCCGCAGGCGCGACGCGCGAGGAGATCGACGCGGTGCTCGCCCGGGCGGCGGCGACCGGTCGGGTCGCGCTGATCTATCTGGAAAGCCCCGCCAACCCGACCAACGCGCTGGTGGATATCGAGGCGGTGGCCGCCGCGCGCGACGCGGCCTTTGCCGATACGGATGAAAAGCCGCCCATCGCAATCGACAACACCTTTCTCGGCCCGCTCTGGCAGCGCCCCCTCAAGCACGGGGCCGATTTGGTCGTCTATTCACTGACCAAATATGCGGGCGGCCATTCCGATCTGGTCGCGGGCGGCGTGCTGGGGTCGAAGGCGCACATCGCCACCATCCGGTCGATGCGCAACACCATCGGCACCATCTGCGACCCCAACACCGCCTGGATGCTGCTCCGCTCGCTGGAGACGCTGGAGCTGCGCATGAGCCGCGCCGGGGAAAACGCCGCCAAGGTCTGCGCCTTCCTGCGCCACCATCCCAAGGTGGAGCGGGTCGGCTATCTCGGCTTCCTGGCGGACACGCCCGGCCTGGAGCGGCAGGCGGATATCTATCGCCGCCACTGCACCGGGGGCGGATCGACCTTCTCGCTCTACCTGAAGGGCGGCGAGGCCGAGTCCTTCCGGTTCCTCGACGCGCTTCGCATCGCCAAGCTGGCGGTCAGCCTGGGCGGCACCGAGACGCTGGCCAGCCACCCGGCCGCGATGACGCATCTGTCGGTGCCCGACGACCGCAAGGCGGCGCTGGGCATCACCGACAATCTGGTGCGCATCTCGATCGGCGTCGAGGATGCGGGCGACCTGATCGCCGATTGCGAACAGGCGCTGGCGGCGATCTGACCGGTCAGGCGGCGGCGAGCGCGGTGTAGAGCCGCGCCGTCAGCCGCCCCAGCGTCGCGCGAAACAAGGAGGGGTCGTTCAGGGCGCGGGACAGCACCACCGCGCCCTGGATGCCGCTGACCACATCCTGCGCCAGCGTCGCGGCATGATCCTCCACAACGTCGCCGCGCACCAGGAGCGTCTGGAGCGCGGCGATCCAGCGCCGGAAATAGCCCGCGATCGGCTCGGCAAAGGGATCGCGCGTCGCGCCCAGTCCCCATGACCCGATCAGGCAGGCGCGCTGGCCCGAACGGAAATAGCGGTCGACCTCGACCATCATCGCATCGATCCCGGCACGCGGATCATCGGCCTGCTCCAGCGGCGTGAAGATGGCCGCATCGAACCAGCCCGCGACATCGGCCAGCACGGCCGCTGCCATCTCCTGCTTACCGCCGGGAAAGAAGTGATAGAGGCTCCCCCGCCCCAGCCCGGTCGCCGTGCCGATCAGCGACAGGCTGGCCCCCGCATAGCCATATTCGCGAAACACCTCGGCCAGCCCCGGCAGCGCATCGGCGCGCTCGGCGATCATCCGCGCCATGGTTACAGTCCCAGATCGCTGAGCGAAGGATGATCCGCCGGGCGGGTGCCTAGTGGCCAGTGAAACAGCCGCTCCTCCACCCCGATCGCCAGATCGTTGATCGACGCGATCCGGCGGCACATCCGGCCATCCTCGGCGAATTCCCAATTCTCATTGCCATAGGACCGGAACCACCGGCCCTCGCCATCATGCCATTCATAGGCGAAACGCACCGCGATCCGGCTGTCCCGATGCGCCCATAGCTCCTTGATGAGCCGATAGTCCTGCTCGCGGTCCCATTTGTCGCGCAGGAAAGCGACGATCGCGTCGTGCCCCGCCAGAAACCGGTCGCGATTCCGCCAGGGGCAGTCCGGCGTATAGGCCAGCGCGACGCGTTCGGGATCGCGACTGTTCCACGCGTCTTCGGCCGCACGAACCTTCTCGGCCGCAGTCTCGGTGGTGAACGGAGGCAGGGGCGGGCGCATCGTCTTCGCTTTCCTTGACCGAGTCGGCTGCATTGTATCGATCGGTACAACAGGGTCATACGACTGGCAAGCGGCATGACCTTACGACGCTAGGCATCGAGGATATCAAGGGAATCGCAGTTCCCACATGATTACAATGGCCTGTCGGATTCCCAAATTCCTCGATAGTAATAAAAATGTTTACGGTTTTTGCGTAAGAGCCGCAGCAACCGGAGCGGGCATTTGTTCAACAAATTCATTCTCGATGCGGCAGTGAAGACGCACAAAGCCTCTTTTAAATTGCCCTATGAACTTGAAAAACAATATGATCTTTATCTGGCTCCGACGCTTCGGCGACAGCTCGTCTTCGCCTTGTCGGCGATGCTCGTGCTGATGGTTGCCGGTTTCGTCGCGGATGAGCATGACGGCATTCTGGACAACACCTTCCTTCTGAGGATTTTGCTGCACATTCCGGCATTGCTGCTATGCCTGCGCCTCGTGCAGCGTTCATGGCTGCCCCCCGAGCGTTTGTGGATCGTCGGCGTCGCGTCCTTTACCCTGACGCTGGCCGTTCTGATCACGTTCGCCGCCATCAGCCCGATCGCGTCAGGCAATCGATTCGCGATGACGGCCGGATTGACGATGATCGCGACCAATTTCGTCCTGCCGATCAAGTTCCGGGTCGCGATCCCGATGTCGTTCGTGAACATCGCGCTCTATTTCGGCATCCTTCTCATCCTGGGCGGGTGGACGCGGCTGTTGGAATATCGCGATATCCTCGGCTTCTACAGCGCCGCCACCCTGATCACGACCGTCGTCACCTATTATCGCGAGCGGGTGCAGAAAGAGGCGTTCCTGCTCCACCTGAACAAGGACCGGCAAACCGAGGAACTGGTCGCACGGGTCGATGAACTGACCCAAATTTCCTATCGCGACCCGCTGACCGGCGCGGGCAACCGGCGCAGCTTCGACATGCGGCTCGACGCGCTCTGGCGGAAGGCGACGTTGCACGGCGAACCGATCGCGCTGATCATGATCGATGTGGATCATTTCAAGCCGTTCAACGACGCGGTCGGCCATGCGGCGGGCGACGAATGCCTGCAGGCCGTGGCCAAGGCGATCGCCGCGGGGGCAGGATGCCCGATCGAGCTCGTATCGCGTTACGGCGGCGAGGAATTTGCGCTCGTGATTCCCTCGACCAGCGGCGCCATCGCCGAGTCGATCCGCGCGAGCGTGGAGGCACTCCAGCTTCCGCACCCCGGCCTGCCGCCCGGCCATGTCGTGACGGTCAGCGTGGGCAAGGCCTTTGCCCAGCCCGGCCGCACCCCCGCTCATCAGGACGACCTGATCCGCGCGGCGGACGAGGCGCTTTATACTGCCAAGCGCCTGGGCCGTAATCGCGTGGCGGTGGTGAACAAGGGGCCGACGCCGCTGCCCACGCGGCGCGCACGCTACGGCACATAGACGGAGCGGAATGCCGGTATCAGGATTGCTCGCGGTACTGGCCGGATCGCTGGGCGCTTGGCCCTAGGCAGTAAAACCCCTGATCCCGATATCTCCCCGCGAGGCTTGGAAGCTCCGCCCGCAGGGGCAAGCCGCACATCGAAGCCGTGAGGCCACAGCCTTCTGGCGTTGCCGGTCAATGGCGCTGAGGGCGCTTCGAGGCACATCGTCGTTTTCCGCACATGCAAGCAAGGCCCGGCAAGACCTTATTCCCGCTCGCCGGCCAAGACCAATCCCAACGGTCTCCCAGGCTTCGTACGGGCCCCGACAACGAAAAGGCCCGGCGTCGCATCGCTGCAACGCCGGGCCCTGTCGCCCGAAAAGGGATGGCTTATTCAGCCGAGGGGGATCAGCCCTCGTTCTGCAGGTTGACGGCCGCGTACTTGCCGCGACGATCGACCTCGATCTCGAACTGCAGGCGGTCGCCCTCGTTCAGCGAGCCCATGCCGGCGCGCTCGACGGCCGAGATGTGCACGAACGCGTCGGGCTGTCCGTCGTCGCGCTGAATGAAGCCGAAGCCCTTCATCGCGTTGAAGAACTTGACCGTGCCGGTCGCCTTCTCGCCGGTCAGCTGGCGCTGGGGAGCGCCACCGAAACCACCGGCCGCACCGCCGCGGGGACCGCGGTCACCGAAACCACCTTCGCGCGGCTCGCGGGGCGGCGCTCGATCGGTGACGGGAAGCGGCTCGCCTTCGATCTTCAGCTCGGTGGCCGAGATACGGCCGCCGCGATCGACGAGGGTGAAGCCGAGCGGCTGGCCCTCGGCCAGACCGGTCAGGCCCGCCTGCTCGACGGCCGAGATGTGAACGAAAACGTCTTCGCCGCCGTCATCGCGCACGACGAAGCCGAAACCCTTCTGCGCGTTGAAGAACTTGACGACACCCGTGCCTTCGCCAACGACCTGGGGGGGCATACCGCCGCCGCCACGACCGCCGCCGAAGCCGCCACCGCCGCCGCCACGGAAACCGCCGCCACCGCCGCCGCCGAAGCCGCCGCGATCACCGCCGCCGAAACCGCCACGATCGCCACCACCGCCGAAGCGGTCGCCGCCACCGAAACCGCCGCCGAAGCCGCCACCGCCGAAGCGATCGCCGCCGCCGAAGCCGCCACCAAAGCCGCCTTCATCGCCGCCGCCGAAATTGTCCCGCTTGTCGCGACCACGCGTGCCGCGATTGCCTCGGCTACCTCTATCGAAACCCATAAGCCCTGTTCGTCTTCCCGGTTCGCCCGCAACTGCTATCTTCAAGAACCGTGCGCCGGACGAAGAGCGCGGGTCTTTTGGCGCGAAACCTTTTGCGCCTAGTCCGGTGTCATAACGCAGAAGGACAGCCATCGCGAACGAAATCGTGCGAACTGCTCTCGCTTTACCGTGAACGATGCAGATTGCGTCGGAATTGTGGCCGAAACTCCACAAGTTTTCGGCCCATTGCGCGAATCACCCCCGTCGATCCCGGTTGAGGCTTTGCGCACCGACCGCTAGGGCAGGACCATGACCGTTCATCTGCACGAAGAAGATATTCCCGCCGATCTGTTCGCGCCCGGCGCGTCGATCGCCGTCGACACCGAGACGATGGGCCTGATCACGCCGCGCGACCGGCTGTGCGTCGTCCAGCTGTCCGACGGCGGCCCGGACGAGCATCTGGTCCGCTTTGGCCCCGACAGCGACTATGCCGCGCCCAACCTGCGCGCGCTGCTCGCCGATCCGGCCCGGCTGAAGCTCTATCATTTCGGGCGCTTCGACATCGCGGCGATCCGCTATTATCTGGGTGTCGTCGCCGCGCCGGTCTATTGCACCAAGATCGCCTCGCGGCTGATCCGCACCTATACCGACCGTCACGGCCTGAAGGAGCTGGTCCGCGAACTGCTGGGCGTCGAGCTGTCCAAGGCGCAGCAGTCGTCGGACTGGGGCGCGCCGGACCTGTCCGATGCGCAGCGCGAATATGCCGCCTCCGACGTGCGCTATCTGCACCGGATGAAGGTGGAATTGGACAAGCGGCTGGAGCGCGAGGGGCGCATGGCCCTGGCCCAGTCCTGTTTCGATTTCCTGCCCGCGCGCGCCGAGCTGGATCTCGCGGGCTGGCCCGAGGTTGATATCTTCGCCCACGCCTGATTCGGTCCGACCAGGGAGCCTGCATGTCCGAGATCGCCGACCGCGTCCGCACCCAGCGCCAGCGCTGGGCCGCGCCCGGCAGCCGCCACGACCGATTCGTCCGGGTGGCGCGCTGGATGCTGCCGAGCGCGATCGGCGTGCTTTCGGCCTTTCTGGTAATGGCGCCCATCTATGCCTCGAACGAGGTGTCGTTCGTCCTCGACAAGAAGAAGGTCGAGGTCGCCAAGGAGCGGCTGAAGATCCAGGCGGCGCAATATCGCGGCGTCGACGACAAGGGCCAGCCCTTCTCGCTCGACGCGGGCTCAGCGATCCAGCGCAGCTCGGCCGAGCCGGTGGTGCAGCTCAACAAGCTGGCCGCCGCGATCAGCCTGTCGGACGGCCCGGCCACGGTCAGCGCCGATTCGGGCCGTTATGACATGCGCACCGAGCAAGTGAAGCTGGACGGGCCGCTCGATTTCAAGTCGGCGGGCGGATACGACCTTCAGACGCATGACGCGACGATCGACCTGCAACAGCGCACCTTGGTGTCGGGCGGCGCGGTGACCGGCCGCGTGCCGCAGGGCAATTTCAGCGCCAACCGGCTGCGCGCCGACCTGGAAAACCGCACCGTTCGCCTGGAAGGCAACGCCCGCTTGCGCATCGTGCCGTAAAGCACGAAATAGCCGCCTATGCACAAGCTCTTTGCCGTCGCGGCTCCGGCCCTTCTCGTCCTGGCAGGCTCCGCGATCGCGCAGGGCAAGCACAACAGCCGCGCGCCCGTCGATTTCGGCGCGGACGTGATCGAGTTGCAGGACAAGCAGAATCGCGGCGTCCTGACGGGCAATGTCTCGCTGCGCCAGGCGGAAATGACGCTGACCGCCGCGCGGGTGGTCATCATCTATACCGGCCAGGTGATCGGCGGAAAGCCGCAGGTCTCGCGGTTCGAGGCATCGGGCAATGTCGTCGTCAAGCGCCCCAACCAGACCGCGCGCGCGAATTACGGCATCTACGACCTCAATCGCCGGGTCATCACCATGCTGGGCAATGTCACCCTGACCCAGGACGGCAACACGGTGAACGGCGGTCGCCTGACCATCAATCTCGACACCGGTCGCGCGGTGATCGACGGATCGTCGGTCGCGGGCGGCGCGTCGTCGGGCAGCGGCGGCACGGTCACGCGCGCGCCGTCGGGCCGGGTCACGGGCACCTTCTCGGTCCCCGATCGCAACTGAGGCGTGACGCGGGCGCCTGCCTCGCGCTAACGTGCCGCCAGCTAAGGAAAGTACCGGCCGATGGACATGGAAACCCCGATTCGCGAAGCCGATCAGCGCTCGGGCCATCGCACCAGCCCCGTATCGGAGCCGCCGGTCGCCCATGGCCTGCAGGTCGTGTCGATCGCCAAGAGCTATGACAAGCGCACCGTCCTGACCGACGTGTCGGTGTCGGTCGGGCGCGGCGAGGTGATCGGGCTGCTCGGCCCCAATGGCGCGGGCAAGACGACCTGCTTCTATTCGGTCATGGGGCTGGTGAAGCCCGATTCGGGCCGCATCATGCTGGACGGCGAGGATATCACCGGCCTGCCCATGTATCGCCGCGCGATCCTGGGCCTGGGTTATCTGCCGCAGGAAACCTCGATCTTTCGCGGGCTCTCGATCGAGAAGAACATCCTGACCGTGCTGGAGCTGGCCGAGCCCGATCCGGCCGAGCGCGCGCGCAAGCTCGACAAGCTGCTGGAGGAATTCGGCCTGACCCGCCTGCGCGCCGCGCCCGCCATGGCGCTGTCGGGCGGCGAGCGGCGCCGCGCGGAAATCGCGCGGGCGCTGGCCGCCGATCCGTCGATCATGCTGCTCGACGAACCGTTCGCGGGCATCGACCCCATCTCGATCGCCGACATCCGCGACTTGGTGAAGGATCTGAAGCGGCGCGACATCGGGGTGCTGATCACCGACCATAATGTCCGCGAGACGCTGGACATCGTCGACCGCGCCTACATCATCTATGACGGGCGGGTGCTGTTCACCGGATCGCCGGAGGAACTGGTTGCCGACGCCAATGTCCGCCGCCTCTATCTTGGCGAGGGCTTTTCGCTCTGATCCGATGAACGCCGTCCGTCGATCCGCACCTGATGGCATGACCGGCGCGGAAACGGCGGGATGAGCCTCGCCCCGCGCCTCGATATCCGCCAGTCGCAGTCGCTGGTCATGACGCCGCAGCTTCAGCAGGCGATCAAGCTGCTGACGCTGTCCAATCTGGAGATCGAAGCGTTCATCGCCGAGGAGGTGGAGAAGAACCCCCTGCTCGATGCGACCGCCGTGCGCGAGGTGGCGACGCCGGAGCGCCCCGAGCGCGAGGCTCCGGCGGGTGCCGACGAACTGGTCGCGGGCACCGCGCCCGCCGAGGATCGCGGGCTCGACCTGGATTATGCGACCGAGAGCCACCAGCAGGACAGCGTGGTCGATGGCGGCACCGGCCCCGATGGCGGCCTGTCGCTGAACGGGACGAGCAGCGGAGGCTTGGGCGGCGAAGACGGCCCCGACTGGGATTCGCTGCCCGACGACGCGCCCAATCTGGCTGAGCATCTGGAGGCGCAGGTCGCGCTGATCCTGTCGGGGGTCGAGCTGACCATCGCGGCGCACATCATCGACCAGCTGGACGAGGCGGGCTATCTGACCGTGCCGCTGGCGGAGATCGCCGAGCGGCTGGGCGTGTCGATCGCGCGGGTCGAATCGGTGCTGTCGGTCGTCCAGGGCCTGGACCCGACCGGCGTCGGCGCGCGCGACCTGGCCGAATGCCTGGCGCTGCAGGCCAAGGAGGTCGACCGTTACGATCCCTGCATGGCCAGGCTCATCGCCAATCTCGACCTGCTGGCGCGCGGCGACCTTGTTCGGCTGAAACGGCTCTGCGGGGTCGATGACGAGGATATGGCGGACATGATCCGCGAGCTGCGTGGCTACGATCCCAAGCCCGGTTGTCGCTATGGCGGCGAACCGGCGCGGGCGGTGGTGCCCGACCTGTTCGTCACGCGGACCAAGGCGGGCTGGGGCATCGAGCTGAACACCGCCACCCTGCCCCGCGTGCTGGTCAATCGGCGCTATTACCAGGAACTGCGCCACGGACCGCAGGACAAGGGGTCGAAGGCGTGGCTGGCCGATTGCCTGGCCAATGCCAACTGGCTGATGAAGGCGCTCGACCAGCGCCAGCGCACGATCATCCGCGTCGCGACCGAAATCGTGAAGCAGCAGGAGGCCTTCTTCCTGCACGGAGTCGCGCATCTGCGCCCGCTGACCCTGGCGCGGGTCGCGGAGGCGATCGGGATGCATGAATCGACCGTCAGCCGGGTGACCAGCAACAAGTATCTCAGCTGTGCGCGCGGGCTGTTCGAGCTGAAATTCTTCTTCACCAGCGGCATCGCGGCGGCGGATGGCGGCGATGCGGTGTCGGCCGAGGCGGTGAAGAGCGCGATCAAAACGCTGATCGCGAACGAGGGCGCCAAGATCCTGTCGGACGATACCTTGGTCGAACTGCTCCAGGCCAAGGGTTTCGATATCGCGCGCCGGACGGTCGCCAAATATCGCGAGGCGATGGGCATCGGTAGTTCGGTCCAGCGCCGCCGCGCCCGGGCGCTGGGCGGCTGACACGACTTGAACCACGCCCGACGTGTATTATATTGGAAACACACTTAGGAAGCCGGGACGCTCATGGGCAAGAAGAAGCATAAGAAGAAGCAGAAAAAGGCCGCGCAGGACGAACCGGCCGCTTCCTCCGGCTCGTCGTCCCTGCACCGGATCGGCCAGGTCCTGCTCGACCAGGCGCGCAGCCCGGCGGGACGGCAGCTGCTCGCCACCGGCCTGATCGTTGCGGCCTCCGCCATCGCCCGCGAGACGGGACGGCGCACCACCGACGAACCGGCCGCCGCTCCGACACATGATCCGCAGAAGGACGAGGCCAGTCAGGGAACGCAGCCCGGTGAAGCCGCTCAGGGGCCGCAATCGGGGGGAACCACCCGTTCCGGCATGCCGGAGATGGCCGCCTTTGCGGGAATGGCATTGTCCGCGCTCGACCAGTTTCTGCATCGGCCGTCGTCCGGCAACAAGGGCTGAACCCACGCGGCGAGCTTGTGGCGCGACATCGGGCCGCTCCGCCTGAGCGGCCCCAATCGACAATGTTGATGGCAAGAACGGGGGGAGCGAAATGTCGCTCAACCCCCGGCACCGACGCGCGGGTGCCGGTTTCCCGGCGGCTTCCACTCCTGCTTGTCTTATATTTGGTGCGCGGCGATGGGGTAGCCTAGGCCGATACGCGGCGGAAGCAAGTCAAAAAAAAGGCTGGTCCGAGGACCAGCCGTGAAAGTTTTTAGGAGAGGATGCCTGAAAGGCCCGCTCTCTCTGGCGGAGCTTTGCGATTAACACAAATGCAACCTCATCAATTTTAGTTGCATGATTTGCAATCGGTTGAATTTTGCGCATCGCGTCGGCGCGCATGGGGCGCCCACCATCATATATGACCAGGATTTCATCTGCGATCCTATTCGTCCTGGCATCCTGAATGTCGGATCGGTCGGACAATAGCGAAGCGGCCATTTTCGCCGTTATTGCTTTGCTTTTGGCAATTATCCGATCAGCCTTTCTAAATAAAACTGTCGTCGATTTGCTGTTTTTTGCTCCATTTTCCTATTCAAAGGTTGACGCCACGCGATGGACGGTTAGGTCACGGCGATCTTTAACAGGAGCGTATCATGGCCGACGACCCTATCGATGTGAATGCCGTAGAACTGGCAACCGAACTGACCATTGCGTGGCTGGGCAACCCCAATACCCGCACCTCGTCGGAAGAGGTTCCGGCTTTCCTGCACAAGATGCACGAAACCGTGTCTTCGTTGCTGGGTTCTGCGCCGCAGACCGCCGATGTCGAAACGCCAACCGAATATGTTCCGGCCGTGTCGGTTCGTAAGTCGCTGGCCTCGAAGGATCACATCGTCTCGATGATCGACGGCAAGCCCTATAAGACGCTGCGCCGCCACCTCGCGACCCACGGCCTGACGCCGGAAGAATATCGCGAGCGTTATGGCCTGAAGCCGGATTATCCGATGGTCGCCGAGAGCTATTCGGAAAGCCGTCGCGCAATGGCCAAGAAGATCGGCCTGGGCCGCAAGCCCGGTCCGCGCAACACCGCCAACGCCCCGGCCGCCCGCAAGTCGCGCAAGGCGGACGCCGCCGACGCCGAATAAGCGTCACCGCGATCAACCGATCGCCTGAGACCCGTCCGACGACCCCGCTCATCTCCCGGAGCAGGGCCCGTCGGGCGGGTTTCGCTTTATCTGGAGGCGGCAAGGATTTTCGACCAGCCGGATCACGTCGGTGCTGGCCAGCCGCCTTGCCGCACGGCGGCACTGGCCCAGGCACCTTCGGGGCGACGCAGCCCGATAAGCCCGTGCTTTTCGCGCTTCGGGCACGCCATCGATGAGCGATGGGCGCGCGCTTACTGCCCGAAGCTGCCCTTGCGATAGAGCAGGGTGATCGCGACGCGGCGGTTGCGCGGGTCGGACGGGTTGTCGCTGATGATCGGTTCGCGGTCGGCGACGCCCTCGATCCGCTCGAAGCGTGCTTCGGGGATACCCCCGGCGGCCAAGCGACGGCGGGTCGACTCGGCGCGGCTGGACGACAGCATCCAGTTGTTCATCGCGCGCGGATCGCCATAGCCCAGGCTGTCGGTATGGCCCCGGATCATGATCGTGTTGGGCAGCCCCGCGATCGACTGGGCGATGGTGCCGATCAGCGCGGACGCCTCGGGCTCCAGCTGGGTCGTGCCGCTGGCGAACATCGAATAATCGGCATTGTCGACCAGATCGATGCGCAGGCCGTTCTGGGTCGGGATGAAGCGGATATGCTTGGCCAGGCGCTTGAGCTCCGGCGTCATGTTCATCTTCTTCTCGAGCGCCTTTTGCAGCTCGGCGAACTTCTTGCGATCCACGGCGACCGAATTGGGGTTGCGCAGCGAGCCCTTGTCGCCGGTTCCCGCCTTTTCGCCGCCATCGGGCGTCATCTTGGGCACGATCAGCTGCACGATGCCGCTCGCGCCGCTGGACTTGTCGCCCGCCCCCGGACCGCCGTTCAGCGCACCGCCGCCGACGCCCATCGAACGGGTGTCGAGCAGGGTCGGCGCGAAATAATCGGCGATGCCCTTGCGCTGCTTCTCGGTCGTCGCGCCCAGCAGCCAGAGCAACAGGAAGAACGCCATCATCGCGGTCACGAAGTCGGCATAGGCGACCTTCCACGCACCGCCATGATGCCCGCCATGACCATCGGCGATGATCTTCTTGACGATGACGATCTTGGGCGGCTCGTTCTTGCCGTGCGGTGCGCGCGCCATGGCTTAGCGTCCCCGCAGGCCGTCGAACACCTCGGCGAAGCCAGGCTGGTCCTTGTGCTTGATGCCCGAACGCGCCGCCTCGATGACCAGCGGCTGCGGATGACCGTGGAGCGAGGCGATGATGATCTGCTTGACGACGTGATAGATGGCGGCGTCGGCGTCGATCACCTGCTTCAGGCGGCCCGCGAACGGATTGACGATGCCGTAAGCCAGCAACACGCCCATGAAGGTGCCGACCAGCGCCGAGCCGATCATCCCGCCCAGCACGCTCGGCGGCTTGTCGATCGAGCCCATGGTCTTCACGATGCCGAGCACGGCCGCGACGATACCCAGCGCGGGCAGCGAGTCGGCCAGGCTCTGCAGCGTGCCCTGCGGCCCCTCCACCTCGTGGTGATGGGTCTTGATGGCATTGTCCATGACCTCCTCGACCGCGTGCACGTCGAGCGTGCCGGACGAGACGACGACCAGGCGCAGCGTATCGGCGATCAGGTTGACCAGCGTATGGTCGGCGACCAGGCGCGGGTATTCGGCGAACACGGAGGAGGACTTGGGGTCCTCGACATGCGGTTCCAGCGCGATCGGCCCTTCGGTGCGCAGCAGCTTCATCAGCTTGGACACCAGGAAGATGACGTCGAGATAGTCCTGCTTCTTGTATTTGGGGCCCTTGAAGATCTTGCCCATCGCGCCGCCCAGCGCCTTCAGCTCGGCACCGCTATTGCCGATGACGAGCGCACCGACGGCCGCGCCGCCGATGATGAGCATTTCGTGGGGAATCGCCTCGAACACAGGCCCCAGCGCGCCGCCAGTAATGGCGAAGCCGCCGAAGACCATGCCGAGCAGGATGACAAGGCCGATGGCAGGAAACATGGTGGACCGATTCTCCAGAAGGAAGCGGCACAAGGGCCGTCAGATGTCTGGATTACCGCGATTTGGTCACCATAGGGTTACCGCGCCGGAAAGGATGTCCGCGCCGATGACGATTATTTCAGATAATCGAACAGCGACAGCCCGGCCAGCTTGCTGAAGCTCGCCTGCGTCGCCTGCAGCACGGTCATCGTCTGCTGCAACTGGGCGATGTTGCTGGCGATATCGACGTCCTCGACACTGGAGCGCAGCGTGGCGCGATCAGTGGCAGCGCCCTGCATCAGGCTTTCCTGCAAGGTGACGCGGGTTTCGCGCGCGCCGACCGACGCCTGGACCGTGGCGACATTGTTGTTGGCGGCGTTCAGCTGGTCGATCGCGCTGCTCAACGTGGCGGCGGGCGTGCCGGGCGTCTTCAGACCGGTGATCAGGTTGTTGAGCACCGTGAAGGTGTCGCTGCTGCCCGACTGGAAGACCTGTTTGGCGCTGACCGTCACCTCGACCGTCTGGTCGCGGTCGATGGGGACCGCCGAGACCTGCGAATCGGCATAGCTGGCCGTGCCGTTGTTCAACTGCACCGCATTGGTGCCGTCGACCGTGCCGAACAGCGGTTGGTTGCGCATGTCACGGGTATTGCCTAGCTGGACCAGCTGGTCGCGGATCGCGATCAGCTGGTCGCCCAGCACCGAACGGTCATAGTCGCTGAGCGTGCCGTTGGCGGCCTTGGTCGCGATCTCGGCGGCGTTCTTCAACTGGTCGCCGATCGACCCCAGGGTCGTGTCGACCTGCTGCAACACCGATTTGGCGAGGTTCAGATTGCCCTTGTAGACGGCCGAATCGGCATCGGCGCGGTCGAGCTGCGCGATCTGCGCCGACGCGGCGGCATCGTCGGAGGGTTTTATCAGCCGCTTGCCGGTCGCGTTCTGCACCATCAGCTCATTGGCCTTGCCCTGCAGGGCCGCCATGCGCTTCGTGGTGCTCTCATAAAGGGTGGAGGTGGAGTTGGAAATCTGCATCACCGTCACCGGATTTCGAGGATGGACTGGAAGATATCGCGTGCGACCTGGATGACGCGGCCCGACGCGGAATAGGCTTGCTGAAACCGCATCAGCGATACGGCCTCATTATCCAGCGTGACGCCGGTCGCACCGGCCAGGGCAGCCTTGGCCCCGTCGCGAATCGAGGACTGGGCGTCGGCGATCGTCTGCCGCTGCTTCAGGCTGGAGGCATTTTCGGTGACGATATCGGTCAGCCGGCCTTCGAACTTGCCCGTGTAGCGCGACGCCTCGATCGCCGAGAGATTGTCGGTGTTGCGCGGCCCCTTGCCGCTCCCCGCCGCCGCGATCTGCGACGCGTCGGTCAGGGCGACGGTCATCGACGCGCCGCTCGACGCCATGGTGAACATCGGCCGCCCGGTCGCGCCGCTGGCATCCTCGCCCTTGGACTGGAGCGTGTTCATCGTGGCCGCAAAGTCCTGGGCGACCTGGGTGAAGCTGTCGCGCATCGCCGAGATTCGCTCCGCCCCGTCGACCAGTCCGCCCAGCGTCCCGCCCGACGGCACCACCTGGGACACCTTGCCCTGCGAGGCGACGGTGAAGCTGATCCCGCCACCGGTCAGCCGGTTATAGCTGACCGAACCCAGCGTATCGGGCGAGGCCAGGATCGGCCCTGCCCGGTCGCCGATCCGCACCGTGGCGCGTCCCAGCTCGTCGAGCGTCACGTTGACGTCGGACAGGCCGCTCATCTGCGACAGGATCTGGTCGCGCTGGTCGGCCAGCTGCGCCGAGGTGGCGGTGCCCGCCTGGGTCCGGGTCAGGCCGTCGTTCACGCGCGAAAGCGACACGGCCAGCGACGACAGCCCCTGGGCCGCATCGCGCGCCTGGCCGTCGAAATCCGCCTCGGTCGCGTCGAACGCCTTGTCGGTCGCCGTAAACGCGAAAGCCGCCGACGTGGCGGCTTCGATCATGTTGGTGCGTAGCGCGCTGGACGTGGGGTCCGATGCCATGTTGCGCGCGGCGGTGAAGAAACCGGTCAGCTGGTCCGACACCTTGTTGCCGGTCATCACGTCCTGGATTCGGCTGAGCCAGACGGAGCCCGCTTCACTGCGCCCCAGGTCCGAAGTCGCGGTGCGCAGACCGGCCGTCAGATAGGTGTCGGTCGCGCGGGCGATGCCGTCGACCGTGACCCCGGCACCGGGCGACAGCCGGTTGCTGGTCGCCCCACCCGTGGTGCCGACTTCACGCAGCGTGACCGTGCGACGCGAATAGCCGTCGGTGCCGGTGTTGGCGATATTCTCGCCAACCGCCGTCAACGCGGTCTGATACGCCCGCACGCCCGAGGCGCCGATGTGAAGCAGGTCGCTCATGGTTTATGCGATAGGTTGTGCTTGGTTAATTTTGGGTTGCGACTTGGCCAGGAATGCGGTCACCGCCTTGCCGATGCCCATCGGGGCATGTTCGGCCATGGTCTGGGCCACCTGCTGGTCCTGCATGTCGCGAAACGTGTCGAGCGCCTGCGACTCGAACAGCGTGTCGCCCAGCTTGGTCTGGCGCATGGCCTTCAGCATCATGCCGTTGAAGATCGCCTCGAACTGGGTGCCCGCCTTGTCGAGATTGGCGCTGTTCGACAGCCGCTTGGTATCGGTGGAGACGGTCCCGGTGATCGGGGCCATGGCGGGCGTGGATGCGATGCTCTGCGTCACAGGATGATCAACTCCGCCTTGAGGGCTCCGGCTTCCTTCAGCGCTTCGAGGATGGCGACCAGGTCGGACGGAGCCGCGCCGATCGCGTTCACCGCCTTCACCACATCGGCCAGCTTGGGGCCGGGGGCGACGATGAACATCGGGCGCTTCTCTTCCTCGATCGAGACACCCGATTTCTGGGTGATGGCGGTCTGACCGCCGCTGAGCGGACCCGGCTGGCTGACGCGCTGATTCTCGTCGATCTTCACGGTCAGCTTGCCATGGGTGACCGCCGCCGGGCCGACCCGGACGGCCGAGTTGATGACGACGGTGCCGGTGCGGGCATTGACGATCACCTTGGCGGGTGGCTCGGCCGAGGTGACGTCGAGATTCTCGATCTCCGACATCAGCGTGGCGCGGACATCGGCGCCCATCGGCGCGCGGACCGCGACCGATACGGCATCCATCGCCTGGGCCGTGCCCAGCCCGAGGCGTGCGTTGATCGCCTGGGCGACGTTCTGCGCGGTGGTGAAGTCGGCGCGCGCCAGGTTGAAGGTCAGGGTCGGCGCGGTGTCGAACCCGGTGGCGACGGCACGTTCGACCGTCGCCCCTTCGGGAATGCGGCCGGTCGAGGGGACGTTGACGACGATCTTCGACCCGTCCGCACCCTCGGCCCCCAGACCGCCGACCGCCAGATTGCCCTGCGCCATCGCATAGATCTGGCCGTCGGCACCCTGAAGCGGGGTCAGGATCAGCGCGCCGCCGCGAAGCGACTTGGCCTTGCCCATCGACGAGACGGTGATGTCCAGCTTCTGCCCCGGCTTGGCGAAGGGCGGCAGCTCGGCCGTGACCATCACCACCGCGGCATTCTTCATGCCCGGATTGGCATTGGGCGGCAGCTGCAAGCCGAAGCGCGAGACGACCGCCTTCAACGACTGGACGGTATATTCCAGATTGTCGTCACCCGTGCCGGGCAGGCCCACGACGACGCCGTAACCGGTCAGCTGGTTGGTACGGATGCCCTGGAACCCGCCCAGGTCCTTGATGCGGTCGGCCGAGGCCGGCCCTGCGATCAGGAGCGTGGCGACAAGGGCGGCGAGGAAGCGGAAGATCATGTCTCTGATGCCTCAGAACGGGCTGACGGCCGAGAAGAAGCGGCTCAACCACCCCTGGCGGCTGGCGCGGGCGACGTCGCCCTTGCCGGTATAGGCGATCTGCGCATCGGCGACGCGGGTCGATTCGACGCGGTTGTCGATGCCGACATCGGCCATGCGGACCAGCCCCTTGATCTGGATGAACTCGTCGCCGCGGTTCAGCGTCACGCGCTTCTGCCCCTGGACCAGCATGGTGCCGTTGGGGAACACCTGCGCCACGGTCACGCTGATCTCGCCCGACAGCGAGTTGGACTGGTCGGCGGCACCCTGGCCGGTGAAGTTGCGGCTGCCGCTCATGCCGATATCGGTCGACTTGAGCAGCGACCCCAGCGGCCCGGTAACCGGCGGGGCCAGGCCCAGGTCGCCCTTGGACCCCAGCTTCGAGCCCGCCGACTTGGACGCGGCGGTCCGCTCGACCAGGATGATGGTCAGCGGATCGCCGACCCGGCGCGCGCGCCAGCCTTCGTAGAGGGCGGCATAGCCGTCCGACACCTGGAAGATGCCGCCATTGGGCTGGGCGACCGGCTGCATCGGCACAGGCGCGGGGCGCACGGTGGTGAAGTCCTCGACGGGCTTCTTCTTGCCGAACAGGCTGGCATGGGCCGGGATCGGCGCCAGCGCGGCGACGACCAGCGTGCCCGCCGCTGCCGACAGCGCCAGCTCGGTCCAGTAGGGGAAGCGAAGCGTGGGAAAGCGGAAGGTCATGATCACAGATTCTGGTTGGCGTACTGGAGCATTTCATCGGTCGACTTGATCATCTTCGAGTTCACCTCATAGGCGCGCTGCGTTTCGATCATGTCGACCAGCTCCTCGACGACGTTGACGTTCGAGCCTTCGAGCATGCCCTGGCGGATCTGGCCGCGCCCCTCGAGCCCGGCGACGCCCATGTTCGCGGCACCCGATGCGGCGGTCTCGGTCAAATAATTGTCGCCCTTGGCCTGCAGCCCGGCCGAGTTCGGAAAGCTGGCGATCTGGATCTGGCCGATCTGGGCGGGCGCGGTCTGTCCGGCCAGCGTCGCCGACACGGTGCCGTCGGTGCCGATGGTGATCTGGGTCGTCCCCTCCGGCACGGTGATGCCGGGCATCACCTGATACCCCTCGGACGTGACTAGCAGCCCCTCGGCCGAGCGCGAGAAATTGCCCGCGCGGGTATAGCCCAGCGTCCCGCCCGGCATCTGCACCTGGAAGAAGCCGTCGCCATCGATCGCCAGGTCGAGGCTGTTGTTGGTGGTCTGCATCGCGCCCTGGGTGTTGATGCGCGCGGTTCCCTGGACCCGCACACCGGTGCCGACGTTCAGGCCGGTCGCATATTTGCTCTCGGTCGAGCTGGCCGCGCCTGGCGCGGTGACGACCTGATAGGCCAGCGTCTCGAAGGCGGCGCGGTCGCGCTTGAACCCGGTCGTGTTGACGTTGGCCAGGTTGTTCGAGATGACCCGCATACGCATATCCTGGGCATCGAGCCCGGTGCGCGCGACGTGCAAGGCGGCGGACGACATAAACCTCTAATCCTCAGCTCGGCAGACGCATCAGCGATGCGCTGTTCTCATCCAACGACTTGGCCTCTTTCATGAGGTTGGCCTGCACCTCGTAACTGCGCTGGTTCTCGATCATGTCGACCAGCGTCTGCGTCATGTTGACGTTGGACCCTTCCAGCGCGCCGGACTGGACGGTGGCGTCCATGTCCTGCGGCAGGGCGCCCCCGCCCTTCACGCGCAGCAGATTGTCCAGACCCTTGACCGTGGTCGACCCGCGCGTGTCGGCCAGCTTCAGCCGGTCGATGACCTGGGGCTGGGTATCGGGACCGGAGCCCAGCGGCAGGATCGAGACGGTGCCGTCGGGCGCGATGGTCAGCGAATTGTACGGCGGCACGGTGATCGGGCCGTTCTGGCCGATCGCCGGATAGCCGTCGCCGGTCTGCAGCACGCCCGTGGAGGTCACCTCCAGATCGCCCCGCCTTGTATAGGCCTCCGAACCGTCGGGCGCCTGCACCGCCAGCCAGGCGGTGCCGGTGGCGACCGCGACGTCCAGCGGGTTGCCGGTCTGCTGCACCGTGCCCGGCGCGCGATCGGCGTCGGTCACCTCGTCGGCGGTCGGCATCCGCGCCTCGAACGCCGCGCCGCCGCCCTTCAGGTCGATGCGGTCGAACACGACGCGATCGGCGCGAAATCCGATCGTCGAAGCGTTCGCCATGTTGTTGGCGATCGCGGTCTGCGCCGCCATATGCGCCCGCAGACCCGTCGCCGCCGTGTAGACCAGCTTGTCCATCGCGGTTCCCTGTTACCCCCGGCCCCTAAGATCAGCCGCGCAGGTTGAAGATCGTCTGCGAGATCTGGTTCGAGGTATCGAGCGCCTTGGCGTTCGCCTGGAAATCGCGCTGCGCCGCGATCAGGTTGACCAGTTCCTCGGTGATGTCGACGTTAGAGCCTTCCAGCGTGCTCGACTTGATCGCGCCATAGGTGCCCTCGCCCGCCGAGCCGATGTTCGGGTTGCCCGACAGGCCGGTCGCCTGCCAATAGCTGTCGCCCGATTGGCGCAGGCCCGGCATGTTGACGAACGAGGCCAGCGCCACCTTGCCCAGCTTGGCGGTCTCGCCGTTCGAGAAGGACGCGACGACCAGACCGTCCGATCCCACCGACACGCCGGTCAGCGTGCCGATCGCCTTGCCGTCCTGGGTGCGCGAGGCGACCGAGAAGACCGAGCCCGCCTGCGACGTGCCGGTATAGTCCAGCGTCAGCGGCTGCGAGACGGTCGAGCTGTGCGAGGTGAAATTGTCGAAGGTGACCGGCGCGGTCGGCTTGGTCATGTTGCCGTTCTTGTCGAAGGTCAGCTCGACCGGGTCGGCGGAACCCTGAACCTTCAGCTGCTGGTCGTCGACGAAGCTGTAGACCTGCCAGGTGCTGCTGCCGTCGGTCGGCTGGATCGCATTGCCATTGGCATCGACGGGCAACGGCTTGCGGACATAATAGTTGGTCAGCGTCATGGCATTGCCCGACGGGTCGTAGATCTTGGTGATGGTGGTGTTGTTGTAGGTCGCCAGGTTGGACCGGTTGAACGCCATCGGCGTCGTCGCCGCAGTGCTCGACAGGTTGAGGTCCATCGTCACCTTCTTGGTCGCGATCGGCTCGCCGCTGGTCGCGGGCAGCTGCAGCGCGGCCAGGCCATCGACACCGGTGGCGGTGACGTTGCCATCGGTATCGACCGGCAGCACCTGCAAGCGGCCGCCACTGGCATCGGTCACGTAATTCTGCTGGTCGACCTGGAACGCGCCGTTGCGGGTATATTGCAGCGGGCCCTTGCCGGGATTCTGCACCGCGAAGAAGCCGTCACCCGAAATGGCGAGGTCCAGCGCATTGGCCGAATTGTTGTAATTGCCTTCCTTGAACTCCTGGCGGTTGGCCTTGACCACCACGCCCGAGCCGACCTGCTTGGTCGGGTCGGTCGCGAAGTTCGACGCCATCACGTCGGCAAACTGGGCATGGCTCTTCTTGAAGCCGTTGGTGCCGACGTTCGCGATGTTGTGCGAGATCACGGACAGGTCGGTCTGCGAAGCTTGGAGACCGCTCAGCGAGGTATAGAAGGACATGGGTTCAGTACCTTGATGGGGAAAGGGTTCAGCCGACCGAGCGGACGGCGGAGAGGTCGACCTGGCCGAGCCCGGCCACGGTCAGGATGGGGTTGCCCGAGCTGGGCATCGACACCGACTGGACGGGCGCCCAGACCAGCGGACGGCCCGACACGGCGGAAACACCGTCATTAGCGTTCAGCGTGACGGTGAACGGACCGCTGCCCGCCTCCGCGCCGTCGTCGGTCTTGCCGTCCCAATCGAAGCTGGTGGTGCCCGCCTTCTGCGCGCCCAGCGACAGGGTCTTCAGCGGATTGCCCTTGGCGTCGGAGATGGTGACGAGCACGTTGGAGGCCGCCTGATCCAGCTCGACCGCGCCGGCCAGGCCGCCGCTGGTCCGGCCATAGGCGACCGATCCGGGGGTCAGCACCGTCTTGCCGACATAGCTCATGGCGTCGGCCTTGGTCGTGCCGTTCATCTTGGCGGCCATCGCCGACAGGGTGGTGTTCATCTCGGAGATGCCCGCCACGCTGGAGAACTGCGCCATCTGGGCGACCATCTGGGTGTTGTCCATCGGCGAGAACGGGTCCTGGTTCTGCAGCTGCGCGGTCAGCAGCTTCAGGAAGGACGTCTGGTCGAGCGTGTTCGGGTTCTTGACCGGGGTCGCGGCCGCCGCGCCGCTGGTCGCGCCGGAGCGGCGGATGCCCATCGCGTCCAGCGTCGAGTCCATGGTGGTCGAAGTGGTCATGATCAGCGGCCCAGCTTGAGGGTATCGAGGATCAGCGACTTGGCGGTCTGCATCACCTCGACATTGTTCTGATAGGTGCGCGCCGTCTCCATCATGTCGACCAGCTCGCGGGTCTCGTCGACGGCGGCTTCGTAGATATTGCCGTCCTTGTCGGCCAAGGGATTGTTCGGATCGTGGCGCTTGGTCGGGTCCTCGCCCGCGGTCACGATCTTCTCGACATCGACGGTGGACAGGCCGGTCGCGGCGTCGAAGCTGGTGCGGAAGACCGGCTTCATCGTCTTGTACGCGGTATCGGCCGACCCCGCGACGCCCCCGGCATTGGCCAGGTTGGACGCGGTGGTGTTCATCCGGATCAGCTGGGCCGACATGGCGCGCCCGGCGACCTGGAAGATGGACATGGGGTTGGTGGTGGCCATGGCTTACTCGCCCTTCAGCGCACGGGTGATGGTGGAGATGCGGCCGTTCAGGAACGACAGCGTCGTCTGATACTGGACCGCATTCTCGGCGAAGGCGGTCTGTTCCTGGTTGAGTTCGACCGTGTTGCCGTCGAGCGAGGTCTGGAGCGGCACACGGTATTTCAGCGCATCGCCGATGCCGCCCGCCTGATCCTGGCTGCCCTCGACGGCGGCCAGCGCCGCCTTGAAATCGATGTCGCGCGCCTTGAAGCCGGGGGTGGAGGCGTTGGCGATGTTGGATGCCAGCACACCCATACGCTGTGCCCGGACCTCCAGGGCGGCGCCATGCACGCCGAACAGTGTTTCATTGGCCATCGTCATTCCTCCTTTCCGGCGAGACGCTCTTCGCCAGCGGGGATACGCAACACCCGTGCCAATTGGCCCAGCCAAAGGGGACAGGCCGGAAGCGGCAGGGGCGCAAGGCCGCTTTCCGGCAACGCCTTGCCGCTATTTTGCCGGTCCGGCGGCAAGCACCGGCAATTCCCCCGCCCCGACCTACGGCCCCC
>NZ_LDTE01000199.1 GCF_001476905.1 Sphingomonas sanguinis | reverse complement strand
GGCGTAACGGCGGTCGTCGCCTCCTATCCCGGCTGGCGCGGCCGGATGGCGGCGCTGGGGCGATATGGCCAGACCAAGACGGGGTTTGCCGAGGATGCGGCGGTGCTGGCCAGCGCGGTGGGGATCGTGAGGGGGCGCGCATCGACCTGAGGCGATGCGCGCCCCCGATCAGGAAGCGGGCCGGGGTGGCTGGATGCCAGTATACTGGACGGACATCATCTTCCATTCCCTGCCGATCCGCTGCTCGACATAGGTTACGCGGACGCTGCGCGTGACCGTGCCGCCGTTGGGATTGGGCAGCGTATAATCGACCGAGCCGATGACGATGGCACTGTCGCCATGTCGGCGCACGTCCTGTGTGTGAAAGTTCATGGGCGGCACCGGACTCGCCTTTTCGGGCGCGTAGAAGGTGAGGACCTCTGGCCGCCGGTCGATCTCTCCCAAAGGAGACACCTCGATATAACCCGCCGCCAGCAGGCCATCGAGCGCATTCGCATCGAAACGGTTGCGCGCATCGTTGAACGACTGGACGAGCTTCAGGATCGCCGGATCGCTCGACCCTTGCGCCGACGCCGGGGCCGCCAGCAGTGCCAGACCGGCGACGATGTACCAAGACCGCATGTTTCTCTCCCCCCAAACGGGGGCAGGCTATCCGCGAAGCATCGCCACGTCCACCATGGGAAACGCCGTCCATTTCTCCTGCGATTGCGCGCTTTCCAAAACGGCCTCGACGAACGCCATGGTGCGCAGTCCCGACTCCAGGCCCGGATACCAGTTCGCCTCGCCCAAGGCCTCGCCCTCTATCGGATCGCCAGCGCGCAACGATCCCGCCACGGCGCGGTAGAGGTTGCCGAACGCCTCGATATAGCCTTCCGGATGGCCCGAGGGGGTGCGCAGGCGGGGCAGGGTGGAGG
>NZ_LDTE01000198.1 GCF_001476905.1 Sphingomonas sanguinis | reverse complement strand
GCGTCGCGCACTTTCACGAACACCTCGACAACGCCACGAACGTCCTCGGTCAGGTCGTCATCCGCCGCGTCGGCATCGCCGATCGTCTCGTCTTCGAGATCGACGTCCTCGGGCAACTGACACTTGGTCAGCGTACCTTCCTTGACCAGCTCGTCGAGGATGGACGCGATGTCCTTCCGCCGGTCCCACACCACTGACCAGGCCCAGGCATGCGCCCAGATCAGCCAGCGTTTGCTGCCCTTCTCGCGCCCGATCAGGCACAAACCGAGAAGGTCGTCCAGACCGCCACCATCGACCGAGCCGACGATGACCTCGCTTCGAGCGATCAGGTCGTCGATCGTCAGGACCGGGATCGCGCAGCGCGGCCAATATTGCGCGCCCTGCCACCGATCCCGCGCCAAACGCTGGCCGATCTCGACGTTCAGATACTTCGCCAGGACGATCTGCTCGGACGTATCACCGTCCTCACCGCGCCCTTCCTTGGCGAGCCGGAGCTTGCGCTGGATGAAGTTCACCGACTGCGACCGCCCCAGATTGGGGTTGGTCACATAGAAATTTGTCGGGTCGAGATACGCCTCGTCCTCGCGCATATGCTTCGGCCACTCGTAGAGCATGCCGAAGCTGCGGGGATCTTCGATCGTACCGTCGCGCACGCCCCGGAAATAGTCGAGCCGATCCTTGAACACACCGGCCGGGCGCTCGTCACTGTGCGTCGTCAGGTAGATGACGAAACCTTCGGGACGCGAGGCAAGGCCGCCCGTCGCTTCCTCGAACATCGCCTCTGACCGCCCGC
>NZ_LDTE01000197.1 GCF_001476905.1 Sphingomonas sanguinis | reverse complement strand
CCTTCACAACGGCAGGTGTAAGCGTAAGTGCGTCGGCAGCGTCAGAAGTGGATAAGAGACGGATGCAGGTCGGCGAGCAGGATATAGCGCAGCGTCCCGTCGGACAGCTCGGCCACCGAGAGCGGGCGGAGCAGCCCGTGCTGGCGCATCATCACCTCGAACCGCTCGCCGACCTGCAGCGTCGCCCCGTCAAAGGCATCGGCGATGGTGTCGGCCAGCGCATCGCCCTCGCCGATCTCGAAGATGGTCTGGATCGCCGCGCCGATATCGCCGCCGTCGCCCGCCAGGACCGGGGTGAAGGTGCCCACCTGTGGCCGCCGTGCGGGCGCGTCGCGATCGGTCCGCAGATCGTCATAGAAGCGCCAGCCGCGCATCCGCTCGCGCAGGGCGAGCAGCTCCAGTCCGTCGCCGCCATCGGCCCAGTGGGTGACCATCGAGTCGAACGACGCCATCGCCCGCCCATCCGTGCGCCAGGTGCCATCCCCGGCCCGGCGCACCCGCGCATGATCGCCGCGCCGCTCCGCGATCAGGTTGGCCCGTCCGATGGCGGGGCCCATCCACAGTGCCTCCACCTTGATCTCGGGGTCGTGCAGGAACCGCGTCGAGCCCGGGATGGGCAGCCCCAAATCTATCGCATAGCCATAATCGGCGGACGCAAAGCCCAGTTTCAGGCTAACCGGTCCGTCGCGCCGCGTCCCCTGCACCGGCACATCACCGCTCTTCATCCCCCGGCTGAACTTTTCCGGCCCCGCCCATAAGGTCGAGTTCAACCCGCCCTCCGCCGCCAGCGAGGCGATCACCCGCCCCTGCGCGACATCGGACAACAGGCGCAGTGCGCGGTAGAGGCTGGACTTGCCGCTGCCGTTCGGGCCGGTGACGATGGTCAGCGGTGCCAGCGGCACGACCACATCGCGCAGCGAGCGATATCCCGAAATGGCCAGCGTCTCGATCATACCCTGCCTCTATCGCCCGGCGTCCAGCCTAAGGGGCGCTCGCTCCCCCTGTCCAGCGGGGGCATGATCAGCCTCTGTTCAGCACCTGCATCGCTTACATTTGATCCTGAACAAGAAAGGTC
>NZ_LDTE01000196.1 GCF_001476905.1 Sphingomonas sanguinis | reverse complement strand
CGACCTGCTGCGCGGCGGCCACCACCGCCGCATCGCTCGCCTCGTCACGCTTGCCGGTCTCTCCGGCGAAGCGCGCGATATTCTCGGCCACGGTCCCGGCGAACAGCGCCGAATCCTGGGGCAGATAGCCGATATGCGTTGCGAGCCGTTCGGGGTCCCAGTCGCGCGCATCCGCCCCGTCGAAACGGATCGTGCCACGGTCCGGCGTCAGCGCGCCCGCGATGGCGCGGATCAGGGTGGACTTGCCCGCCCCGCTGGGTCCGATCAGCGCGACGACCTCGCCGGGCTGGATCGCGAAGGATATGCCCTGCAGGATCGCCGCGTCACGACTGTCCGTCAGCACGGTGACGCCCTCCAGCTGGATCGCACCGCGCGGCGGGGGCAGTTGTGTCGGGCGTTGCGTCGCGGGTGCGGTGGCGAGCAGCGATTGCAGGCTGGCATAGCTCTGTCGCGCCTGCACGATGTTCCGCCAGGTCGCGATCAGCTGCTCGATCGGCTGGAGCGCGCGGGCGA
>NZ_LDTE01000195.1 GCF_001476905.1 Sphingomonas sanguinis | reverse complement strand
TTGCTCGCGAACGCCCCATTGGTCGCCATTCCATCTTTCCTCCCCTGCAAGGGGAGGGGGACCATGCGGAGCATGGTGGAGGGGTGTCCCGCTCTCGATGGGGGAACACCCCTCCGTCAGGGCTTCGCCCTGCCATCCCTCCCTTAAAGGGGAGGAATGATCGGGGTCAGTCGCCCTTGCCGGGTTCCGGGCTGAAGAACTGGTCGTATTTGTTCTCGACGCCCTTCATCGCATCGGCGTCGGGCGGCGTCTGGTCCAGCTTGCGCGTGACGTTGGGCCACTGGGCGGAGAAGGTGTTGTTCAGCTCCAGCCACTGCTCCAGACCGCTTTCGGTGTCGGGCAGGATCGCCTCGGCCGGGCATTCCGGCTCGCACACGCCGCAGTCGATGCACTCGGACGGGTTGATGACGAGCATGTTCTCGCCCTCATAGAAGCAGTCGACGGGACACACCTCGACACAGTCCATATACTTGCAACGAATGCAGGCATCGGTGACGACGTAGGTCATGACAACTCCCAAGGTACGAACGCGTGCTGCTATGCCGCATGTGGCGATCCGTCAACGCTTGAAGTCGGGGAAGTGACCAGATCGCAATAACAGGCGCGCCCTTCGGCGGGCGGGCCGCGCCGAACGGGCAGCGACTCCACGCGCAGGACGCGGACATCCCCGGCTTGCGCGAAGGTCAGGATGCTGCCTACCCGGACCGGGGCATGGGCGCGATCGATCGCGCGGCCGTCC
>NZ_LDTE01000194.1 GCF_001476905.1 Sphingomonas sanguinis | reverse complement strand
CGTCACCGACAAGCGTGTCGTCTATTACAACAGGGGTGCGGAGGGCTCGAAGATCGTCAAACGCGGCGATTATTACTACATGTTCAACGCCATTCCCCGGCGACTGGGCATGACCGTTTCCCGCGCTAAAAGCCTGTTCGGGCCCTGGGAAACCCGCGACCAAATCGACGACACGACGGGCGGCCATCAGGGCGCGATCGTCGACCTGCCCGACGGCACCGACTATGGCTTCGTCATGACCGATGCCGGTGCGGTCGGGCGGATGACCAATATCAGCACGGTCTTCTGGAAGGACGGCTGGCCCGTCTGGGGCACGCCGCAAGCCCCCGGTCGTGTCCCCGCCACCGCGACCAAGCCGATCCAGGGCCAGCCGGTCACCCTGCTCCCCGCCTCGGACGATTTTGCGGGGCGCAAGCTCGGCCTGCAATGGCAATGGAACCACAATCCCCTGCCCGACCATTGGTCGCTCACCGAGCGTCCCGGCTATCTCCGCCTGCGCGCGACCCAGGCGCCCGCGCTGTGGAACGCCCGCAACACCCTCCTCCAAAAAGGGCAAGGGCCATTCAGCCGGGGCGTGGTCGCGATCGACGCCTCGCATATCCGGGTGGGCGACCAGTGCGGGTTCGGCACGTTCGGCAAATATAGCGGCCATATCGCGGTCGGCCGGGGCCGCGACGGACGACTGACGCTGACCATGCGCGTGATCGAGGACCAGGCCACCAGTCAGAAGACCGATGTCCGCGTCGATGCACAGCCCTTGTCAGGAGAGCGCCTGTTCCTGCGCACCGATATGGACTTCAAAACCGACCGGGCGAGCGTTGCTTACAGCAGCGACGGCCACGACTGGCGGATGCTGGGCGGCGACTTCCCGCTGGCGTTCGACTGGCGGACGGGCACGTTCCAGGGCCAGCAATATGCGCTGTTCTGCTACAATTCCGGCGCAACGGGCGGGTGGATGGATGTCGACAGCTTCACGCTGACGGGGCGCTGAAGGTCGTCCCTTGGCCTAAATCGTCGGCAGTCCCCGCTCGACAATCTTGCGGATCAGGTCGCGGTGACGCGGAAGGCCCGCCAGCAACCGCCCGGTCTGTACGTCATTCTCCCGTCGCGCCCGTTGCGCCGCGATGGTCTCGGCGGCGAGGCTCCCCGGTGCGATCTCCGTCCGCTGCCCCATGCCATAGAGGACATATTGATAGCTGGCCGAGGGGAAGACCTCCTCCACCCGGTCGAATTCGTCGTGCATCCACGGCACCTGATAGCGCCACAGCTCCATCAGGTCGCGCAACCGATCGGGCATGGTCTCGGGACGGCCATTGTCCCGCCAGAAGTCGCTGTCGGTGCGCTGCGTCAGGGCGTAGTGCAGCTTCAGGAAATCGACGATCCGGCCCCAGCGATATAGCGTCGTGTCGTTGAAGCGCCGCGCGACCGTATCCATCACCTCGCGACAGGCTGGCATCTGCTCGGCGATCAGCTTGGCCGACAGCTCGATCAGCACGATGGCTGAGGCCTCCAGCGGTTCGAGGAAACCCGCCGCCAGACCCACCGCG
>NZ_LDTE01000193.1 GCF_001476905.1 Sphingomonas sanguinis | reverse complement strand
CCCCTTGCAGGGGAGGAAGTGAAATTAGTGCCGGAAGTGGCGCATGCCGGTGAATACCATCGCCAGCCCGGCCTCGTCGGCCGCCGCGATGACTTCGTCGTCGCGGATCGAGCCGCCCGGCTGGATCACCGCCGTCGCGCCAGCCTCGACCGCGGCCAGCAGGCCGTCGGCGAAGGGGAAGAAGGCGTCCGACGCCACCGCCGAACCGATGGTGCGGGGTTCCGCCCAGCCCGCCTTGTCGGCGGCGTCCTTGGCCTTCCACGCGGCGATGCGCGCCGATTCCAGACGATTCATCTGGCCCGCGCCTACGCCGGCGGTCGCGCCGCCCTTGGCATAGACAATCGCGTTCGACTTCACATGCTTGGCCACCGTCCAGGCGAAGCGGCAATCGGCCAGTTCCTGCTCCGTCGGCGCACGCTTGGTGACGACCTTCAGCATGTCGTCGGTCAGGCGGCCATTGTCGCGGCTCTGGACCAACAGGCCGCCCGCGATCGACTTCATCATCAGGCCGGGGCGCGCCGGGTTGGGCAGCTCGCCCGACAGCAGCAGGCGGAGGTTCTTCTTGCGAGCGAAGATATCCCGCGCTTCCGGCGAAGCGTCCGGGGCCACCACCACCTCGGTGAAGATGCCCGAGATCGCCTCGGCCGTCTCGGCATCGAGCGGACGGTTGCAGGCGATGATGCCGCCGAACGCCGACACCGTGTCGCAGGCGAAGGCCGCCTGATAGGCCTCCAGCAGCGTCTCGCCGCTCGCCACACCGCAGGGGTTGGCGTGCTTGACGATCACCACGGTCGGCGGGCCGTCGAGGAACTCGCTGACCAGCTCCAGCGCGGCATCGGCGTCGTTGAGGTTGTTGTAGCTCAGCGCCTTGCCCTGCAGCTGCTCGGCCTGGGCGATGCCCTGCCCACCGCGCTGCGGCAGATAGAGTGCGGCGACCTGATGCGGGTTCTCGCCGTAACGCAGCGTTTCGGGATGCTTGGTGAAGGCGAGCGGCAGGGTCGCCGGGAAGGCCTCGCCCTGATCGGCAAAGGCGAACCACTGGGCGATCGCCGAGTCGTAGGCGGCGGTGGCGGCGAACGCCTTGGCGGCGAGGCGCTGACGCGTCTTCAGCGTCGAGGCGCCGTCATTCGCGGCCAGCTCGGCCAGGAAGTCGGCATAATCGGCCGGGTCGGTCAGGATCGAGACATAGCCATGGTTCTTGGCCGCCGAACGCACCATCGACGGGCCGCCAATGTCGATATTCTCGATGATCTCAGGCCGCTCCGCGCCCTTCGCGACGGTCTGCTGAAAGGGGTAGAGGTTGACGACGACCAGGTCGATCGCGCCGATGCCATGCTCGGTCATCGCGGCGGCATGGGCGGGGTCGTCGCGCACCGCGAGCAGGCCGCCATGAACCATCGGGTGCAGCGTCTTGACCCGGCCGTCCATCATCTCGGGGAAGTTGGTCACCTCGGAGATGTCGCGCACAGGGAGCCCTGCATCGCGGATCGCCTTGGCCGTGCCGCCGGTCGAGACGAGGTCGACGCCCCGCTCGGCCAGCGCGCGGGCCAAGTCGATGACGCCGGTCTTGTCGGACACCGACAGCAGCGCGCGGCGGACCGGCACCAAATCGACGGAAGGAGCGGTGGGGAGCGAAACGGCCATCGGGCAGCGGGTCCTACATGCTGGGGAGAGTTTGCGGACCCGATAGACTCCGATTCGCCGAAGCGCAAAATGTGATTGGGGGAAGCGCCATTCCTCCCCTGTCAGGGGAGGTGGCAGGCCGCAGGCCTGACGGAGGGGTGTCACCAATCGTTGGGGCAGTCTTCACTCTCGAATGGGGACACCCCTCCACCATGCTTCGCATGGTCCCCCTCCCCTTGCAGGGGAGGAATATAGGTCACAACGCCCGTTTAAATGCCCAGCTGACATGCGCGCCGCCCGCAGGCGTCTCGCCGGCCACGACCAGCTGCTGGGTGGCCACCGGCCGTCCGGTGCCGTCGATCCACAGCGATTCCTCAATCGCCAGCGTGCCGCCGCGACAGCGGAACTGCCACAGCGCGCCGTCCTCCAGCCGCAGGATCGCCTGGCCGCTTTCGGCCGTGACCATCGCCTCCACCCCATCGCCGAGGTGGAAGCGCAGCGCGAAATTCGTGCTGCCCGCCTGCCGCTTGCGCCCCTCAGGGAGCAGCGCATCCTCACCGCGCAGCTCGCGGCCGTCGCCGGTCAGCAGCAGCTGGCGGCGATGGGTGAAGCCATAACGACGGACATAACCGTCATGGCTCGCCTCGATCCGGCTGGCCGCGTCCGATTCCTGGCGGCTGAGTTCCACCTGGGCGACCCCGCGCCCCAGCGTGCCGTCGGCATGGATGGCCGTGGAATTGCTGTCGCCCAGCGTCAGCGTCGAATGCGCCGCGGTGGTGCGCAGACCATGCGCTAGGCTGGCGGGCACCTGTGCCACGGTCGCGCGGGCGCCGCCGCAATTGACGACGATCCGCTGCGCGCCGTCCGAAAACTCGAAGGCGAGCGTCGAGGCGCAGCCACCCTCGATCGCGCGGGCGATCGGCGGGGGGGCGGCGTCCATGACCAGCACCGCCTGCGCCGCCGCCAGCCGCTGATAGCCCCAGTCGCCCGCCTGGCGCAGCGGCCGGGTGCGGACGCCCGATGCCTCGATCACGGCCGCGATCCGCTCCGGCGTTTCGGGGCCGGAGCCCTGCCAGCTCGACAGCGCCCGGTCGCCGTGCATGACCCCGAGCAGCGCGGAGATCATCCGCTGCAATCGCGTCTGGAACGGATCGGGAAAGGCCAGACCGCGCGCGTCATAGACTTCGCGCATCATGGTCAGCAGCATCACCGCGTCGAGCTGGACCGCAGGACTCCGCGCGATGACGCCGCCATCGGCGAACAGACCGGTGTCGAGCGCACGGGCCAGCCCCGCCTCGCCGAACGCCTGGCGCGGATCGCCGCCCGCCAGCAGCAGCCCGGCCGCGATCACCCCGCACCACGCGGCGATGCGCGCGACGCCGGGCGGGGCCTTGTCCGCACCGCGATCTAGATGCCGCGCGCCGCGCGCCATCGTGTTGAGCACACGCGAGCGATAGACGAGGTCGTTGGACGACAGGATCAGCGGCGCATGGGCGGTCCAGAACAGGATGCGCCGCCCCCACAGATCGGGCCGCCATGCGGTCGCATCGACCGTCTCGGCAAAGGCGTCGAGCCAGCGGCCCATGAGGTATTCGGCGATCGGCGCACCCTGTTGCCGGGTGGCGACCGTCGACAGATCGCGCAGCCACGCAAAGCTTTGCAGATGATCGGCAAAGCCGGTCGACCAGTCGGGCCGGGCGAAGTCGATCGACTCGACACCGCGCTCTTCGCCGCGCCAGTCCAGCACCCCGCCGAGCAGCGCATGGCCCCGCTCGATATCGCCCAGGATCGGGTCCTCGGGCACCGCCATCAGCTTGAGCGGATGCCGCCCCTTCAGCCGCAACGAATGCAGCGGCGTACGCCAGGTCAGCCGGTGAAGATGCTCGCTCAGCCGATCCGCCAGCGACAGCCCGCCGGTCTGGACACGGACGAGGCGTTTGCCTTCTTCGATACTGTCGGCGGCGATACGGGCCTCTTCAGCCCCCATGCGTTCACGCATTTCGCTCAACCGCGCAATGCGGCGATGTTCGCGGCGTAATGCTCCGGGCCACCCCGGAAGGCGGCGGTGCCCGCGACCAGCGCGTCGGCCCCCGCCTCGATACAGCGCTTGGCCCAGGCCGGATCGACACCGCCATCGACCTCCAGATCGATGGCGCGGCCCGAATGCTCGATCATCTTACGGATCGCCGCAATCTTCTTGAGCTGGCTCTCGATGAAGCTCTGCCCGCCGAAGCCCGGGTTCACGCTCATGACCAGGACCAGGTCGACCATGTCGATCAGATAATCCAGCATCTTGGCGGGCGTGGCGGGGTTCAGGACGACCCCGGCCCGCTTGCCCAGCCCCTTGATATGCTGGATCGTGCGGTGGATGTGCGGCCCCGCCTCCGGGTGGACGGTGATCGTGTCCGCCCCGGCCTCGGCAAAGGCGTCCAGATAGGCGTCGATCGGCGAGATCATCAGATGCACGTCGAACGGCTTGGTCGTATGCGGGCGCAGCGCCTTCACCACCGCCGGGCCGATGGTGATGTTGGGCACGAAATGCCCGTCCATCACATCGATGTGAATCCAGTCGGCGCCCGCAGCGTCGATGGCGCGGACTTCTTCCCCCAAACGGGCGAAATCGGCGGACAGGATGGAGGGTGCGATACGGACCGGGAGCATGGCATTTGTCCTTAACGTCATATCGCGCCCAAGTCAGCCTTTGCGTTGCAGCATCGCGATGAAGAACCCGTCGAGCCGCCCTTCCTTTGCGAGCATCGTCGGCAGGGTGCGAATCGTGCCCTTGTCCGTAATCCCCGGCCACGCACCGGTGATCGGAACCAGCGCGTAATCGGGGCGCTGATCGAGGAAGGCCGCGATCTGATTCTCGCCCTCTTCTGGCTCCAGCGAGCAGGTGGCATAGATCAAGGTCCCGCCGGGCTTCAGCCAGTCGGCGGCGCGGGTCATGATCACCCGCTGCAACGCCGCCATCTCGGCGATGATCGCGGGGCGGACGCGGTAGAGGACGTCCGGATGGCGGCGGAAGATGCCGCTGGCGCTGCACGGCGCGTCGACCAGGATCGCGTCGACCTGATCCTTCGGTGACCATTCGCGCAGGTCGGCGGTGACGATCTCGGCGGACTGGTTGGTACGCTCCAGATTTTCGGCGAGTCGGGCAAGGCGCGACTCGGACTGGTCGATCGCGGTGACGGTCCAACCGGCGGCGGCGAGCTGAAGCGTCTTGCCCCCCGGCGCGGCGCACAGGTCGAGCACATGGCCGCGCCCTTCGCCCAGCAGGCGCGCGGGGATCGAGGCGGCGAGATCCTGCACCCACCAGGCGCCCTCGTCGAAGCCCTGCAATTCCATTACCGCGCTGCCCGAAGGCAAACGCACATGGCCGGGGAGCAGGCTGACCCCGCCCAGTTTTTCCGTCCATTCTTGCGAGGCGGACGGATCGGCCAGCGTCAGGTCGAGCGGCGGCGGCGCGGCGATGGCATGGGCGGCGGCCTCGACCATCTCCTCGCCCCAATTCTCTTCCCACCGCGCCTCGGTGGCGTCGGGCAGCGCGGGGATTTCGGGGAGCAGCACGCCGCTCTTGGTGATGGTGCTGAAGACGCCGTGGACCAGCTTGCGCGGGCCACCATCGACCAGCGGCAGCACGGTCGAGATCGCGGCGTGCGGCGGCGTGCCCAGCGCCAGCACCTGGACGAGCGCGATGCGCAGGGCGAAACGCGCCTTGGCATCGTCGGGCAGCCGCTGCTTGGTCGCCGAGTCGATCAGCGCGTCGAGATCAGGCAGGCGGCGCAGCGTCTCGGCGGCGATAGCATGCGCCAGGCCCCGATCCGGCCCGCCCGGCAGCGCGCGAGTCGCCGAAGCGAGTGCGGCCTCCAGCGGCTCGCCCCGGCGCAGCACCGCGTCGAGCAGGCGGATGGCGGCGCGGCGGCTCGCGGTGCCCAGCGGCTCGGTCGGGCGCTGCTGCCGCCCGCGCCGGTCCTCGCCCTTGGGGCCACCGCGACGATCGGGACGGCCACGGGTCGGCGATTGGGGAGGACGTGTCACTTGGCAAAACTCCTGTCAGCCCCGACATGGGCTGCACTATATTCGCCCCTTAGTCGAAAGGACCGCTCATGGGCCAGCGCCCCGACCATGTGAAGCCGCCCGCCTATCTGTCCAAGAACCCGCCGGTGCCGGAACCCGAGGCCAAGCCGGAGCCCGAAGCCGACCCGTTGGGGAAGAATCCGGTGCGCTATGGGGATTGGGAATTGAAGGGCGTGGCGGTCGATTTTTGACCGCTTCTTTAAACCCCTCCTTCTTCTGAAGCCCCTCTCCCGGCAGGGGGAGGGGTTGGGGATGGGCAA
>NZ_LDTE01000192.1 GCF_001476905.1 Sphingomonas sanguinis | reverse complement strand
ATGGCCGCCCCGGCACCCCGTCCCGAAAGGAAGGGGAAGAAGGCGGAGGCGCAGGAAGCGGCGGAAGGCATCCGGGGCCCGTATGAGCCCCCTGCCCCACCACCTGGCCTGCTGAACTGACGGTCACATGATCGTCCAGCAGCCGGTCTGGACCACCGCGTGTCCGGACTGGGAACAGCGGATCGTCGAACGGCGGTCGCTGGTCCCCTTCGCGCCTCTGTTCCCTGGCGAGGCAGCCGCTGCCCTCGACGTGTTCAAGTCGCTGCGCATGGTCGACGTCGCGGGGCAGCCGACCTTTGGAGAGATTTGCGAGCCGTTCGTCTTCGACCTCGTGGGCGCGATCTTCGGGGCCTATGATGCCCAGTCCGGGCAACGGCTGATTGAGGAGTTCCTTCTCCTCATCAGCAAAAAGAACGGCAAGTCGACGATCGCCGCCGGGATCATGCTGACCGCGCTCATCCGCAACTGGCGGCACGACGCGGCGCTGAGCATCCTGGCACCGACCCAGAAGATCGCGAACAACAGCTTCGGTCCCGCCGCTTCCATGGTGCGGGCCGATCCCAAGCTGATGAAGTTGCTGCACGTCGTCGACAACCAGCGCATGATCCGGCACCGCGTGACACGCGCGGAACTCCGGGTGATCGCGGCGGACACGGACACGGTGGGCGGCAGCAAGGCCGGTTTCGTCCTGATTGACGAGCTGTGGATTTTTGGCAAGCGCGGGCGGTCAGAGGCGATG
>NZ_LDTE01000191.1 GCF_001476905.1 Sphingomonas sanguinis | reverse complement strand
GGTGGACGCTTCCAGGCCTATGGCTTGGACAGCGAGAGCGGGGGGGCATAAGTTCGCTATCCGAAGAGCAGAACACGCTGCAAAGGCAGGGGTTCCCGTCTTTTCCCGCCTCTCGCGAATCTTTTTTCGATTCAGTCGCGCCCGACGATCGGCACGGCAATTTCATAGGCGCCGGTGAGCGGATCATGGTGCAACGGCGCGCGAAGCTGGCGGGCCAGGCCTTCCATCACCCGGCCGTACCGCTTGCTGATCAGGTGGCGTAATTCGTCCGTCTCGACCAACGCGCGCGAGACGACACGCACGACCGCGCGGCCTTCCTGCTCAGCGGGCTTGATCGCAACGCGGATCTGCGCGGCGGGATCACAATTCATGGCCAACTCGATCGTCTCGGTGACTAGGAAAGCCACTGCGACCGCCACGTCCTGATTGACCAGCAACGGCGCGACGTCGAGCGAGATGCCGATCCCGGCGGCATTTTCCGGCGCGGTGGCGCGGATATTCGCGGCCAGCTCGCCGATCATGGTGCGCAGGTTCAGTCCGCGATTTTCCTCCAGCTCGGCGAAGTGGTGGCGATGGACCACCGCCAGCGCATCGACCCGCCGTTGGATCGAGGAATAGGCGGCCATCGCCTCCGGCCCCGTCGCGCCGCGCGCATGGAAATTGATCAGGCTGGAGATGACCTGAAGGTTGTTCTTGACGCGGTGATGGACTTCCCGGGTCAGCTTGGTCTGGCGCACCAGCCCTTCGGCCAGTCCCGCCTCGTGGGTGGCGACGGTGCGGGTGATCGCCTCGAACGTGTCGGCCAAGTCGCGGATTTCCTGCGCTGGCGCCGCCTCGACCTGCGAGATGTCGAGGACTTCGCCCGGCTGATAGGCCGCGACCAGCCCACGCAGCTGGCGCAGCGGGCGGATCAGCAGCCGGTCGACGATGAACCATCCCAGCACCACCGCCGCCAGCCACATCAGGAGCGGCAGCGCCAG
>NZ_LDTE01000190.1 GCF_001476905.1 Sphingomonas sanguinis | reverse complement strand
GCGCCCAGCGCCGCCAGATCGCTGGCCGCGACATGGATGGTGGGCTCATCCGCGACGATCAGCAGGTCATAGCCGTCGCGCGCCGCACAGGCCGCCAGATGATAGCCGATGCCCGTCGAGGCACCGGTCACGATTGCGAATTTCTCTGCCATGGCGCGTCTCCTTACTGACCGGGCTTCAGCACGATCTTGGTGACTTCGTTCTGCTGGTCGTGGAACATCCGGTAACCCTCCGGTGCCTGGTCGAGCGGCATTCGGTGCGAGATGAGGAAGGTCGTGTCGATCTTCCCCTCCATGATCACGTCGAGCAGTCCGTGCAGGTAATGCTGGACGTGCGTCTGCCCGGTCTTGAGCGTCAGCCCTTTCTGCATCACCGCGCCCAGCGGAAACTTGTCGACAAAGCCGCCATAGACGGCGGGCATCGACACACGGCCGCCCTTGCGACAGGCCAGGATCGCCTGTCGGATGGCGTGGATGCGATCGGTACCGAGGAAGGTCGACGCCTTGATCTGGTCGATCGCATTGTCGACGAACATCCCGTGCGCCTCCAATCCGACGGAGTCGATCACGGCGTCGGGACCAATCCCGCCGGTCATCTGCATCAGCGCGTCATAGGTCGCGCTCTGTTCAAAATTGATCGTCTCGGCGCCGAACTTGCGCGCCAGTTCCAGCCGATGCGGGAAATGATCGATCGCGATCACCCGCTCGGCGCCCATCAGGAAGGCCGACTGGACGGCAAAGAGACCGACCGGACCGCAGCCCCAGACCGCAACCGTATCGCCGGGCTCGATCTGCGCATTTTCGGCCGCCATCCAGCCGGTGGGCAGGA
>NZ_LDTE01000019.1 GCF_001476905.1 Sphingomonas sanguinis | reverse complement strand
CAGCGCCTCGTCAAAGGCCGCCATGTCGACCTGCGTCGCGCCCAACGACTTGCGCAGCGCGATCAGACCCGCCCTGCGCACCACATCGCCCAGGTCCGCGCCGGTGAACCGGTCGGTCCGCGCCGCCACGTCGTCCAGGTCGACATCGGGCGCGAGCGGCATCTTGGCGGTCTGGATACCCAGGATGCGCCGCCGCCCCGCCTTGTCGGGCACGCCGACATAGATCAGCTCGTCGAACCGCCCCGGCCGCAGTAGCGCGGGATCGACCAGATTGGGCCGATTGGTCGCGCCGATGACGACGACCGACTGCAATTCCTCCAGCCCGTCCATCTCGGCCAGGATGGTGTTGACCACCCGCTCGGTCACCTGCGGCTCGCCCAAGCCACCGCCACGCGCGGGCACCAGCGAGTCGAGCTCGTCGATGAAGATCACCGTCGGCGCGACCTGCCGCGCGCGGGCGAACAGCCGGGTGATCTGCTGCTCGCTCTCGCCATACCATTTGGACAACAGGTCGCTCGACTTGGTGGCGATGAAATTGGCCTGCGCCTCTCGCGCCACCGCCTTGGCCAGCAAGGTCTTGCCGGTGCCGGGCGGGCCATAGAGCAGGAAGCCCTTGGCAGGCCGGATGCCCAGCCGCCGGAAGGCGTCCGGGTCCTTCAGCGGCAGCTCGACGCCTTCCTTCAGCTTCATCTGCGCGGTGTCGAGGCCGCCGACATCCTCCCAGCGGACAGTCGGCGCCTGCACCATCACCTCGCGCATCGCCGAGGGCTGGACGCGCTTCAACGCCTCCAGGAAATCCTCGCGCGTGACCGACAGCGTGTCGAGCACCTCGGCCGGGATGGTCCGCTCCTCCAGATTGAGGCGCGGCATGATCCGCCGCACCGCCTCGATCGCCGCCTCGCGGGTCAGCGCCGCCAAGTCCGCGCCGACAAAGCCGAAGGTGGTGCGCGCCAGCTCGTTCAGATCCACCTTGTCGCCCAGCGGCATGCCGCGCGTATGGATGCCCAGGATCTCGCGCCGCCCGCGCTCGTCCGGCACGCCGACCACGATCTCGCGGTCGAACCGACCCGGCCGCCGCAGCGCCTCGTCGATCGCTTCGGGTCGGTTGGTCGCGGCGATGATGACAAGGTTCGCGCGCGCCTCCAGCCCATCCATCAGCGTCAGCAACTGCGCGACGAGCCGCTTCTCCGCCTCGCCCTGCACCCGGTCGCGTTTGGGGGCGATCGAATCGATCTCGTCGATGAACACGATCGAGGGCGCGGACTTGGTCGCTTCCTCGAAAATCTCGCGCAGCCGCTGCTCCGACTCGCCGTACGCCGAGCCCATGATCTCGGGGCCGTTGATCAGAAAGAACTGGGCGTCCGACTCATTGGCAACCGCACGGGCCAGCCGCGTCTTGCCGGTTCCGGGCGGCCCATGGAGCAGCACGCCCTTGGGCGGCTCGACGCCCAGCCGCTCGAACAATTCGGGATAGCGCAACGGCAGCTCGACCATCTCGCGCAGCTGGTCAATGGTCGAAGCCATGCCGCCGATATCGTCATAGGTGACATCGGCCCGGCGGGCCTCGCGCGGCTCCTCATATTCGGGGCGCAGCTCGACCTCGGTATTCTCGTCGATATGGACCACGCCCTTGGGGCTGGCCGCGACGACCGCGAGGCGGATTTCCTGAAGCGCATAGGCGGGCGCGTTCATGAACTGCGCGACGCCCGGCGGCATATTGGTGACGCGCTGTTGCCCCGCCGTGGCGACCACATCGCCCTGGCAGAGCGGCCGATTGAAGAAGGTGCGCTTGAGCGCCTGGGCCGAGCCCTGGAGCCGCAGATTCTGTTGCGCGGGGGCAAAGACGACGCGCGTCGCGGGCTTCGACTCGACCTTGCGCACCTCGACGAAATCGCCCGAGCCGACGCCCGCATTCGCCCGCTGCAACCCGTCGATGCGCAAGAGGTCGAGCCCTTCATCCTCCTGATAGGGGGCGACGGCGCGCGCAGGCGTCGCCTGCTTGCCGACAATCTCGACGACATCGCCCTCGGTAATGCCCAGTGCCGCCATCAGCGTGCGCGGCATATGGGCCAGACCGCGCCCGGAATCCTCGGGGCGGCTATTGGCCACCTGTATCTTGCGGGTCGGCGCGTCGCTGTCGGCCATGATCGTCCCTTGGCTATCGGTTTCCACACGAAAGCGCGGGACGTGGGGGCGGGTTCCGGCCAGCGAAAGACCGGACCGCCGAGCGGAGGCAAAAAAAAGGGCCGATCGAAACGACCAGCCCGTAAAAGTTTTTAGGAGAGGATGCCTGAAAGGCCCGTTCCTTTTGCGGTGCGAAACGTTATGTTGCAAGTGCGAAAAGCTTGGTTATGATTGCAGTTTGTGCAATCCTCTGACCCATAGGTCAACGAGTAAGGTGTGACATGCGCAGGCTGCCACCGCTGGGTGCCATCGAAGCATTTGTCCAGGTCGTCCGTCTGGGCTCCATCAAGGCCGCTGCCGAGGAACTGGCGCTCTCCGCGCCTGCACTCAGCCGCCGGGTGCAGACGCTGGAACGCTTCGTCGGCAAGCCGCTCTTCGCCCGGCGGCACCAGGCGATGGTGCCCAACGAGGACGGCCAGCGGCTGATGGAACAGATCGCACCGCTGCTCGACCAATTGTCCGACGCGGTGGAGGCGATGACCAGCGGGCAGGAGGTGTTGCGCCTGCGCCTGGGCGTGCTGCCGCTCTACGCCTCGCAGCGGCTGTTCCCGCATATGGGACTGCTCCGCGCCGCGCATCCCGAGCTGCATCTGGACATCGACACCGCCGGACACGGCATCGCGCGACTGGGCGAAGGGCTGGACGCGGTGATCGCGCTGGGCCGTGACATCGACCCCTCGCTCTATGCCAAGCGACTCGACCGCAACAAAGTCTATGTCATCGGATCGAAGCGGCTGCTGGAAGGGCCGACCCCGTTGCTGCGCCCCGAACAGCTGAACGGCATGACGGCCTTGCTGCACCGCGAAATGCCCGATGCCTTCACCGCCTGGTGCCAGGTCGCGGGACTGACCGATATCAAGCCCAAAGCGATCGACTTTTTCGACTCGGGCGGCCTGATGCTGGAAGCGGTTGCACAGGGGCTCGGCGTCGCCTTTATGCACGCCAGCCATTTCGAACATGCGCACGATCCGCGCCTGGTCCGTCTGTTCGATATCGAAGTCGACAGCCCGTATAGCCATTGGTTCGTCTGCCGCCCGCGCGCGCTGCAGCAGAAGTCGGTGAAGCTGTTCCACGACTGGCTGATCGGCACGCTCTACCCGGAAGCGGCATAAGGGCCAGTCGACCGGGCCCGGTGCCGTGCCTGCAAGGCGTTCCGGGTGTCCGAAGTCTCGCTGAATCCGCCCGATGGGACGCTGCCAACCCTTTCCCGTCGGAAATCATGGGAAGCGGTTGTCCGGTTGGCAAAAGGGATGGCGCAGATCTAGCGAACCTTATGGACCTGTCGATCGAAGCATTTTCCCTGTTGACCCTTGTGGCCTTCGTGGCGGGCAGCATCGATGCTCTGGCGGGTGGCGGAGGGCTGCTCACGATCCCGGCGCTGATGGCGGCGGGCATTCCGCCGGTGGCCGCGCTCGCGACGAACAAATTGCAGAGCACCTTGGGGACAGGCTCCGCAGTGCTGACATTTCTGCGCGCGGGGCGAATCGATCTGAAAGCCTTCGCTATCCCTGCGGCGGGCGCGTTCATCGGCTCCCTGCTGGGGGCGACGGCGGTTCAGCATGTTGATGCGAGTTTTCTGTCGGCCTTTGTCCCGCTGCTGCTGATCGCGATGGGATTCTATTTCCTGCTCGCCCCCAAGATGAGCGAGGTCGATCGCCATGCCCGATTGGGGCGCTGGGGCCTGACGCTGGTTTGCGGGGGACTAGGCTTTTACGATGGCTTTTTCGGTCCCGGCACCGGATCGTTCCTGACGACCGCGCTCGTCGCACTTGGCGGGCTGGGACTGGTCAGAGCGATCGCCAATACGAAATTCATCAATCTCGCCACCAACATAGCGGGCTTGGCGGCGATGATCGCGGGCGGAAAGGTGCTATGGCTGCTCGGCCTCAGCATGGCGGTCGCGAATATCGCGGGCAATCAGGTCGGCGCCTGGCTGGCCATTCGTTTCGGCGGGCGTGGCGTCCGCCCGCTGCTGGTCGTGATGTCCTTTGCCCTCACGATCAAGCTGTTGGCAGACCCGAACAACCCTTTGCGAGGCTGGTTTTCCTGAAGCGACCATCCCGCCGCCACCGATAAGAAAGAACGCCCGTCACGCACACGACAAAAAGCCGCGCGTCCTTTCGGACGGCGGCTTCACGCCTTCAAGAATCACGGGGCACCGCGAGCGGGCGCCCGCCCGTGAATTACTTGATCTTGGCTTCCTTGAACTCGACATGCTTGCGCACGACCGGGTCGTACTTGTTGAAGCTCAGCTTCTCGGTCTTGGTGCGCGGGTTCTTCTTCGTGACGTAAAAGAAGCCGGTATCAGCCGAGCTGACGAGCTTGATCTTGACGGTGGTCGGCTTGGCCATGACCTGGTTCCTGTATGCGTGAAAAAGCGAAAGCGGCAGCCGGAGCCGCCGCTATATAAGGGCCGCCCATGGCCCATGGCCCGGCGTGAGTCAAGCATTTCGCCCGATTTAAGCCCCTCTTTACGCGCAAACCCCTATACTCCGACAGCCTGGCTTCCTAGTCGGGGGCGATAGCGACGCCATGACGGAGAGGGGATGCGCTTGATGGACATGACCGATTCGCCCGAGGCGAATCCCCAAGGCAGCGATATCCGCGACCAGCTCTGGGCCCGGATCGCCGCGCTCGACGTGCGCGCGCCCTATGCCCCCGCCAGCGACCTGATGCGTGGCATCGAATCGATTCGTCGCCTCGCCCATGCCCATGGCCTGGCCCCCGCTGTCACCGTTACCCATTTCATCGACCGCGCGCTCATGCGCGGTGCGGCGGCGGGCCCCTTTCACGGCTGGCTGGCCATGCTGACCGATGCGGTCGCCAGCGAACGCCAGGATCTGGAGACCACCCAGCATTTTGCCGAGGCCTGTTCGGTCCGACTGGCGCGCTGAATGGATGCGTTGATGACCGTCCTCGTCGTCACGCTCCTCGCCCAGGCGGGCGGGCGGCTCAGCGGCTTTGCGACGCAGTTGGGCGAGCGGACCGGACGAATCGCTCCGGTGCTGGTCAGCGTGCTGGTCGCGCAAGGCGTGCTGGCGGCGGGTGCGGTTCTGCTCGGCATCGCGCTGGCGCCGCAGGTGACGCCGGAGACGCGCACGCTGATCCTGGCGATCGCGCTGGCGCTGGTCGGGATCGGGCTGACCGGGGGGCTGGGCGTATCGCGAGCCGGGGCAGGATCGCCGTTCGGATGGCCTCGGCTCGGCGCATTCGGGACCGCGCTGTTCGGCGGCGGCGCGATCCTGTCGGCCGATTCGGGGTTGCTGCTGATCGCGGCGGCGACGGCGCACTCCCCCCTGCCCTGGGCGGCCTGGCCGGGGGCAGTGCTGGGGCTGCTCGGCGCCCTGATCCCCCCCTTGCTGCTGGGCGAACGGGAATGGCGACGTATGCCGTGGCGCGCGATTCGCAGCGTGGCGGGCGTGGTGTTGATCCTTGCCGCCATCGTCGTCGCGCTCGCGACCAAGGGCCTGATCTAGCGGCTCGATCAGACTGGACGGTCTTTGTGCATGGACGGGTGGGAGCCATTGCGTCATCGGATCGTTTACGCAACGATCCCCATCCAGACAGCGGAGCCGATCCATGTCCGATATCAATCCGGCGCTCGATACGCCGACCGACCTCAACCGTAACGCCACCGCCAGCGTCGCCGACGCGCTGAACGGCGCGCTTGCCGACTGCTATGCGCTCTACCTGAAGACCAAGAATTTCCACTGGCACGTCTCGGGCCCGCATTTCCGCGACTATCACCTGATGCTCGACGATCAGGCGGCGCAGATCCTGGGCGTGACCGATGCCATCGCAGAGCGGGTGCGCAAGACCGGCAACGTCACGCTGCGCTCGATCGGCGACATTGCGCGCCGCCAGACCATCACCGACAATGACCGCGACTTCGTGTCGGCGGCCGACATGCTGGTCGAGTTGCGCGACGACAATCTGAAGCTGGTCGAGCGTTTCCGCGCCGTGAAGGACGCCGCCGAAGAGGCCAAGGACAATGCCACTAGCGGCATCGTCGACGAATGGACCGACCAGGCCGAGGAGCGCGCCTGGTTCCTGTTCGAGGCGGGCCGCAAGGGCTGAGCCGCCCCCAGCCGACAGGAAAAAGGCCCCGGCGAACACCGGGGCCTTTTTTTATGCGAGGGCGACCAGCCCCTTTATGCCGCGATGGCACTCGCCAAAGCGGTGCCGTCCAGCATCGCCGGATCGTCTTCGGCAAAAATGCTCGCCAGATCGAGCAGCGCGGCGAAATCACCCTTATGGCGCAGAATGGCCGCGACGCATTCGCTGCGCCAGCGTCCTCCGATGGCAGGCGGCGACTCCACGGCCCCAGCATCGTAGAGGCTGACATCCAGGACCCGATCCACCACCAGGCCGAGGCGTTGAGGACCTGCGCCTTCCGCCTTTGGCTGGAACTCCGTCACCAGGACTCGGGTCTTCAGCGTCGGCTCCACCGGCGCCATCCCCAGGCGCCGGCGCAAGTCGACCACCGGGACCGACTGTCCGCGGATGTCGGTCAGTCCCAATATCCATGCGGGCATATGGGGCATTCGGAAACAGGGGCGGTGATCCAGGATCTCACGGACCTGGGCGACGGGGAGCGCGAAGCTCTCCGTGCCCAGACCGAAGATCACGACCTGATGGTCTTCCGCCGCCCCGGTCATGCCGCCCGTCCGAAATCGAGGTCTTCGGCATCGGGCGCCCCGGTGCTCATATCGAGGGCAAAGCCGCGCGCCCGGGCCTGCTGATCCGCGACCGAGCCGGGACGCGGCGCGGGCATCCGCTTCGCCGAAATACCCCGGGCCACAGGCCGCGATGCGGGCCGCTCGGCTTGTCCGATGCGGAAGAAGGCGATGCTCTGCTGCATCTCCTCGGCCTGGCTGGCAAGCTCTTCCGAGGTGGAAGAGATTTGCTCCGACGCCGACGCATTCTGCTGCGTCACCATGTCCAGCTGCTGGATGGCCTGGTTGATCTGGACCGCGCCGATATCCTGTTCGCGACAGGCGGCACCGATCTCGGCGACCAGTTCGGCGGTGCGGCGGATATCCGGCACCAGCTTGCCCAGCATCTCTCCGGCGCGCGTTGCCGCCTTCACCGTGTCGGACGACATGCCGCTGATCTCGGTTGCCGCGACCTGGCTGCGCTCGGCGAGCTTGCGTACCTCGGCCGCCACGACTGCGAAACCGCGACCATGTTCACCCGCACGCGCCGCCTCGACCGCCGCGTTCAGGGCGAGCAGATCGGTCTGGCGGGCGATTTCCTGCACGATGCCGATCTTCTCGGCGATGGTCCGCATGGCGACCACGGCCTGCTGCACCGCCTCGCCGCTCTGATCGGCGTCGATCGAGGACTGGCGCGCGATCTTCTCGGTCTGGCTGGCATTGTCGGCATTCTGTTTGATGTTCGCCGCCATCTGCTCCATCGAAGCGGAGGCTTCCTCGGCGGCCGCCGCCTGTTCGGTGGCACCCTGGCTGACCTGTTGCGAGGTGGTGGACAGCTCTTCGCTGCCCGCCGCGACATTCTGCGCCGACAGGCTGGTCTGGCCGATCGTATCGCGCAGCCGCTCGATCATGCGGTTCACGATCTCCATCAAATCCTTGATCTCATCGTTCGTCTGGACGTGCATCTCGGTGGAAAGGTCACCGTCCGCCACCGCCGTCACGGCGGTGCCGATCGTCGCCAGTCCGCGCGACACTGTGCGCGAGATCCAGAACGCCCCGGCCATGGCGATCGTCAACGCAACGGCCCCGGTCACCAGCAGGACCATGAACGCCTGATCGTAAAGCGTATCGGTGTCACGCACCGCCTGTTCCATGCTGCGCTTGTTCATCGCCACGATCTGGTCGGATACATCGCCGAGCTGGCCGATGATAACCCGCGACTTGGTAATGGACAGCTCACCCGCCCGGACATTGTCGTTGCGCAGGCCCAGGCCGCGAATCTCGTCGTTCAACGGCAGAAATTCGGCCCATTTCGCCCGCGCCTGCTCCCAGAGCGGCCGCGATTCCGTGGTCGCGCTGGAATAACCCTGGTTCAGCAGAGCCTGCGTCTCGCCGCGCGCCTTCATCAGATCGCCGTCGATCTGCCGCATCAGCGTATCGTCATTGGTCAGCGCCAGATTCTTTTCCTGGCGGACGACATAGCTGGCCTTGATCACGAAGCTCTGCGCCAGTTCCAGGCGCTTGGCCGGACCCGCGACCAGATCGTTGATCGCGCTGTTGAGCGAATTCATCTTGAACAAGCCCAGGCCGATCACCGTCGCCATGAGCACGAGAAGCACGGCGAAGATCGCCGCCAATTTGACCTTGATTGTCGGTCGCATGAAGAATTTCCCTGATTTTGATAAATGTGGGGAATTACAGGGGCCTATCCAAATAGATTTCCCCCGCTTTCGCCCCCGAAATTCAGACGACCGGCAGCCGTCCTTTAGGTGACGAATCGATTGCGATTCATACCAAAATCATATCTTGGAATACCATTCGCACTCCCGTGACGACATTGGATACTCTTTGGTATTCTCTCGACTCCTAAAAATTGGTTATGCTTTGTACCAATGTCAGGAAGCGCCGGGTCGATGGCAGCATTCCGTAACGGGAACACCAACCCGTCTGGCCGGTTAAAAGCAGGACAGGTCAGGAGGATCGCCCCATGCTGAAGCTCGCCATCACATTTCTCGTCGTCGGACTGGTGCTGGGTGCGCTGGGCTTCGGTGGTATCGGCGGAGCGTTTGTCGGGATCGCCAAAATCCTGTTCTTCATCGCGATCGCGCTGTTCGTCATTTTCCTGGTGCTCGGGCTGGTCGCGGGCAAGTCGGTGAAGAACGCGATCGACTGACCCCAAAATGCGCGATTTCGCGGCGTTGCTCGACGCGCTGATCTACACGCGCTCGCGCAACGCCAAGCTGAAGCTGGTCGCGGATTATCTCGCCGCCACGCCCGATCCCGACCGGGGCTGGGCCATGGCGGCGTTGACGGGCGATCTCGACCTGCCCGGCGTCAAGCCCGCGCTGATCCGCGCCTTGATCGAACAGCGGGTCGATCCCGTGCTGTTCCGCATGAGCCGCGATTATGTCGGCGACACCGCCGAGACGGTCGCCCTGCTCTGGCCCGCGCCCGACCGGCCGCTCGACCCCGAACCCTTGTCGGTCAGCGATGTGGTCGAGCAGTTGCGGCATCTGTCGCGCTCCGATGCGCCCGCCGCGCTGGCCGACATGCTCGACCGGTCGACCGCCGAGGAGCGATTCGCGCTGCTGAAGATGGCGACCGGGGGCTTGCGCATCGGCCTGTCCGCTCGGCTTGCGAAGACTGCCTTTGCCCAACATTTCGGGCTGGATGTCGAGGCGGTGGAGGAGGTGTGGCACGGCCTGTCGCCGCCTTATGCCGAACTCTTCGCCTGGGGTGAGGGCACGGGCGCGCAGCCGACGCCTGCCGATGTGCCGGTCTTCCGCCCCTTCATGCTCGCCCATCCGCTGGAGGATCTGCGGGTCGACCTGACCGACTATGCCGCCGAATGGAAATGGGACGGTATCCGGGTGCAGATTGTCCATGTCGCAGGCCAGATCCGGCTCTACAGCCGTACTGGCGACGATGTGACCCACGCCTTTCCCGATGTCGCCAGCGCCTTCGACGCGGTCGGTGCGGTCGATGGCGAATTGCTGGTCAAGGGCGAACATCAGGGCGGGACACTGGAAGACGGCGGCGGCGCGGCCAGCTTCAACGCGCTGCAACAGCGCCTAGGGCGCAAGACGGTATCGGCAAAGATGCTGGCGGAGTATCCCGCCTTTGTCCGGCTCTACGACATATTGGTGGACGGGACCGAAGATGTCCGCGCCCTGCCTTGGACCGAACGACGCCAGCGACTGGAGGCCTTTGCCGCCAAGCTAGACCCCGAGCGATTCGACGTCAGCGCGGTGATCGAGGCCGAGGACTTCACCGCGCTGGAAGCTTTACGCGCCACTGCCCGCGATGCCGCAATCGAGGGGGTGATGCTCAAGCGGCGCGACTCGCCCTATAGCGGCGGGCGGCGTGTCGGCCTGTGGTACAAATGGAAGCGCGATCCGCTGACCGCCGATTGCGTGATGATGTACGCGCAGCGCGGCAATGGCCGGCGGTCGAGCTATTATAGCGACTATACCTTCGGCTGCTGGACCGAGGAAGGCGAGCTACTGCCCGTCGGCAAGGCCTATTCGGGGATCACCGATGAGGAGCTGCGCCAGCTCGACCGCTTCGTGCGGGCGCATACCGTCCAGCGTTTCGGCCCGGTGCGCGAGGTGGAAAAGACGCTGGTGCTCGAGATCGCGTTCGATTCGATCCACGATTCAAAGCGGCACAAATCCGGCGTCGCCATGCGCTTCCCCCGAATCGCGCGCATCCGTACCGACAAACCCGCCGCAGAGGCCGATCGGGTGGAGACGTTGAAGCGACTGGTGACGTAAACATCCTCCCCGGCACGGGGAGGTGGCAGGCCGTCAGGCTTGACGGAGGGGGGCTTGCCACA
>NZ_LDTE01000189.1 GCF_001476905.1 Sphingomonas sanguinis | reverse complement strand
CTGAACCGCGCGGTTCAGATTGGGTTTAGGCTATGCGACGATAGCGGGACGATAAGGGGATAACGGATACGTCATGCGGATTCTGCTGGTCGAGGATGATCCCGCACTGGGTCCCGCCATCGCGCGGGCTTTGCGGGCCGAGCAATGCGCGGTCGACCTGTTCGACCGCGGGGTGGACGCGGGCCATGCGGGCGATACCGAAATCTATGATGCGGCCGTGCTCGACCTGGGCCTGCCCGATGGCGATGGCATGACCCTGCTCCGCCAGTGGCGCGAGGCCGGGCGGGCCTTGCCCGTGCTCATCCTGACCGCACGCGACGGCTGGTCGGACAAGGTGGCCGGGTTCAAGGCAGGGGCCGACGATTATCTGACCAAGCCCTTCCGCGTCGAGGAGCTGGTCATGCGCCTTCGCGCCCTCGTGCGCCGCGCGGCGGGCCATGCCCAGCCCCGCCTGACCTGCGGGCCTTTGTCCTTCGACAGCCAGACCGGGCAGTTCGAGCTGGACGGCCTGCCGCTGAAGCTCACCGCGTTCGAGTGGCGCGTCCTGTCCGCGCTGATGCTGCGCAAGGAAGCGGTGATCCCCCGGCTGGAACTGCTCGAGCGCGTTTATGAGGGCGATGCGGATGTCGATTCCAACAGCCTGGAGGTGATCGTCGGACGCCTGCGCAAGAAGATCGGTGCCGATTTGATCGAGACAGTGCGGGGCATGGGCTATCGCCTGACCGCCGGAGAGGCCGCGTGAGACTTCCCCGGTCCATTCATGGCCGGATGATCCTGATCTCGGGCGTAGCGATCCTGGCGGCGCTTTTGCTCGCGGGCTGGGCTCTGGCGAGTGCGCTGGAGGGCATCGTAACGCGCGGGCTCGACCAGCGTCTCGATTCCGAAATCGCCGTTCTGGCCGCCGCCGTCGATCCGCAGGGTCGGGTCGACCGCGACCGTATCGCCACGCGGCGCGGGCTGCTCGAGCCCGAACCGGGCTGGCGCTGGCGGATCGCAGGACCCGATGGCGTGATCGGATCGGGCGACTTCCCCCCGCTGGCCGCACCGCATCCGCCGGGCCCCGCACCGATCGCAGGCGGTCCCCCGCCTGCCCCGCCGCCGCCGGGCGGCGTGGACCAGCCTCACCCGGCCGATGGCCGAACCGAGCAGGGTGTGCGCGTCCATGCGCGGCAGATTGCCATCCCCTCGTCGCGCGGCCCCGTGACGATCAGCGCCGCCGCCCCCCGCGCGGTGGTCGCCCGTCCGATCCGCGCCGCCCTGGTCCCGCTGCTCGCGATGCTGGCGGGTCTGGGCGTGCTACTGGCGGCGGCGAGCCTGCTCCAGCTGCGCCTCGGCCTGCGACCCTTGCATCGGCTGCGCGACGAAGTGGCCGCGATCAGGACCGGCGAGCGCGCCCGCGTCGACGAGGATCAGCCAGCCGAGCTCCAGCCGCTCGCCGCCGAGCTGAACGCGCTGGCCGCCGATAGCGAACGTGCGCTGGCAACCGCCCGCGCTTCCGCCGCGAATCTGGCCCATGCGCTGAAGACCCCGGTCGCCACGCTGGCGCTCGACCTGGCGGGCGATCCGCCCCGCGCCGCGCAGGTCGCGCGGATCGATGAGACCATCCGCCACCACCTCGCCCGCGCGCGGGTGCAGGCCGGGACGGTGCGTGCGGTCACCGCGCTGGCCCCGGCGATCGGCGACCTGACGGCGGCGATTGCCCGGCTTCATGCCGATCGCGGCATTTCTCTGACTGCAGAGATTCCGGGTGACCTGTCGGTCGCGATGGACGCACAGGACCTAGACGAAGTAGCGGGCAACCTGATCGACAACGCCGCCCGCCACGCCCGTGCGGCGGTGCGCGTCCACGCCCGGGCGGAGGATCGCCATATCCGCCTGACCGTCACCGATGACGGCCCCGGCATCGCCGAAGCGGATCGCATACGCGCGACGGAGGCGGGCACGCGGCTGGACGAGCGGGGCGACGGCCATGGCTTCGGCCTTGCCATCGCGCGCGAACTCGCCGAGCTTCATGGCGGTCGGCTGATCCTCGACCAAGCCCAGGGCGGGGGCCTGTCCGCCACGGTGCTGCTGCCTCGCGCCGCGCCCATCGACCGGAGAGCATGATGACCCGCCGCCTGATCCTTGTCCCCATGCTCGCGCTGCTGCTCCAGGCGCAGGCCATGCCGCCCTCCCCGGCCGATATTTACGGCCCCTTGTTCAGTGCGGTGCAGGCGGCGCAGGTCTTTCCCGACGGCAAGACCTTTGCCGATGCGGTGCCGCGCGAGGCGCCACAGGCGATCATGGCCGCCTATGCCCGCGAAAAGCCACAGGACAAGGCCGCGCTGGCCGCCTTTGTCCGTCGCTATTTCTCGGTACGGGGCGATACGCAGGCCCGCGCACCCTTGCGCGACCGTATTCGCGAGCTCTGGCCGATCCTGGGCCGCGCGCCCTTCGCGCCTGTGGCGGGATCGTCGGCGCTGGGGCTCGACCATGGTTATGTCGTACCCGGCGACCGGTTCCAGGAGATTTATTACTGGGACAGCTATTTCACGATGCTGGGCCTGAAAGCGGACGGCCAAGCCCCGCTGATCGAGGCGATGCTGGCCGATTTCGTCGATCTGGTCGAGCGGTACGGCCATGTCCCCAACGGTACGCGCACCTATTATCTCAGCCGCTCGCAACCGCCCTTCCTGGCGCTGATGATGGACCTGTCGGACAATCGCGATCCCGTACTGGCGAAGCGGCGGCTGGCGGCGCTGGTCCGCGAGCATGAGTATTGGATGGCAGGGTCGAACTGCCTGGATGCGAGCGGGGCGTGCCAGCATGTCGTCCGCATGCCCGATGGCAGCCTGCTGAACCGCTATTGGGACGCGCGCGACACGCCCCGCGACGAAAGCTGGCGCGAGGATCGCGAGACCGCGGCGAAGGCCGCACCGCGTGCGCCCGCCATCGTCCAGCGCGACCTGCGTGCGGCGGCGGAGTCGGGCTGGGACTTCAGCTCGCGCTGGCTGGCCGACCCGATGCGACTGGAGACGATCCATACCACCGACATCGTGCCGGTCGATCTCAACAGCCTGTTATGGGTGAACGAAAGCCGGATCGCCGCGCGGGCCAAGGCTTTGGGCGACGAAGCGCTGGCACGGCGCTTTGCCGAGTTGGCCGCACGGCGAAAGGCCGCGATCGACCGCTATCTGTGGGTGGCGGGGGATAAGCGGTTCGCCGATTGGGACCGGTCCGCCCGGCGGCCGACGAACAGCCGCACCGCCGTGTCGCTATTCCCGCTCTTCGCCGGACATGCCAGCGCCGAACAGGCCCGTGCGGTCGCGGCGACGACGCGCGCGACGCTGGTCGGCGAGGGCGGGCTGCGCACCACCAATATCCGCACCGGCCAGCAATGGGATGCCCCCAATGGCTGGGCCCCGCTGCAATGGGTCGCGGTGGAGGGGTTGGGGCGCTACGGCGAACAGGCGCTGGCCAAGGACATCGCCCGCCGCTGGATCACCACCGTCGCGCGCACCTATGCCGAGACGGGCAAGCTGCTGGAGAAATACGATGTCGAAGAGCGCAAGCCCGGCGGCGGCGGGGAGTATCCGACCCAGGACGGCTTTGGCTGGACCAACGGCGTGACGGCAGCAATGCTCGACCGGTGGCCGGATTTGGGCTCCAACGACCGATGATCTTCTACACCCCCTCCCGCAGGCGGGAGGGGGA
>NZ_LDTE01000188.1 GCF_001476905.1 Sphingomonas sanguinis | reverse complement strand
TACACCAGCCGTAAGATCGTCGGCAGCGTCAGAGGGGTATAAGAGACAGGGTGAGGGACTGGCGGTCGGCACAGGGCGCGAAGCCCGACGCCAAGCCCCATGCGCGGCCAGCACCAGGCCGAACGTCAGCAACAGACCGACCAAGATCAGCCAGCCCTGCACCATCCGCCGTACCGTTCGCTTCGCCACCTGCAATGCGTGGAGTGTCCTTGGCCTGTCCGTGTTCGCTCAGGCGCTTATACCCGACAGGGTTAAGGATTTCGCGTATCGGCGGATGATCGCCAGGCGGTCGCCCCATAAGAACTCCTCCCCAAGCATCGCCTGGGGAGGAGTGGGATGATCAGCGCAGCTTGGGCGAGTCCAGGTTCACCGCGTCGGCCGGGATGACTTCGACATCGGGATGCGCGGCCTTCAGCGCAGGCAGGAATTGCTTGGCGTCGCCGACAACGATGATGCTCGCCGCCTTGGGATCGAGCAGCGCGGCGGAGGCCGACTGCACCGCCGCCGAGTCTACCGCCTGCACGCGCGGGATGTAGCGGCTCAGCTCCTCCAGCGGCACGCCCTGGAGCGTATAGTTGGCGAGGATGTCCGCGATACCGTCGGTCGTCTCGATCGTCCGGCCGAAACCGCCGACCAGCACCGCCTGGCGCGTCGCCAGTTCGTCCTGCGGGACGGGTGCGGTGCCGAGCAGGCGCATCTGCTGGTCGATCAGCCCGACCACTTCGGCGGCGGAGGGATTCTTGGTCTGGGTACGGGCCGAGATCATGCCGATATCACGCCCCGCCGCCACCGAGCTGCCCGCGCCGTAAGCCAGACCGCGCTTGATGCGGATTTCCTGGTTGAGCCGCGACGAGAAGCCGCCGCCCAGCACCGTATTGGCGACGGCCAGTGGGTAATAACGGTCATCGGCTCGGCGAATGCCCGAACGGGCGACGACCACACCCGCCTGTCCGGCATCGGGCATGTCGACGACGATGACGCGCGGCGCAGGGAAGGCGGGCTCGGCGGGCTTGGCCGACGCCGATGCCGGGCCAGCGACCCGCCAGTTGCCCAGATACCGCTCCGCCAGTGCCTTGGCCTGGGCCGGGGTGACGTCGCCGACGAACAACAGGGTCGCCTGGCCGGGCTTCCAGCTGCGCGCATAAGCGGCGGTCAGGTCGGCGCGGGTCAGCGCCTTCAACGAGGCGGGGGTGCCCGACAGCGGCTGGCCGTACGGCCGCCCGCCATAGACGACGCGGTCGGCGACCATGGCCGAAAGCTGCGCCGGGTTCTTTATCGCGACGTTCAGGCCGTCGATCGACTGGGTCCGTGCGCGATCGATCTCGGCTTGCTGGAAGGCGGGATGGGTCGCGACATCGGCCAGGATCGTCATCGCGGTGTCGGCCTGGGCCGAGGGCACGGTCAGGTCGATGGTCGCGCCGTCATCCGACGCACCCGCCGAGATGGAACCGCCCAGGCTTTCGACCGCGCGGGCGATCTCGGTTGCCGAGCGGGTCGTGGTGCCCTTGGTCATCAGCTCGGCCGACAGGCTGCTCGCGCCCGCCTTGCCGACCGGATCGGTCGCCGCACCGCCCAGC
>NZ_LDTE01000187.1 GCF_001476905.1 Sphingomonas sanguinis | reverse complement strand
CGCGGACCCGATCGCGCTCCTGCCGGGTAACCGGCGCACTCGCCAGCTTCGACCGGAGCGTTGACAGGCGAGGCCGCAGGCTGGTCAGCTTGCCCATGCATGTCTCTAAAAACGCGAAGGGCGGCGTGACCGAAGCCGCGCCGCCCTTCGAGGTTCAGGGGAGGTTCGCTATGACCGCCTAAAGGCCCGTCCCAGCGTGATAAGAAATAGACCGATTTTGCCCGATAAGCGAACCGACAAAATCACACCGCCGCAACATCGTCCCTATTGACACGCAAGGCCCGTGGATTTCCGCCATTCAGCACCTCGCAGATGCTGGCGATGGCACGTGCATAGCGCATGCGCAGACCATCACGCCCGGTCGACTGATCCAGCTTGCGAAGGACACGACCCCAATCGACCTCCCGCTTACCGCTGGCCAGCTGACCGATCGCGACCGCCAGCACCTTGCGGTCGACCACGGACAGGCGACCGACCCAGGCGAACGCCTCCTCCATCTCCGCCACCTCGACGCGGGTCAGGGACGCGGACCGCAACGCCACCTCCGAGCTGGACGCCTCGCCACCGCGCGCATCGTAATCGCCCGCATTACGATCACGCTGGATCTCCGGCCATGCCGAGCGCACATGCAACCATGCACGCTCACGGTCGCCACCGCGCCAGCATGTCACCATCGCCTCGACCAGGCGATCCTGCACCATGTCGAAGGTCCATGCGCCATTTGGAAGGAGGCGTCCTTCCATTGGAGAGAGGTCGTTTCCGGTCTGTCCTTCCATTTTCGGGATTCCTTTGTTCGTCATGATTGGCGGATTTCTGCGGTTTT
>NZ_LDTE01000186.1 GCF_001476905.1 Sphingomonas sanguinis | reverse complement strand
GCTCGGGGCGCTGGAGGCGCTGCTCCAGCTGCGCGCGCTCAATGGCGGGGCGGCGCTGGCCCGATGAAGCGCTGGCTCGATCTCGTTACCCGCCACCGGCTGGGCGTCGCGCTGGTCGCGGCGCTGATCGCCGCGATCGGGCTGTGGTCCTTCGCCAATCTCCAGATCGACGCCATCCCCGACATCACCGGGGTTCAGGTGCAGATCAACACCACGGTTCCGGCCCTCGCGCCCGAGGAGATCGAGCGGCTGGTGACCCTGCCCATCGAGCGCGCCATGGGCGGCCAGCCGGGGCTGGACCAGACGCGCTCGCTGACCAAGACTGGCCTGTCGCAGGTCACGCTTCTGTATAAAGACGGCACCGACCAGCTGAAGGCGCGTCAGCTCGTCACCGAACGGCTGGCGGCGGTGCGTGACCAGCTGCCGCCGGGCAGCACGCCGCAGCTGGCGCCGATCACCACCGGGCTGGGCGAGATCTTCTACTATACGCTGGAATGGCGAAAGCCGCCGCCGGGGCTGGATGCGCAAGGCCAGCTGATGGCTCTGTACGAGGCGCAGGAATATACCGTCCGCCCGATGCTGCGCGCCGTGGCGGGGGTCGCCGACGTCAACTCCAACGGCGGGCTGGAGGAGCAATATGTCGTCGAGCCCGATCCCGTCCGGCTGACGATGCACGGCGTCACCGCAGGCGAGCTGGCCGCGGCGGTCA
>NZ_LDTE01000185.1 GCF_001476905.1 Sphingomonas sanguinis | reverse complement strand
GGCCTCGGCCCGCCTGATCGTCGACAAGGGCCTACGGGAGGCGGGCTATCGTTACATCAACATCGATGACGGCTGGTGGCTTCGGCGTCGCCAGCCCGATGGCCGGATGGTCATCCGCGCCGACAAATTCCCCTCGGCCAAGGCTGGCTCGAACCAGCAGACCAGCTTCCGCCCGCTGACCGACCGGCTCCACGCCATGGGATTCAAGGCCGGGATTTATTCCGATATCGGCCGCAACAGCTGCGGCCAGGTCTACACTCCCAATTTCGCCAACCAGCCCGAGGGCACGATCGCCGAGCGCGAGGTCGGTCTGTACGGCCATATCGACCAGGATATCGCGCTCTACTTCCGCGAATGGGGCTTCGACTACATCAAGGTCGATGGCTGCGGCATTCGCGGGCTGGGCAAGGACAGCGAGCATGTCCGCAAGGGCGATTATCGCGAGTTGCCCCCACTGATCGACATGAATTCGCTGGCGCGGACCGACATCCCGGCCGTCCGCTCACTTTATGAACAGGTCGCCACCGCCCTGCGTCGCGAGAACCCGGACGGCGACTATCTCTTTTCGCTCTGCCTCTGGGGCTCGTCGGACGTGCGCAGTTGGGGCAAGCAGATCGGCAATGTCTCGCGGACCAGCGACGATATCACCGCCCACTGGTCGCGGATGCTGACCAATCTCGATACCAGCGCGACCCGCGCGCTCTATGCCCATCCGCACACATGGAACGACCCCGACATGCTGTTTGTCGGCTCGGGCGAGTTCGATGCGAACCACATTACCGAGGCGCGCTCGCATTTCGCGATGTGGGCGATGATGAACGCGCCGCTGCTGATTGGTTTCGACCTGCGAAAGGCCAATGCCGAGCAGATCGCGCTGCTGGGCAACCGCGCGATCATCGCGCTGAACCAGGATGCGGGCGGCAACCAGGCGGTGCCTGCCTATCTGTCCGATGACGTCCAGATTTTCGTGAAGAGCCTCGCCAATGGCGACAAGGCGGTGGCGATCCTCAACCGCGCCGCCGCGC
>NZ_LDTE01000184.1 GCF_001476905.1 Sphingomonas sanguinis | reverse complement strand
ATGTACGGCGCGATCTACATGATGAGCCCGTGCTGCCTGTCACCGCGCATGATGGCCCGGCCCGAGGGCACCGACGAGAAACTGCTGACCAGCCTCGCCTCGCCCAGCGAGTCCGCCAAACTCAACTGGGGCCAGCGCGCGATGCTGGCCGCCTCCGCCGCCTGGTCGCCCAATCCGAAGAACCCGCCGCTCTACCTCGACCTGCCGGTCAAGGACGGCAAGATGCGAGATGACATCACCGCCAAGTGGCTGGCGAACACCCCGCTCGCCTTTGTCGACCAGTATATCGCGCCGCTGCGCAGCTACCGGGCGATCGCGCTAGATGTGGGCTCGCAGGATGGTTTGAAAGCCGATGCCCAGGCGCTGCACGAGACGCTCGACCGCTATGGCATCGCGCACCGGTTTGAGATTTACGACGGCGATCACGTCAATCGCATCGGGGTCCGCTTCCAGGAACAGGTCCTGCCCTTTTTCGGCCGCACCCTGGCGTCGAAGTGACTGAGAGAGCGAAGCCCATGCGGGAAGGACGAGCCATGCGACGAACGAAACGCGCCTTATGGACGGCCGCCGCGACGCTGGCCTGGATCGCCCTGCCCGTGACCGCGAGTGCCGCACCGGACAAGGCCGACCCGCTCGCCCCGACGGGCCGCTGGAGCGCCAATCAGGAGGGGCAGGCAGCCCTGCCGCCGATGGGCTGGAACAGCTGGAACGCGTTCAACAGCGATGTCGACGAGGACAAGGTCATGGCCTCGGCCCGCCTGATCG
>NZ_LDTE01000183.1 GCF_001476905.1 Sphingomonas sanguinis | reverse complement strand
TTGATCTCATGGTCGATCGCTCGCGCCACGATATCGCGCGGGGCCAGTTCGGCGCGGGCATCGAAATCGGGCATGAAGCGGTGGCCGGTCTCCGGGATCTTCAGATGCCCGCCCTCGCCACGAACCGCCTCGGTAATCAGGAAATTCTTGACCTGGGTGTTGTAGAGGCAGGTCGGGTGGAACTGCATGAATTCCATGTTCGACACCCGGGCCCCCGCCCGCCACGCCATGGCGATGCCGTCGCCGGTCGCTCCCTTGGGCGCGGTCGAGAATTGATAGGTGCGGCCTGCGCCGCCCGTCGCCAGGATGGTCGCGCGCGCCTTGTGGACTACGACGCGGCCCGTTCGCCGGTCGACCGCATAGATGCCCCAAACATGGCCTGCGCCCGAATAGCGCATCTCGTGACGGCTGGTCGCCAGGTCGATGGCGACCTGATCGGGGACGAGCGTGATGTTGGGATGCGCCTCGGCCGCGCGGAGCAGCGCGTCGAGCACCGCCCAGCCGGTCGCGTCGGCGACATGCACGATGCGCCGATGCGAATGCCCACCCTCGCGCGTCAGGTGGAGCATATTGCCCTCGGTCGCGAAGGGGACGCCGAGCTTCTGCAACCGCTCGATGGCGGCGGGGGCGTTCTCGACCACGAATTCGACGGTGGCGCGGTCGTTCAGCCCCGCGCCCGCGACCATCGTATCCTCGATATGGCTCTCAAACGTGTCGCCGGGTTCGAGGACGGCGGCGATCCCACCCTGCGCCCAGGCGGTCGAGCCTTCGTTCAGCTTGCCCTTGGCCAGCACCGTCACCTTGAACCGGTCGGCCAGGTTCAGCGCCGCGGTCAGCCCGGCCGCGCCC
>NZ_LDTE01000182.1 GCF_001476905.1 Sphingomonas sanguinis | reverse complement strand
CCGTCGCGGCCCATGCCGGTCAGGATCGCGCCGACCGCGTTGCGCCCGGCGACCTTGGCGACGCTCTGGAACAGCCGGTCGACCGAGGGGCGATGACCGCTGGTGGGATCGTCGGGGATCAGGCGCGCGCGATACTGCCCCTCGAAGCCGCCGACTTCCAGGTGGTGGGTGCCGCCGGGCGCCAGATAGACATGGCCGGGCTGCAGCGGCTGGCCGTGCCGGGCCTCGGCGACGGTCGGCTGGGACAGCCGGTCGAGCCGGGCGGCAAAGCTGGTCGTGAAGGTCGCGGGCATGTGTTGCACGATGACGGTCGGCGGGCAGTTCGCCGGAAAACCGCTCAACACCTGGATCAGCGCCTCGACCCCGCCGGTCGATGCGCCGATCGCGATCAGCGCCTTGGGCAGCGGCTCGAACTGGGCATGGGGCACCGGCGCGGCGGGGGCATGGTCGGCCATGCGGACGCGGCGGCTGCCCGCGGCGGCCTTCACGCTGTCGACCAGATTGCGGTCGACGCAGCCCGCCGCCGGTTTGGCGCAGCATTCGACTGCGCCCAGCTCCAGCGCGCGGATCGTGATGTCCGCACCCGCCTGGGTCAGGGTGGAGAGCATGACGACGGGCATGGGGCGCAGCCGCATCACGCGTTCGAGGAAGTCGAGGCCGTTCATGTCGGGCATCTCGACGTCCAATGTGATGACGTCGGGGTCCAGCGCCTTGATCATCTCGCGCGCCTGGAGCGGGCCATTGGCCGCGCCGACCACTTCGATATCGGGATCGCGGCTCAGTGTATTCGCGATCAGCGCGCGCATCGTGGGGGAATCGTCAACGATCAGCGTTCGGATGGCCATCAGGACACTTTCTGAAAAGCGGTTCGGCCGATGCAGCGGAAACGATCCGCGACCTCGGTGGGGATGCGTTCGGCATGGCCGATATAGATGATACCGCCATCGACCAGCTGGTCGGCGAACCGGCCCAGGAGCCGGGCCTTGGTGGGCTCATCGAAATAGATCATGACGTTGCGGCAGAAGATGACGTCGAAGGGGCGCTTCATCGGCCAGCCGCGCAGCAGGTTCAGCTCGCGAAAGGCGATGGGCGCGCGCAGCGCGGGGTGGAGTTCGTCCTGGTCGCCGACCCGGCGGCACCAGGTCGAGCGCATCGACGCGGGCATGGCGCGGGTCGTATCCAGCGGATAGCGGCCGCTGCGCGCGGTGGCGATGACGCTGGGCGACAGGTCGGTCGCCAGCAGGCGGAAATCCTGGGTCGCCAGCTTCTCGGCGGCGCGGACGTCCTGGCCCGCGATCGTCATCATCAGCGAATAGGGTTCCTCGCCGCTGGAGCATGCCGCCGACCAGATGCGCACGCGCCCGCCGCTGGCCAGCCGCTGGCGGAAATCCGGCCAGAGCGCCTCGTGGAAATGCTCGAAATGATGATTTTCGCGGAAGAAGGCGGTGTGGTTGGTCGTCAGCGCATCGACCGCGCGGGCCCGTTCGTCCGCATCCGTCTCGATCAAGGCGAGATAGGAGGGAAAGTCGTGCAACCCGCACGCCCGCAGCCGCCGCGCCAGTCGCCCGTAGATCAGCTTGGCCTTGGTCTCGGGCAGCAGGATGCCCGATTCGGCATAGATCAGGTCAGCGATCGCGCGATGGTCGGACGCCGAGAAGGCGAACTCCATCTCGCGTTCGCTCCCGCGAGGGGAAAGGGCGGCGAGCGCGGTCACGCTGCCAGATCTTCCAGGAAGGCGCTCGGCCCGCGACCGTCACGCCGCCAGCGGCCGATCAGCGCATCGACGTCGAGGATGAGCGCGACGCGCCCGTCACCTAGGATCGTTGCCCCGGCCAGGCCATGGATGGCGCGGTAATTCGCCTCCAGACTCTTCACGACCACTTGGCGCTGATCCTGGATCGAGTCGACCATCAGCACGGCCTGGCCCTGGTCGCTTTCGACCACGATCAGCACCGCATTTTCGGGCTTGGCGATCGCGCCGGTGACGCCGAGCTGCTCGCCGACCCGGTGGACGGGAACATAGGTGCCGCGCACGTCGAGCAGCGGCGACTGGCCGCCAACCACATGCACCTCGTCGATGCCGGGACGCAGGCTTTCGACGATATGGGTCAGCGGGATGACGAAGGTCTGGTCGCCGACGGTGACGATCATGCCGTCGAGGACGGCCAGCGTCAGCGGCAGGCTGAGCGAGAAGCTCGACCCCTTGCCCAGCACCGACTGGATGCCGATACGGCCGCCCAGCGCCTGGATGTTCTTGCGCACCACGTCCATGCCGACGCCGCGCCCCGAGATGTTGGAGACGACGGCGGCGGTGGAGAAGCCGGGTGCGAAGATGAGATTGTCGATCTCCTCCTCGGAAAGCTGCGCATCGGGGGCGATGATGCCGCGCTCGATCGCCTTGGCCTTGACGCGGGCGCGGTCGATGCCGCGTCCGTCATCGGCGACGGTGATGACGATCCGGCCGGACTGATGCGCGGCCGACAGCGTGACCACGCCTTCGCCGTCCTTGCCCGCGGCTTTGCGATCGGCCGGCGTCTCCAGGCCATGGTCGACGGCGTTGCGGATCAGGTGGGTCAGCGGCTCGCCGATGCGCTCGACCACGGTCTTGTCGACCTCGGTCATCTCGCCCTCGACTTCCAGGCGGACGCGCTTGCCGGTTTCGACCTCCAGCTCGCGGATGATTCGCGGCACGCGGCTGAAGACAGTCTTCATCGGCTGGGCGCGGATCGCCATCGTCGAATCCTGCAGCTCGCGCGTCAGGTGATCGAGGTCGGACAGCTCGGGGATCGAGCCCATGTCGCTTTCGGACAGGCGCTGGGCCAGCATCGCCTGGGTAATCACCAGCTCGCCGACCAGGTTGACCAGCCGGTCGAGCTTGTCGAGGTCGACGCGGATCGTCTGCGCGGCGGCGGCGGCGACGCGCGGGCTGCTCGCCGCCTCGGTCACCGAAACGGGGGCGGCGGCGGGCGCAGGCGCGGGCGGCGGCGGTGCCACGGCGACCGGGGCGGGGGGTGTCGGAGCCGGTGCCGCCACGGGCGCGGGGGCAACGGGCATTTCCTCGACCATGACGGGCGCGGGCGGTGCCGGTTCGGCCTCGACCTCTGCCACGACCGGCGCGGGTGCGGCGACGGCGGCGCGGGTGACGGTCAGGCGGCATTGCGGGTCGGCAAAGTCGAAGACCGCGCGGATATCCTCCTCATCGGCATCACCGGGCAGCGCCATGGTGAAACCGATATAGGCGCGCTCGGCGTCCAGACCGTCGAGCAGCGGCAGGTCGGACAGGTCGGCGGACAAGGTACGACCGCCCATCCGCACCAGCTCGCGCAGCGCCAGCATCGGCTCGGCCCCGTGATCGAAGGCGCGCGGCCCTGGATGCACGGTGACGATCCACTCGGGCGTCGCGTCCTCGGCGGCGGGGGCGGCGGGCGCGGGATCTTCGAGCATCGCGAACAGCGCGTCGAAATCGTCGAGCGCGGGGGCGGCCTCTGCCTGCACCTCGACCACGGGGTCGGCGGCGGTTTCGGGCGCGGCCGTCCCGGCCCCGACATCGCCCAGTGCGGCAGTGCCCAGCCGGTCGAGCATCCCCTGGTCGGCGGGCGTCGCGCCCTCGCCACGCGCGGCGGCGACATGGTCGGACAGCGTGTCGAACGCCGCGACGATCAGGTCGATCAGCGGTTCGCCGAGCGGCAGCGTGCCGTTGCGAATCAGGTCGAGGACGGTTTCGTAATGGTGCGAGAAATGCTGCAGCCGTTCATGGCCGAACGCGCCCGCACCGCCCTTGATCGAGTGGACCGCGCGAAAGACGGTGTTGATCGTCTCGTCGTCGTGACGCCCGCGCCGCAGATCGTCGAAGGCGGTTTCCAGTGCGCCGAGGCCTTCCTCGCACTCCTGGAAGAAAATCTGCTGGATCTCGTCGAGATTCATCGGGTCGGCCCCCTCAGGCGGCGGTGGCGAGGCTGTCGAGCCCGGCCAGCGCGATCATCGAAGCCAAGGCCTCGGATGGATTTTGCAGTTCAAAGTCGGCCCGGACCGATGCGGCCATGGCCTGCGCACTCGCCAGCACCTGAAGACAGGCCTGACCCGCCTGCGCCACCTGCGATCCGTCGAGAGTGATGGCGTCACCCGACGCGATCAGATCGAGCAGCGCCTGGCGCAACGGAGCGGCGGCGGTGGTGTCGAGCACGGGGGCAAGGGACAAGGCGGACATGATCGGACTCCGGGACTTGGGCGAATGATCGCGCCGAAACATCCTATCGGATGAATGGTGTAGGCGAGGTTACCGACTTCGGATCGGGGCTCCCGCGCCCAACGGGTGGGCGCGGGAGTTCGGAAAGATCAGAATTCGGTCCATTCCTCGTCGTTGACGGCCAGGGCGACATTGCCGGTCGTCTGCGGTGCGGGGCGCGCGACCTGTGCGGTCTGGACGATGCGACGCCCGGCGGCGGCGGCCCGCTGTTGCAACTGGTGGACCGCCGGCTGGGGCGCGGCATAGCCATCGCCCGGCTGGTTGCCGATTCGGAAACGGGCGATCTCGCGCGCCAGGCCATCGGCCTCGACCGCCAGCGAGCGGGCGGCGGCGGTGGCCTGTTCGACCATCGCGGCGTTCTGCTGGGTCACGCCGTCCATCGCGGACACGGCGGTGTTGACCTCCTGAAGCCCGATGGCCTGTTTTTCGGCCGAGCTGGCGATGTTTTCCACCAGCGTGCTGATCTCGGTGATCTGGCCGATGATTCGCTCCAGCGCCCTGCCGGTCTCGCTGACCAGGCTGACGCCCGATTCGACCTGTTCCGAGCTGGCGAGGATTCGCGACTTCACGTCCTTGGCCGCGTCGGCCGAGCGCTGCGCGAGGGCGCGCACTTCGGAGGCGACGACCGCGAAACCCTTGCCCGCATCGCCCGCGCGCGCCGCCTCGACCCCGGCGTTCAGCGCCAGGAGGTTGGTCTGGAAGGCGATGCCGTCTATGACGCTGATGATCTCGGAAATCTCGCTGGAGGCGCGTTCGATGCCGGCCATGGCGTCGACCGCGCGGCGCACGACCTCACCCGACTGTTCGGCCTCGATTCGCGCATCGGCGACCGCGCGGTTGGCGCGGTTGGCGCCCTCGGCGGTCTGGCGTACGGTCGAGGTGATCTCGTCCATTGCGGCCGAGGTTTCCTCCAGGCTGGCGGCCTGCTGCTCGGTGCGCTGCGACAAATCGTCGGAGGCCTGGCGGATGTCGCTGGCGCCCGAATTGATGCCGTGCGTGGCGACCGTGACCGCGCTCATCGTGTGGGCCAAAGCCTCCGTCGCGCGGTTGAAGTCGAGGCGCAGCTTTTCGTAATCGGCGGGGAAGGGCGTCTGGATGGCGGCGGTCAGATTGCCCTCGGCCAGGTCGCCCAGCCCCTTGCCCAGCGCGCCGACGACGATGTCCTGCGCGTGGGCCGCTTCCTGGACGCGCGCGGCGTTGCGCTGGAAGACCACGATGGATTTCGCGATACGGCCGATACAATCCTGATAGTCGGTGTAGAGGATTTCGCGATTATAGTCGCCGGACGCCAGGGCTTCCATGGCGACGACGCTGCCGACATAGGGGTCGCAGATCAGCTTGCGGCTGACCCGCGAAACGATCAGCGAGGCGACCAGCCCCGTGGCGGCGAGGATGACCGGCAGGCTGAGAGTCAGGCCGCCACTCGCCACGATCGTCGCGCCCAGGCCGACAGCGGCGATGCCGCCATAGATCACCATCAGTGCATCGAATTTCATACGAATCGGTGCCGTCTTGGCAAACCAGGACAACATAACGGAATACCCTCCGAAAAACCTTCAGGCGAGCGGGAGCACTCGCATCTGGACGGAGGTGTTGGGAAAAGCCCGGTTCCTCCGACATCTTTGGCCATATTGGGCAGGATGGGTAAACATCCCGTTTCAAAATGGACAAGGTCAGAGATTGTCGAGGTTAAATCAGCCGTTGGACGCGAGGCTTTCTGCCATTCCCTGCGCCGAAAGAATTTCGATCCAGTAACCGTCCGGGTCGGTGATGAAGGCGATATCCTTCATCTTGCCGTCCTGCGGCCGCTTCTTGAACGGCACGCCCATCGACTCGAATCGCGCGCAGGCCTCGGTGACGTTCGCGACGCTGATCCCGATATGGCCAAAGCCGCGCGGATCGGCATTGCCGTCATGATAGCCCCGGAAATCGGGGTCGCTCTCGGTGCCCCAATTGTGCGTCAGCTCCAGCGTCGTCTCGCGGTTGAAGATGAAGCGGGCGCGTTCGGCGGGGTCATCCGGGATCGTCTCGCCCTCGCCCAGATAGGCGAGGAAGTAGAGCGAGAATTTCATCTCCTCGAAATCCAGCTTCTGGAGCAGCGTCATGCCCAGCACGTCCTGGTAGAAGGCGAGCGAGGGCTGGGGATCGCGGATACGCAGCATCGTCTGGTTGAGGGCGAAGCTTTCGGTGCCGGTCGGGCGGGTCATCTCATCGGGTCCTTGGAAACGGCGAAGCCCTTCGCCGTCATCGGGCGAAGGGCTTGCGGATAGGCGAGGGGGCGAGGCTCAGGCGAGGGTCAGGCCGACATCGACATTGCCACGAGTCGCATTAGAATAGGGGCAGACCTGATGCGCGGCGTGCATCAGGCGCTCACCGTCCGCGCGCTCGACGCCGGGCAGGCTGGCCACCAGATCGACGGTGATACCGAAGCCGCCCTCTTCACGCGGGCCGAAGCCGACCTCGGCGGTGACGGTGGCGTCCGGCGGCACCTTCACGCCTTCCTTGCCCGACACGGCCTTCATCGCGCCCAGGAAACAGGCCGAATATCCGGCGGCGAACAGCTTTTCGGGGTTCGCGCCCTCACCGCCTGGACCGCCCATTTCCTTCGGCACGACCAGCTTGACGTCGACCGAGCCGTCCTCGGACCGCGCCGCGCCGTCGCGCCCGCCGGTGGCCGTTGCCTTGGTCTTGTAGATCACGTTCACGCCCATATCGGTGCTCCCAATCATGAATCGGTTCGTGGGGCTTAGCGCATCAGGGGCGCTCGCGTTCCACGCGTTCTATCGGGCGGTGGCGCGGATCGCGTCGGGGGACCAGCCGCCGCCCATCGCCTGGTACAGGGTGATATAGGCGGTCAGCTGATTGGCCTGCGCCTCGGCCAGCGCCAGTTCGGCGGTCAGCAATCCGCGCTGCGCATCCAGCTGTTCCAGATAGGAGGAATAGCCTGCGCGGTAGCGGTTGGAGGCGATGCGCAAACCGTCCGCCTGCGCGGCACGCTGTCCGGCCAGCGCCACCGCCTGCTCGCCCGAGCGACGGACCGAGGCGAGGCTGTCGTCCACCTCGCGGAAGGCGGTCAGCGCGGTCTTGCGATAGGCATAGGCGGCCTGGTCGCGCCGCGCCGCACTGGCATCGGCCTGCGCGCGCAGGCGCCCGGCATCGAAGATCGGCGCGAGCACGCTGCCGCCGATCGAGAACAGGGTGATCGGATTGTTGAGCGCATTGGAAAAGGCGACGCCCGCCGATCCGGTCAGCCCCAGGCTGGGCAACATCGCCGCGCGCGAACTGTCGAGCGAGCGGTCGGCGGCGACCAGCGCCTGCTCCGCCTGGAACAGGTCGGGGCGGCGGCGCAGCAGGTCGGCAGGCAGGCCATCGGGAATGGCGGGGCGGATCAGCCGGTCGATCGCCAGCCCGCGCGAAATCGGGCCGGGCGTGCCGCCGACCAGGACGCTCAGTGCATTTTCCTGGCGCGTGACGGCCAGCCGGGCGGCGGCGACCAGCTGCTCGGTCGCGTGATATTCCCCTTGCGCCTGTCGCAGTTCGAGGTTGGAGGTATAGCCCGTCTCCGCCCGCCGCCGGGCGATGCGCAGCGCGTCGGCGCGCGCGGCCAGCGTCTCTTCGGCGATGTGCAGCCGGTGGTCGAGCGCCCGCAGGGTCACATAGCCGCTGGCGACCCCGGCGGCGATCGCCAGCTGCACGGTGTCGCGCGCCGCCTCGGTCGCCAGCAGCTGCGCGCGGGCGGCGGCGCGGGCGCTGCGCAGGCGGCCGAACAGGTCGAAATCATAGCTCGCCTGTACCAGCGGCTGCGCGCCCAGCTGGTCGAGCCCGGTGCCGAAGGCGGAGACGCTGCGCCCCTCGCTGACCGGCAGGCCCGCCGTGACATTGGGCGAGAGCTGTGCGCGGGCGAGTCGTTCCTGCGCGCGCGCCTCTTCCACCCGGGCGGCGGCGCTGCCCAGATCGGGACTGTTCTCCAGCGCGCGGGCAACCAGTGCGGTCAGCTGCGGGTCGCCGAACGCCTGCCACCAGTCGGCTGCGATCGGGCTGCCGGGGCCGAGCGCGGTCCGCCAGGCGGGTGGCGGCACGACGGCGGTATCGGCCGGGGGCGCCGGGCGCGGGCCGATACATCCCGCGAGCAGCAGCGCGGTGGCCAGTGGAAGGGCGAGGCGCGTCATCGCACCACCGGTCCGCCGGAGGTGTCGACGCTGGCCTGCACCGACATGCCGGGGCGCAACCGTGCGGCCAGCGGCTGGCCCGGATCGACGCGGATACGCACCGCAATCCGCTGCGGCACCTTGGTGAAGTTGCCGGTGGCGTTGTCCGACTTCAGCACCGCGAATTCGGACCCGGCGGCGGGCGAGATGCGCTCGACATGGCCCTTCAGCCGCGCATTGCTCAGGCCGTCGACGGTGAAGCTGGCGGGCTGGCCCACCGCCATGCGCGCGGTCTGCGCTTCCTTGAAATTGGCGATGACCCAGGTCTCGGGCGGCACCAGGAACATCAGCTGTGACCCGGCCGTCACATATTGGCCCAGCCGCACGCCGACTTCGGACAGGCGGCCGTTTTCAGGGGCGCGGACGACCGTGTTGGCGAGGTCGATCTGCGCCAGTCGCTGCGCCGCCTCCGCGCCCGAAACGCCCGCCTTCTGCCCGCCGCGCCCGACTTCTACGGTGCGGATATCTTGGCGGGCGATCTCGCGCGCGGCCTGGGCTTGGCGG
>NZ_LDTE01000181.1 GCF_001476905.1 Sphingomonas sanguinis | reverse complement strand
TGAACAGGGTCGAGCGCGGCCGGAGAGGACGGCGTGATTCGCCCGTTCGAGGGCGACACGGCGATCTTCATCACACCGGGCTATCGCTTTCGCGGCATCGACGGGCTGATGACCAATTTCCACCTGCCGCGCTCGACCCTGTTCATGCTGGTCTCGGCGCTGATGGGGCTGGAGCGGATGCAGGCGGCCTATGCCCATGCCATCGCCACGGACTATCGCTTCTATTCCTATGGCGACGGATCGCTGCTTCTGCCGGAGCGCGCCGCATGATCCTGCTGGCGCTGCTGCTCCAGGCGGCAACGCCGGGCGCCAATGAGACGGTGACGGTGACGGCGCGCCCCAAGCCCTTTGCGCAGACGCCCGCGACCATGGTGGTCGAGCCGGTCGCGATGATGATCGCCGCCTTCGATGCGGACGGCGACGGCAAGACCACGCGCGCGGAGATGGAGGCCGGGGTCAAGCGTTCCTACGACCTGATCGACACCGCGCATCAGGGTTCGATCGGCTATATCCAGTCCGCCGACTGGGCCGAGCGCTGGCTGGGTGACCGCAACGCGCTGCCCAGCCCGTTCGATGTCGACAAGGACACCGACAACCGCATCACCTTGGCCGAGTTGCAGGCCCATTTCTCGCGCCTGTTCTCGCGCTTCGACCGCGACCAGGACGGCGCGATCACCCGCGCCGAAGCGCTGACCATCCGCACCATTCCCGCCGACGCCAACGGCCCCACCGGCCCGCTCGCGCCCAGAGACAGAAAATGACCGCCCGCTTTTCCTTCGCCATCCACGCCACGGACGGCCGCGCCCGCACCGGCACCATCACTATGAAGCGGGGCGAGATCCGCACCCCCGCCTTCATGCCCGTCGGCACCGCCGCCACCGTCAAGGCGATGAAGCCCGGCGACGTGCGCGCGAGCGGCGCGGACATCATCTTAGGGAATACCTATCACCTGATGCTGCGCCCCGGCGCGGAGCGGGTGAACCGGCTGGGCGGCCTGCACGGCTTCATGGGATGGGACCGGCCGATCCTGACCGATTCGGGCGGCTATCAGGTGATGAGCCTGGCCGAGCTGACCAAGCGGTCCGAGGATGGCGTCGCGTTCAAGAGCCATCTCGACGGCACCCGCCACCTGCTCAGCCCCGAACGCTCGATCGAAATCCAGCGGCTGCTCGGCTCCAACATCGTCATGGCGTTCGACGAACTGGTCCCGACCACCTCGACCCGCGAGGTTCAGGCCAGCGCCATGGAACGCTCGATGCGCTGGGCCAAACGCAGCCGCGACGCCTTCAACGCAGGCGGGCAACATGCCGAGGACAATGCGATCTTCGGCATCCAGCAGGGCGCGCTGGACGAGGGCTTTCGCAAATCCTCCGCCGATGCGCTGATCGATATCGGCTTCGACGGTTACGCCATTGGCGGCCTCGCGGTCGGCGAGGGACAAGAGGCGATGTTCGGCTGCCTCGACTTCGCGCCGGGCCAGTTGCCAGTCGAAAAGCCGCGTTACCTGATGGGTGTGGGCAAGCCGACCGATATCGTCGGTGCGGTCGAGCGCGGCGTCGACATGTTCGATTGCGTGCTGCCAACCCGCTCGGGCCGCACGGGGCAGGCCTTTACGCGGCAAGGACCGATCAACATCCGCAATGCGCGCTTCGCCGAGGATCAGGGGCCGCTTGACCCCGCCTGCGGTTGCCCGGTCTGTGCGACCTGGAGCCGGGCCTATCTGCACCATCTGGTCCGCGCGGGCGAAATCCTGGGTGCGATGCTGATGACCGAGCATAATATCTGGTTCTATCAGCAGATGATGGCCGATCTGCGCGCCGCCATCGCCGAGGGGCGCCTCACGGCCTTTGCGGACGACTTCCGCTCGCGCTACGCTGCGGGCCAGTAGGAGAGTAACGATGACCGATCATATCGAAGACGCCCCCAACGAAATCCTCGCCGCCGCGAAGGAAGCCAAGGATCACGCCGTCGCCGCCGCCGAAGCGACCGCCGCGTCGGTCAAGGACAAGACGCGCAACTGGCCGCTGGGCAAGATCGGTCTGGGCGTCGGCATCGGCTCGGCTGCGATCGCGGCGGCGGTGATGTACGGTACGCGCAACAAGTCCAAGTAACGTCACTCAACAAAGAGGGTTTTCATGCGCCTTTTCCGTGCCGCGCTTCTGCTCGGCGTCGCCGCCCTTCCCTCGCTGGCAGGGGCACAGACCGCCACGCCCCAGGCTCCAACGGGGGCGCGCACGGAAAGCGTGAAGCCGATCGACTTCACCACGCGCACCCTGCCCAACGGCCTGCGCGTCTATGCCATTCGCGACACGACGACGCCCAACGTGTCGGTCCAGGTCTGGTATGATGTCGGGTCGAAGGACGATCCCAAGGGCCGCTCGGGCTTTGCCCATATGTTCGAGCATCTCATGTTCAAGGCGACGCGCAATCTCGTCCCCGAACAGATGGATCGCCTGACCGAGGATGTCGGGGGCTATAACAACGCCTCCACCGCCGACGACTACACCAATTATTTCGAGGTGGTGCCCGCCAACCACCTGCAGCGCCTGCTGTTCGCGGAAGCCGACCGCATGGCCGCGCTGGTCGTCGAGCCGAAGAGCTTCGCCAGCGAGCGCGACGTGGTGAAGGAGGAACTGCGTCAGCGCACCCTCGCCCAGCCTTATGGCAAGCTGTTATCCATCTATTACCCCAAGCTCGCCTATACGACGCACCCCTATGCGCGGCCGGGGATCGGCAGCCTGGAGGAACTGGAGTCGGCGGGCATCGACGATGTGCGCGCCTTCCACGCCACCTATTACCGGCCCGACAATGCCGTGCTCGTCGTCTCGGGCAATTTCGATCCCTCCCAGCTGAACGCTTGGGTCGATCAGTATTTCGCCAACATCAAGCGCCCCGCCGCCGCGATCCCGCGCGTGACGGTACAGGAACCAGCCCGGACCGAGGCCGTCACGCGGACCGTCTACGAGGCGAACGTGCCGCTGCCCGCCGTCCTCATCAGCTATCATATCCCGCCCGAGCGGAGCGCCGACACTCCCGCCATCATGGTGCTGAACGCCATCCTGTCGGCGGGCGAAAGCTCGCGGTTGTACGAGGATCTGGTCTATCGCGACCAGCTGGCGCAATCCGCCTCGACCTTCCTCGACACCAAGCAGTCGACCGGCAATCTGGTCGCCTATGCCATGATGGCGGGCGGCAAGCCGGTGGCCGAGGGCG
>NZ_LDTE01000180.1 GCF_001476905.1 Sphingomonas sanguinis | reverse complement strand
CGCCCGCCCGCCTTATGGGTGTCGGCGACGACCAATTACCGGCTGGAGGATCGGCTGACCCTGCGCGGGACCGGCCCGGTGCTCGACCTGCTCGATGGCGCGACGCTCAGCGGGACCGGGGGACGGCCGCGCTGGGACGTCGATCTGAACGGCCATTTCTCTTACGGCCTGTTCAACCTGGGGGTCTATGGGCGCATCCAGGGGCCGACCCGCATCCGCAGCGACATCGCCGCCTCCGACCTGCGCTTTTCGGGCCGGACCTGGCTCGTCCTCTACAGCTTCGTCCGTATGGAAAACATCATCAAGAAACCCTGGGCAAAGGGGCTGAACGTCAATTTTACGGTCGAGAATCTGCTGAACGACCGGATCAACGTCACCGACCGCAACGGCAATACGCCCAACCGCTTCCAGCCCGCCTATATCGATCCCATCGGCCGCTCGATCCGGGTGGGGGTGCGGAAGTTGTTTTGAGGGGCATCTTCCTGAACGGCGCAGAACAATCGCGTTCAGCTTGGCGAAGCGGTGCTTGTCCCATGATGCCTTCATGCCCGGTGGTGGGCATGGAGGGACTAGTCATGAAGGTGACGCGTATCATTGTCGCCGGGCTTGCGATCGCAACGCTGGGTCTGGGTGCGAATGCCAGTGCGCAGGAATGGGGACCGCCCCCGCCTCCGCCGCCTCCAGGCTGGGGACCTCCGCCC
>NZ_LDTE01000018.1 GCF_001476905.1 Sphingomonas sanguinis | reverse complement strand
AAGCCCCCCTCCGTCAGGGCTGGCGCCCTGCCACCTCCCCGTGCCGGGGAGGATACAGCTACTCCGCCGCCAGAATCCCCTGAATCTCGTCTTCGCTGATCCCGAAGGCAGCGGCCAGTCCGCCCAGCGACGCGCCGCGCTTGGCGAGTTCGCGAATCCGGCCCTCATCGACCAGCGTGGCATAGCCGCGCGTATCGCGCTGTTCGCGCACCACGTCCTTGCGGCCCGAGGTGCGGTGGCGCTTGGCGGCGGCGGCGTGGGGGTCCTTGGCGGCGGCCGCCATCTCGGCCTCGCGGCGGGCGGCGCGTTCGGCTTCGCGCGCGGCGATGTCGCGCTCGCGATTGGCGGCGCGCGCTTCCAGGCGGCTGGCCATCAGCGATTCGCGCTCGCTGGCCCGGGCCTCGCGCGCCTTGGCGCGGGCGGCGGCGCGGTCCTCCAGGCTGTCATTGGTGCGGATGCGCAAACCGCCCTTGGCGGGCGTCACGCCCCAGCTGTCGTCGACCAATTCCCCCTCCCATGCCTGCAAAGGCGGCCGTCTATAGCGACGGGGCCGGTCGCCACCAGAGGGATTGATCGCGTGGCCGAGGCAACAAGTGGACAATCCGCTGGTTATTGATCCAGACTAACCATCTGGGAGGATGCGATGAACCCGATGCTCGACCCCGATCTGATCGAATATATGGACGACCCGACGCTGCTGGCCGCCTTCACCATGGCGATGGGCGCAGCCGACCGCGACGATATCGCCGCGATCAGCGCCGAGATGGCCCGCCGCAATCTGGCCCCGCCGCCGCCCTTGGCGGGACTGGCCGGACGTCCGGAGTTGCGGGTCGCCTGAAATACCGGTCCGCTTATTGGCGGATATACCGGAAATACCACACCTCATGCCCCTGACGCCGCGCCTTGCGCTCGTAGCGGGTCTCGGGCCAGTCGGCGGGTCGGGTGAGGAAATCCTGGGGGCTGCGCGCCTGCCAGACGAAATCGTCGCGGCCGTTCATGATCATCATCGACCAGTGGCAATAGGTCGGATCATCGGTGCCCAGGCGGAACTCCCCACCCGACTTCAGCTTGCGTGCGATGGTGTCCAACGGACCGTGGTTCATCATCCGCCGCTTGGCGTGGCGCGCCTTGGGCCAGGGATCGGGATGGAGGAGGTATACGCGGTCCAGGCTGGCATCGGGCAACCGCTCGATCACTTCCAGCGCATCGCCCATGTGCAGGCGGACATTGGTGAGGTCACGGTCGCGGATATGGCCCAGCGCGCCGACCACACCGTTCAAGAACGGCTCGCAGCCGATAAAGCCGGTGCCGGGCGTCGCCTCGGCCTGACCCGCCAGATGCTCGCCCGCGCCAAAGCCGATCTCGACCTGAAGCGGTCGGTCGTCGCCGAACAGGCGCATGGCGTCGAGCGGCCCGTCCTCGGGCACGCTGAGGCCGGGCAGCATGTCCTCGACTAGCGCGGCCTGGCCCTGGCGCAGCTTGTGGCCCTGTCGCCGACCGTAAAGGCGGCGGATCGTCGTCGGATCGTTCATCGCCGGGCCCTTAGCGCGAGAGGGCAGGGGAGCCAAGACTGGCCTGGCTCGTTGCCTGCCGCAGATGGACGACGAACTCCCCCAATCCGATGGGCCCGAGCCCGATAGCCGCGCGCAAAAGGCCGCCGATGCCAAGGACCTCCACCGGGCGGTGCGCGAGGCGGGGGAAAGCGAACTGGACCGGCCCGCGGGGGCACTGTTCTGGTCGGCATTGGCGGCGGGCGTTGCGATCCATAGCTCGCTGATTGCGGAGGGCGCGCTGCACGCCGCCTTGCCGGACGCGAAGTGGCGCAGCCTGATCGCCGCGCTCGGCTATCCGGTCGGTTTTCTGGTCGTCATCCTCGGGCGGATGCAGCTGTTCACCGAAAGCACCATCACCGCGATGCTGCCGCTGGTGACGAAGCCGTCGCGCTGGGCGTTGCAGCGGACCGTGCGGCTATGGGTCATCGTGCTGGTCGCCAACCTGATCGGCACGGCGCTGGCGGCGGGCATGGTTGCGGGCGGGGCGCTGGGCAATGCCGAGATCCGGCACGCGATGATCGAGGTGTCGGCACGAATCCTGGAGCTGGGCGGGTGGCAGACCTTCGTGAACGCCATCCCGGCCGGATTCCTGATCGCGGTGGTCGCCTGGATCTTGCCCAATGGCCGGACCCAGGCCTTCTGGATCATCCTGGCGATCACCTATGTCATCGCGATCGCCGGGTTCAGCCATTCGATCGTCGGGGCGGATGAGACGTTCCTGCTGCTCTTCACCGGGCGGGTGGATGCGATGCGGGCGGTGTTCGGGCTGATGCTCCCGGCGATCCTCGGCAATCTGGTCGGCGGGGCCGGGCTGTTTACCCTGCTGGCGCACGGCCAGGTACAGGGGGAGACGCGGGAATAGCGCTATTTCGCCTGGGGCAGGGCGCTGATCCGGCGGCCCTGCACCAGCCAGGCGGTCTTCTCCCCGTTGCCTTGTCCTCGGTCGCGACGAACAGCGGCGAGCCCATGCTGTACGAGGTGAAGACGTGAATCTCGGTGGGCGTCGGATCGAGCAGATGGTTGACCACCATGCCGACCGGCTCGGCACCCTTGGGGAGTTTCGGCTTGGTCTGCGCCAGGCAGCTGACGTTGAACGGCCGGGCGTTGGTCACATGCCCGTCGGGAGCGATCACCACGCGGTAATTGCCGCCCATCATATAGCTCTTGGTCGTCACTTGCGCGGTCAGCAGATAGACCGCGACGGGGCCGCCGGGGCGCATCGGCACGACCACGGTGTTGAACGGCGCGGGCGTGCAGGGTTGATAGTTGCGGGCGTGCGCGGTGTCCTTGGCGATCTCACGCGCGCGGGCGAGCAGCATCTGGTCGGGGGTCAGCGGCACGGGCTGGGCCAGCAGTTCGTGACGTGTGACTTTGCCGCCCTTCACATCGGCGACGAAAAAGGCCTGGGCCGAAATCGCCGGACCCCGGAAATAGGTGGCGCGCAGCACGCCGCCGCCCAGCGGTTCGATGACATAGCCACCGGCACCGGTCAGCTGGTCCTTGGGGACCGCGTCCATCAGCGCATCGGTGCTGACCCAGGCGGCCTTGTCGAAGGCGAAGATCGTCGCACCGGTATTGCCGATGGCCTCCAGCGTGCGCGTATCGGCGGATACCGTTTCCGGGATCGGCGCCGCGGCCCCTCCCGATTGCAGGATCGCCGTCGCTGCCCAGAGCATCCATGCCGTCATCGTGATTCTCCCCTCTCCCCGGGAGCAGGGTGCCAAGCCGATGCGACGGGAGCAAGTCACCGGACATGCAAACGCCCGTGCGAAGGACTCTCCGCACGGGCGCTCAGCCGGTCAATGCTGTCGCGCAGACTTAGGCGACGGCGGCCTTGATCTGGTCAACCAAGTCGGTCTTTTCCCAAGTGAACAGTGCGCCTTCGGCTTCGCGGCCGAAGTGACCATAAGCCGCGGTCTTCGAATAGATCGGCGCGTTCAGCTTCAGATGCTCGCGAATGCCCTTGGGGGTCAGGCGAACCAGCTTGGGCAGCGCGGCCTCCAGCTTGGCTTCCTCGACCTTGCCGGTGCCGTGCAGGTCGACATAGACCGACAGCGGCTCGGCGACGCCGATCGCGTAGGACAGCTGGATGGTGCAGCGCTTGGCCAGGCCCGCCGCAACGACGTTCTTGGCGAGGTAGCGCGCGACATAGGCGGCCGAACGGTCGACCTTGGTCGGGTCCTTGCCGCTGAACGCGCCGCCGCCGTGCGGGGCCGCGCCGCCGTACGTGTCGACGATGATCTTGCGACCGGTCAGGCCGGCGTCACCGTCCGGGCCGCCGATTTCGAACAGGCCGGTCGGGTTGACGTAGATCTGCTTGTCTTCCGGCAGCCAGCCCTCGGGCAGGATGTCGGTGAGGACCGACGTCACATAGTCACGCAGCTTGGCCTGGCCCGCCTCGTTCGACAGCTCGGCCGAGTGCTGGGTCGACACGACGATCGCGGTCGCGCGGACCGGCACGCCGTTTTCATATTGCAGCGTGACCTGGCTCTTGGCGTCGGGCTCCAGGAAGGGGGCCGCGCCGGAGTGGCGGTCGGCCGCCATCTTTTCCAGGATCTTGTGGCTGTAATAGAGGGTGGCGGGCATCAGGCCGGGCGTCTCGTCGGTCGCATAACCGAACATGATGCCCTGGTCGCCCGCGCCTTCGTCCTTGTTGCCGCTTTCGTCCACGCCCATCGCGATGTGCGCCGACTGGGCATGCAGGTTGTTCGAGAAGTCGAAGGTCTGCCAGTGGAAGCCCGACTGCTCGTAACCGATCCGCTTGACGGTATCGCGCACGGTCCGCTCGATCTCTTCCAGCGCGCCCTCGGCCCACTGGTCGTTCTCGAACACGCCCTTGCAGCGGATTTCACCCGCCAGCACGACCTTGTTGGTGGTGGTCAGGGTCTCGCACGCGATGCGCGCTTCCGAATCCTTGGACAGGAACAGGTCGACGATCGAGTCGCTGATCTGGTCTGCGACCTTGTCGGGGTGACCTTCGGAAACCGATTCCGAGGTAAAGATGTACGAGTTCCGCATTCCCGTCCTCATAAGGATATAAAGATAGCTTTATATCGGTCCTAGCGGGCGCGACGCCGTATGGCAACGCCGATCGCGGCCAGCCCTGCGGCGATGGCCAGCGCCATCATGTTGCCGATCCGCGAAAAGAGCGTCGGCGGCAGGGCGGCGGGCAGGGGGGCTTGGGCCGCTCCGGCTGTCTCTTGCGGGACGGTCGTGATCAGGCGGCCATCGGCGGCGATGATCGCGGAGATGCCGGTCGGTGTGGCGCGGATGATCGGCAGCCCCTCCTCGATCGCGCGCATCCGCGCCTGCGCCAGATGCTGTGGCGGGCCCCAGCGGCCGAACCAGGCATCGTTGGAGGGGTTGAACAGCAGGCGTGGGCGATGTGCCTCGTCCACCACCTGGCCCGAAAAGATGATCTCGTAGCAGAGCTGCACGCCGACCGGCCCGAAGCCGGGCACGCGCAGATTGCGGGGGCCGGGGCCGGGGGTGAAGTCCATGTCGCCGGGGACCAGCCGTGCCAGGCCCAGCGGCTTCAGCAGCCACGGCATGGGCAGATATTCGCCGTAAGGCACCAGATGCGCCTTGTCATAGCGACCGGTGATCTGTCCGTTCGGCGCGACGGCAAAGACACTGTTGGTCGCGCTCGACACCCGGTTGCGGTCCGGCGAGAAGAGCAGCGCGGTGCCGCCGACCAGCGCGGTGTCGCGCGGGCCCAGGGCATTGGCGATCTGGCGCCGCGTCCAGAAGGGCGGGGCATAGTTGAAGCCCATATAGGCCCAGTCAGGATAACCATCCTCGATCATGTCGCGCACCACGCCTTCGGGCCAGACGACCAGGCGGGGGCGCGGACCGGGGCGGCCCGACAGCGCGATCAGCCGCTGGAGCAGCAGCGGCCCGTCACTTTCGCCGCGCTGGTCCTGGCTGACATTGGGCTGGACCACGCGGACCAGCGGCGCGTTCGGACCGGGCTCGGGCGCGCGGGTGAGTGGGGCGGACAGCGCCGCCAGACCGGTCGCAGGCACCATGACGGCGGCGAGATGCCACTCCTTGCGCAGGCACAGCCAGATCGCCCCCGCCAGCACGACGGTCAGCCCCGACAGCGCATAGGTGCCGACAAAGGCGCTCATCCGCGCCACGCCGATGACCGGCAACCACGCGACGCCGATCGGGTCCCAGGCATAGCCAGTGAACAGCCGCGCGCGCAGATATTCGGTCGCGATCCACGCGGCTCCGAAGATCAGCACATAAGGAACGTCAGCCCGCCGTCCACGAAGCCGCCAGGCGACGCCCGCCGCCGCCATCGGAAAGATGGCGAGGTACAGCGCCAGCCCCACCGCCGCGAAATAGCCCAGGACGGGGGGCATCTTGTCCTGAAAGTCGAAGGCGTGCTGGAACCAATTGTTGTTGACGGTGAAATGTCCGACCCCGAACACCCAGCCCCGCCATAGTGCGGCGCGGATGGACGGCGCATCCTGCACCAGCGCCAACAGGACGATCAGCCCGACGAGCAGCAGCGGCCAGAGATCGAGCGGCGCAAAGCCACAGGCTGCGACGGCCCCGGCGACCAGGGCGATAAGAGCGGGATAGCGGGTCACGGCGCTGGCTATGGCGCGGGCCTGTGACAGGAGCAATGCGGGATCACCCCAAAATTCCTGCTCTGTAAGGGGGGCATGCGGAGCTTGGTGGAGGGGAGCGCCCGCCACCTCCGCTTGCAGGGGAGGATGCTGGGGTGGAAAACTCCGGCCCACCATCCTAGCTTCCTTTCATGACCCTGCGCCCCTTCCACCTCGCCTTTCCGGTCCATGATCTGGCCGCCGCCCGCCAATTCTACGGTTCCGTGCTGGGATGCTCGGAGGGAAGGTCGAGCGATCACTGGATCGACTTCGACCTGTTCGGCCATCAGATCGTCGCGCATCTCGATCCCGCCGCCAAGCCGGTCGCGGTCGAGAATGCGGTCGACGGCCATCAGGTGCCGGTGCCGCATTTCGGCGTCGTGCTGACCATGGCCGACTGGGAGGCCCTGGCCGCGCGGGTGGAGGCGGCGGGCGTGCCGTTCGGCATCGCCCCCCATGTCCGGTTCAAGGGGCAGCCGGGCGAGCAGGCGACGATGTTCTTCCGCGATCCCAGCGGCAATGCGCTGGAGTTCAAGGCCTTTGCCGACGACACGATGCTCTTTGCCACGGAGATGACCGCATGAGCGCCCCCATTTCGCTCGATATCCCGCACAAGCTCGGCAAGGAGGGCGTTCGCCAGCGGCTGGACGGCGGCATCGGCAAGATCGGCCGGATGATCCCCGGTGGGGCGACCGTCGAGCATCGCTGGGACGGCGACACGATGCACTTCACCGTCGGCGCGATGGGCCAGTCGATCGGCGCTGAGGCGACGGTGTATGAGGACAAGGTGCACGCGGTGGTCAACCTGCCCGCTTTTCTGTCGCTCTTCTCCAGCCAGCTGGAGGCGGTGATCCGCTCGGAGGCGCCGAAGCTGTTGAAGTAGGGCTTGAGCTTGATCTTCAAAACCAACAGATGGAGATCGGCCACCTCTCTGGCAGATTGCCGATGATCAACCAGCACTTTATGAAATGATCATGAAGCACGGCTCACTCGTCGCGTTCCTCTCAGGCGATCTCTCGTCAGAAAAGTTTATGGAGGAAATCGCTGACGAGATCACGGCGTTCTATGCCGATCTTCGAAATACCAATCAGGGCGTCGTAAAAATTTCGAGCGGGTTGCCCTTTGTTGTAACTCGATCTGCGGCCCGCCATTTGCTGGCTGCCATCAGCACTCAGGCTTTGTCCCCTGATGCGGCCGTGTATGTAGCTGACTGCATCGTAGCCAGTGACGACATCACCTTCGCAGATGAAGCTGCTCGCGACGCGGTCTTTTTTGTCGAAGATGATTCCGGTCGTTTTGCCCATGGTCGGGACGATGTGTGGACGTCTGAAGAAATTCTACAAGCGCTGGCGTCGCTCGACCAAGAGTAGTTTCGTTCGCGTGACGCCAAAAAAGCATTTTGCGAATGTGCGTGAAGGAGGCCGCAAAACGACCCCCGACCTCACTTCGCCGCGCTGACCTTCCACACCACATTGCCCACATCGTCCGCGACCAGCAGGCTGCCGGTCTTGTCGACGATCACGCCCACGGGCCGTCCCTGCGCCTCGCCCTTGGCGTTCAGGAAGCCGCTGACCACATCGATCGGCTTGGCCTTGGGCGTCGGGAAGGGGCCTGGGCCGAACGGCACGAACACCACCTTATAGCCCGAGGGCGGCTTGCGGTTCCACGAGCCATGCTCGCCGATGAACGCACCGTTCGCGAACCGGTCACCCAGCTTCGTGCCGGTCGCGAAGGTCAGTCCCAGCGCCGCGACATGCGGCCCCAGCGCATAGTCCGGGCGCTTTACATATTGCTGGAGCGGAGGATTGTCGGGCTGAACCCGATTGTCGGGATAGCCGCCCCAATAATACCAGGGCCATCCGAAATGATCGCCGAACTCGACCTGCGTCAGATAGTCGGGCGCAAGGTCCGAGCCGAGCATGTCACGCTCGTTGACGACGGTCCATAGCTGGCTGTTGACGGGGTTGAGCGCCATGCCGGTCGGATTGCGCAGGCCCGCCGCATAGATGCGCCAGTTCTTGTCCTTCGGCCAAACCTGAAGGATGGCGGCGCGATTCTTCTCGGCGTCTAAACCGTTGTCAGCGATGTTGCTGGCCGAGCCGACCGAGACATACAGCGTCTGTCCGTCGCCCGAGGCGATGACGTTGCGCGCCCAATGATTGCCACCGCCCCGCAGCGGCACGACCTTTTCAGGCGTGGCGGTGATCTTCGTCGTGCCCTCGGCATAGGGTACGCGAACCAGCGCGTCGGTGTCGGCGATGTAGAGTTGCCCATCGAACAGCACCATGCCGAAGGGCGAATTGAGCCCGGTCAGGAACGGTGTCTTCAGGTCCGCCTTGCCGTCGCCATTGGTGTCGCGCAGCAAGGTGATCCGGTTCGCCGACGGCACCGCCGCACCCGCCCGGCCCAGGAAGAAATTCATCACCCGGTCGACGATCCCGGCGCTGGGTCGCGGCGGCGAGTTCGTCTCCGCCACCAGCACGTCGCCATTGGGCAGCTCGTAGAGCCAGCGCGGATGATCCAAGCCGGTCGCAAAGGCCTGGATCGCCAACCCTGGCGCGACGTTGGGCTTGGCCCCGTTCGCCCAGCCGACCGGCTTGGCGATGTCGACCGTCGGTATGACCTGCTCGCGCGGAGCCTGGATCGTCGGCTGCTTGCCCGCCACCTGGTCGACGCTCAGCCGCGCCGTGTCGGGCCAAGCCAGCCAGGTGACGACGGCGATGCCGATCAGGACGATGATGCCGATGACGATCAGGACATGTTTGCGCATGGGACAGGAATAGGCCCTGCGAGGGGCGGGGGGAAGGGGCGTGGGCGCAAAATTGGCTGGCGGTCCGTCACACGTATCGTCATCATTGCGTTGGCGCGATGAAAGCTTGGGAGGGCATGGCATGCGCATGAGGTTGTTTCTAAAGCTGTCCGCTTGGTCGATCTGTGTCCTGACGTTGACCAACCTATCAGCGGTAGCGCAAAATTCTCCAGCTACGGCGCCCAAGGAGCAAAACCGCGAAATCGTCGTAGAGGCAGACCGGTTACCTCCGAGAAAGGCTCCGCCGCCGCCGGGGATCACGATCCAAAGTGACAGGCAGGTCAACCGGGTGCTTGACGAAAAGGCGCAGATGTTTGTCCGCTGCGCGCCTTTCTTTCCTCCGAAGATCTTGCGCCGCGTCATCGATGGACAGCCCAACACGCCGAAAGCCATGCTGGCGATGGACAGCTTCATTCGCGCCAATATGGCTTGCTGGCCTGATATGCCAGCCGCTCCCACGCCACCGCCGCCCACGTTGGCCAGTTGCTGGCAGGCCTATACGGTCGCGGACATACCCGTGTGCCGTAGCAATTACGATCGTGGTGCCATCTTGGAGGCGGCGATCATGCGCTTTGCACCGGATGCGAAACTGACGGTGCAAGATGTCGACGACCCCGCCGTGATGGCACGATTGAAAGCCAGCGAGGAGGTTCGGCTGCAATATGCCTATTCCGATGAGCGTATCCGCGCTCATGTGGCCCAGTGTCTGGTACGGTCGGAACCCGATGAAACGACGCGTCTGGTGCACGCGCATGGCGACGCGCTGCTGCAGACCCAATATGTCTACCGCATTCTCGACCGCGCGAAACATTGCCTGGGAAATCCCGAACGTGTCGAAGTCGAGCCACTATATTTCCGATATGTGTTGATCGACGCTTTTTACCGCTGGGTCGTCGCGGCCCGTCATGTCGATACGCTGTTTACGACCTGAACAATGCCGTTGGCCGCCGGTGTCACGGGGAGCGCACCGGCGGCCTTCGAGAGCGCAAGCGTTAGGGAGATTGTCTCGCGCCCTCGATTTGGGAAGCCATACGGCCTGATGCTTGGCATAGGTCGGTGATGCCAGCCGCGCCAACGCATTGTGTCGACCAATGTGATCGATTGCATCACTGCTTGAATAGGAACGTGACACGGCGTGAAAGGACGTGATGGTCCTAGCTGTCCGTGCGCCTCGGCAGGGGCGTATAGCCGACGCCCCCACGGTGAGGGAAGGCGTCGTCCGTCCGAGCCTCGCTTACTCCACCTCCGCCGCTACCGCAGGATGCAGCCTCAGGCGATGGATACGGCGTTCATCCGCCTGGGTGACCTCGATCCGCCAGCCGCTGGGGTGGTCGATACAGGTACCAACCTCGGGCACTTGGCCCGCCAGTACGGCGGTCAGGCCGCCCAGCGTATCGACATCGTCCTCGGCTTCTTCCAGCGCCGGGTCGACCGCACGGCCGACCTCTTCCAGGCTGACGCGCGCATCGGCGTCCCAGGCCCCGCCGTCGAGCGGCACGAGCAGCGCCTGCGGCGCGTCGTCATGCTCGTCCTCGATTTCACCGACGATCTCTTCGATCAGGTCTTCGATGGTGACCAGGCCCTCGGTGCCCGAATATTCGTCGAGCACGACGGCCAGATGCACCCGCTTCTGGCGCATGTCGGCCAGCAGATCGAGCGCGCCGCGCGACATCGGCACATAGAGCGGATCGCGGATTAGCCCGGCGATGGTGGCGGGATGCTCCGCGCCGGTCGCCAGGATGTTGAACACGTCCTTGATGTGGACCATGCCGATGATCTGGTCGAGCGTCTCGCGATAGACGGGCAGGCGGCTATGTCCGGCCTCGGCAAAGATCTGGACCAGATGGTCGAAGGTCGTCCGCTCTTCGACCGCGATGATGTCGGCGCGGGGCACGCCCACGTCGCCGGCATCGCGCTCACCGAAATGCAGCAGGTTGCGGACCATCTGCCGCTCCAGCGGGGTCAGGTCGCCCTTGGCATCGGGGCCGGGATCGCCTTCGTGCCGGTCGATCGCGTCTTCCAACTGGTCGCGCAGCGACTCTTCCTGCTCGCCGCCGAAGATCAGGGACTTCAGCCCCTGCCAGATGCTGTTTTCGTTGGAGTCACCGTTGCCGGTGCTGCTACTCGGGCCGTCGGCCATCGGGGGGTGTCAGTCCTCGCGCACTAGATAAGGGTCGGCGATGCCGAGGCTGGCCAGCGCGTCGCGTTCGATCGCTTCCATCGCTTCGGCCTCGTCATCATTCATGTGATCATAGCCTAGCAGATGCAGCACGCCGTGCACCAGCAGATGAGTCGCATGGGTTTCGGGCGAAATCCCGCGCTCGGACGCTTCCGCGACACAGACGCCGTGGGCCAGCACGATGTCGCCGAGCAGCACCTCGCCGTCGTCGGAGTTCTGCGTCACCGTCTCGATCAGGTCGGGCTGGACCATGGGGAAGGACAGGACGTTGGTCGGCTTGTCCTTCTGCCGATACTGACGATTTAGGGCGTGAACCTCCTCGTCGCTGGTCAGCCGGACCGAAATCTCGATCAGCGCAGGCGTGGTCAGCAGCGGCCCATGCGGCGTGCGCTCGACTGCGGCACGCGCGGCACGGGTGGCGAGCGCTTCCCAGCTTTCCTCGTCCCCGGACCAAGGCTCTTCATGGATCAGCGCAATCTCGATCATCGGAGCCTTTCGGGGTGATGGGGGCGGACGGGGTGAAAATCGCCGCCCCCTAACAACAGTTCCATCGTTACGCCATCGAAAGCAGGTGTGGGCGAAAGCCGGATCAGGCGTTCGGCCCTTCATAGGCATCAACGATCCGCCCCACGATCGGATGGCGAACCACGTCGGCGGCGGTGAAGCGGCTCATCGCGATGCCTTCCACGCCCTCCAGGCGACGCACGGCATCGGCCAGCCCGGATGCCGCGACGCCGCCGGGCAGGTCGACCTGGTTGGGATCGCCGCAAATGACCATGCGGCTGTTCTGGCCGAAGCGGGTCAGGAACATCTTCATCTGCGCGGGGGTGGTGTTCTGCGCCTCGTCGAGGATGACGAAGGCATCGGCCAGCGTCCGGCCGCGCATGAAGGCGATGGGCGCGATCTCGATCTCGCCGCTGGCGATCCGCCGCTCCACCTGTTCGGCGGGGAGGCAGTCGTGCAGTGCGTCGTAGAGCGGACGGAGATAGGGATCGACCTTCTCTTTCATGTCGCCGGGCAGGAAGCCCAGCTTCTCGCCCGCCTCGACCGCCGGGCGCGACAGGATCAGCCGCTGGACCGAGCCGGTGATCAGCTGCGCCACCGCCTGCGCGACCGCGACATAGGTCTTGCCGGTGCCCGCCGGGCCGAGTGCGAAGATCATGTCGTTGGACACGAGCTCCTTCATATAATGCGCCTGGGCGGGGGTACGCGGCACGATCGTCTTCTTGCGCGTGCGGATCATGACCGATGGGGTCGAGCTGCGCTCGGCGCTGAGGATACCGTCAAGCGTCGGCTCGGACGCCATCGCAATCGAGGCGTCGACCAGCCCGGTATCGATCTCCTCGCCGCGCTGGATACGGGCATAGAGATCGTTCAGCACGTCGCGGGCCAGCGCGACCTGCTCGGCGGTTCCCTCCAGCCCGACACGGTTGCCGCGTGCGGTGATGTAGACGCCCAATCGATTTTCCAATGCAACCAGATTGCGGTCATATTGGCCAAACAGCTGCGCCAGCACTTGCGGCTTGTCGAAGCTGAGTTCCGCCCGGCTGCGTTCACCGGCCTGGGCGGGGAGGGGCTTGCGGCTCATGCGGTCCTTTCACCGTCTGTGGTCGCCACCAAGATGGGGGCGGCAGGACCGGAACGCCAGCGAAATTGCGTGACATGGGTATGACGGGATGAGGCTTTTTGCGCGCAGAGGCGCAGAGGCGCAGAGGCGCAGAGGGCGCGGAGAAGAAGAGCATGGCGTGGCGATCGGAAGACATTCCTCTTCCTCTGCGTCCTCTGCGCCTCTGCGCGACTAAGAAGATTTGTTCGCGCGGAGACGCGGAGGCGCGGAGAGGGTGTATCCAGCCGCAATCTTGGCCTGTCTGCCTCAGGCGGTCGGACAATGTCTCCCGGCCGCGAAGACCGGATGAACCATCGGCAGGCCAGACATCTCCGCGCCTCCGCGTGAACAAAATCGCGGAAGTGCGGGCGTAGGCTTCGACCTCGCTCAGCCTGAACGAAGTTTGGCGCTTACGCCGCCGCCTTGGCCTTCGCCTGCCCGGTCAACGAGTTCGGCCCGGCCGCGACCAGTTCCACCTCGACCAGGTCGCCGATCTGGTGGTCGCCGATCAGGTGGACCGACTGGAGCCAGGGCGACTTGCCGAGCATCTGGCCGGGCAGCTTGCCGCGTCGTTCGAGCAGGATGGTGCAGGTTCGCCCGACGCTGGCGAGGTTGAACGCGTGCTGGTCGCGGTTGAGCGCGGCCTGCAGGCGCTGGAGCCGGTCGTCCATCACCTCGGCCGCGACCTGATCCGCCATCGTCGCGGCGGGGGTGCCGGGGCGGGGCGAGTATTTGAAGCTGAACGCCTGGGCATGGCCCATCGCATCGACCAGGCTCAGCGTGTCGGCGAAATCCGCTTCGGTTTCGCCGGGGAAGCCGACGATAAAATCGCCCGACAGCGCGATGTCGGGGCGAGCGGCGCGCACCCGGTCCATCACCCGCATATAGCTGTCGCGTGTATGCTGGCGGTTCATCGCCTTCAGGATGTGGTCGCTGCCCGACTGCACCGGCAGATGGAGGAAAGGCATCAGGCTTTCGACGTCGCGATGCGCGTCGATCAGCCCCTGGGTCATGTCGTTGGGATGGCTGGTCGTGTAGCGGATGCGGTGCAGCCCGGAAATCCGGTCCAACTCGCGGATCAGGCCGTGCAGGCCGCGATCGTCGGCATCGTTCCACGCATTGACGTTCTGGCCCAGCAGCGTGATCTCGCGCGCGCCCGCATCGACCAGCGACCGCGCCTCGTCCATGATCGCCGAATAGGACCGGCTGACCTCCGCCCCGCGCGTATAGGGCACCACGCAATAGGTGCAGAATTTGTCGCAGCCTTCCTGCACGGTCAGGAAGGCCGAAGGGTTCACCTTGCGACGGCCCGGCAGATGGCCGAACTTGGATTCGACCGGCATGTCGGTGTCGAGCGCAGCCTCGCCCGCTGCGGCCTTGGCGACCAGCTCGGGCAGGTTGTGATAGGCCTGCGGCCCGACGACGACGTCCACCTTGGCGCGGCGGACGATCTCCGCCCCCTCGGCCTGGGCGACGCAGCCCGCGACTGCGATCATCGGCTTGCGGCCCTGCTCGCCCGCGTCCTTGCGCAGACGGCCGATCTCCGAATAGACCCGCTCGGTCGCGCGTTCGCGGATGTGGCAGGTGTTGAGGACGATCAGATCGGCGGCGCTGGCATCGTCGGTCGTCGACAGGCCCTGCGCGGCCATCAGCTCGGCCATGCGCTCGCCGTCATAGACGTTCATCTGACAGCCGAAGGACTTGACGTGGAAGGTCTTGGGGGATGCGGGCATCCGCGCCCCTTATCGCAAATCGCGTGCGGTCGCCAGCGTTGGGCGTATGCCCGCTATTCCTCCCCTTCCAGGGGAGGAATAGATTTAGCCCTTGGGCAGGCAGACGCGGGTTTCGTCGGCCATGTCGCTGCTCTGGCGGTACAGGTCGGTGAAGGCGGAATAGGCCGCGTCGCGGGCCGCCTGGGACATGGTCGGGCCATAGCGGGTGATCGTCACCGCTTCGGCATCGGTGACGGTGGGGCCGCTGGTCCCCTTGGTCAACACGCGGAGCAGGGTGGTGCGTGTCGGATCGTTGTGGCTGGTGTACCATGCGTTATGCGCGGCGACCGCCTTGGCGAAGGTCGCCCACTGGCCGGGCTTGATCTTAGTTGTGGCGGATGGTGGCGGGCTGGGTGCCGCCGGGGCAGGGGTTGGCCATCTGCGCGCTCGCGGTGGTGGCGGTCATCAGGCTGGCGGCAACGAGAATCGTCTTGAGCATGGCTTCCCCCCGAATGGTCGGCGGATGCTACCGCGCCGACCCGGGCAAGGCGATGGCCTATTTCAGGACATGACGATCCGCCGCCGGGCCTCCGCCGCGATCGCCTTGCGGTCGGGGAAGTCGGCAGGGTCAAAAGGCTCCAGATAATGGAGCGTGACGGTGAACCGGCCCCGCCGCCGCAACACCCGTTTGACATGGGCATCACCCGGATCGGTGCCGAGCCAGGCCAAGTCGGCCGCCGCCGTCCCATAGTCGATCCGCACTGGCTGCACCCGAATACCGGGCAGCGGCGGGACCAGCGCGGCGAAGAGCGCAGGCTTGAAGGGCAGGATGCCCAGGTCGTCACCGGTCGTCCCCTCGGGAAACACCGCTAGCGGTTGCCCCTCGGTCAGGGCGGCGCGGATCGTCGCGACCTGATCGCCGACGCCCAGCCGGTCACCGCGCTCGACGAAGAGCGTGCGGTTGAGGCTGGCCAGCCAACCAATCAGCGGCTGGCTGGCGACCTCCGCCTTGGCCACGAAACGTGTGCCCGACGTGCCCGCCAGCAGCAGGATATCCATCCAGCTCAGATGATTGGCGGCGATCATGGCATCGCGGCGCAGCGGGGTGCCGACCACGCGAATGTCCGCGCCCAGGATGATCGCCACCCGGCGCAGGAAGCGGCGCGGCCAGGGCGAAAAGCGACCCAGCGCCCGCCATGTCCCATGCAGCGCCAGCGCGACCAGCAGCACGGCCACGATACACAAAAGGCGACCCGCTGCACGCAGGCCGCCCTTGCTGTCGGCGTCGGTCGAAGTGGCGACCGCCATCATCCCTTGCGGTCGAGGCTGACGCCGTAGAGTTCCATGCGGTGGTCGACCAGACGGAAGCCCAGCTTCTCGGCGATCGCCTTTTGCAGCTGTTCCAGTTCGGGGTCGACGAACTCGATCACGCGGCCGGTTTCGACATCGATCAGATGGTCGTGATGCGCCTCGGGCGAAGGCTCGTAGCGGGCGCGGCCGTCGCCGAAGTCGTGGCGGTCCAGGATGCCCGCTTCCTCGAACAGGCGGACGGTGCGGTACACGGTCGCGATCGAGATGCCGGGATCGATCTTGGCGGCGCGCTCATAGACCTTTTCGACGTCAGGATGGTCCTCCGCCTCCGACAGGACGCGGGCGATCACGCGGCGCTGTTCGGTGATGCGCAGACCTTTTTGGGCGCACAGCGCTTCGAGATCGATTTTGCGGGCCATGGTAACGTTTCAACTCCTCGGGCAAACCCCTCTCTACCCCTAAAGCCTAATTGCGAAAAGGGGATAGCGACTCGCAATAACCCGGAAACTGTGATCGGGTCAGCCGATAGACCGATGATAGGTGTGCGCGTCGTAGTGCCGCCCGTCCGCACCCTTATAGTAATTGCGCCGCTCGCCGCACTTGGCAAAGCCGTGGGCGGCGTAGAATTGCACGGCGGGATTGTTCGACCGCACCTCCAGATGGAGCGTCGTCACGCCTTGATCGGCGCAGTCGGCGACGACCGCCTCGACCAGTTGGCTGCCGATCCGTGCACGACGATGATCGGGCGCGACGCCCAGCAGCAGCAGCTCCGCCTCGTCCAGCACTGCACGGGTCAGCGCGAAGCCCGCCGGTTCCTCGCCCGCCTCGGCGATCAGCAGCTTGATGCCGGGCAACGCCATCACGCCAAGCAGTTGCGACCGGTTCCAGGCCTCGCCCCATTGCGGGTCGAAAGCGGCGGTCATGACCTGTTCGACGACACCGGCGTCGCGCGCGTCACCGGGGCGAAGCGAGATGCCGATGCTGGCCATCAGGCGGGCCCGAGACCGATGGTGTCCGGGGGCGTGACGCCGCCGGGCAGCTTGGCATCGGGCGCGCGGCCATAGACGGGGCGCGGAGGCAGGGCAGTGAGGTCGCCGGGCAGCCGCCATGCCTCCGACGCATCGGGCAGCGCCTCGACCACCGGCAGATCGGGTGACAATGCGGCCAGCCAGCGCACGCCGTTGCCGATCGCGACCCGGCCTTCGAGTGCGGCAAGCGCGGCATCGGGCTTCAGAGAGGCGAAAGGGGAGAGGGCGGTCAGGTCGCGGGCAAAGGTCTGGACGAACACTTCGCCATGCCCACCCTCCAGCACGACGGTCAACGCGTCATCGTCGCGCGCGGCGAACCCGGCGGCGGCGACCAGCGCCAGCGACTGATAGCCGGTCGCGGTCACGCCCCAGCCCAGCGCCAGCCCGCGCGCCGCCGCGATGCCGACGCGGATGCCGGTAAAGCTGCCCGGCCCGCAATCGACCAAGATGCGCTCCGCCCGGCCGCCATCGGGCAAGGCCGCGATCATCGGCACCAGCCGCTCGGCATGGCCGCGCCCGACCACGTCATGGCCATGCGCGACCACCCGGTCGCCGTCGAGAAGCGCGACCGAGCAGGCGGCGGTGGCGGTGTCGATGACCAGCGTGCGCAAGTTCGGCTCAGGCGATGCGGTTGGCTTGCTCGAACGCCAGCCGGGGGTTGCGCGGGTGTAGCTTGCTGCGATCGCCGTACCCCAGCGTCGCGATGAAGTTCGACCGCACGCCCGGCTGGTCGGCGAAGAAGGCCGCATCGACCTTGGCCTTGTCGAACCCCGCCATCGGCCCGGTATCCAGCCCCAGCGCGCGTGCGGCGAGGATCAGATAAGCCCCCTGCAGGCTGCTGCTCTGCATCGCCGATCCACGGCGCTTTTCCAGATCGCCCTCAAACCAGCTCTTCGCATCCATATGCGGGAACAGCTGGGGCAGATGCTCGTGGAAATTCTCGTCCATGCCGATGACGACGGCGGTGGGCGCGTTGCGGATCTTGTCGGCATTGCTGTCCGAGGCGCAGGACGCGAGCTTTTCCTTCGCCTCTTCGCTCAGGCACCAGACCATGCGCGCCGGGCTCTGGTTGGTCGAGGTCGGCGGCATCTTCATCAGATCCCAGATCGCCCGGATCTCGTCCTCGCCGACGGGCGTGTCGAGATAATGGTTGAAGGTGCGGCCCTCGCGGAACAGCCGGTCCAGGCTGGCGTCGTCGATCGGGTTCATCAGACGGCCTTCACTTCGGTGACCTCGGGAACATAGTGACGCAGCAGCTGCTCGATGCCGTTCTTCAACGTCGCGGTGGACGAGGGGCAACCGGCACAGGCACCCTGCATCTTGAGATAGACTTTGCCCTTGTCGAAGCCGCGATAGACGATGTCGCCACCGTCATTGGCGACCGCAGGCCGCACGCGCGTGTCGATCAGCTCGCGGATCTGCGCCACGATGTCGGCATCTTCGGGATCGTCGGTAAAGCTATCTTCGGAGGGCACCAAGAAATCGGCCGCGCCCTGGCGGAACAGCGGCATCTGCGCCGAGAAATGGTCGAGCAGGATGCCGAGCACGTCGGGCTTCACGTCGGACCATTCGGCCCCCGGCGCGATCGTCACCGATACGAAGTCGCGGCCGAAGAACACGCCGGTCACGTCACCCAAGTTAAAGATCGCCTCGGCCAGCGGGCTGGCGGCGGCTTCCTCGGGCGAGGCGAAGTCGCGGGTCCCGCTGTCCATGACCTTGCGGCCGGGCAGGAATTTCAGCGTCGCCGGATTGGGCGTCGGTTCGGTCTCGATCAGCATGGCCCCCATGTGGCGCGGGTCGCGACGGGGATCAAGCAGGGTCCGGGAAAGGATGCGTTTCCGGTGCGCAATCGTCGGTATGGTGCGGCCATGATGCGACGCGCCTGCTATTCCTTGGCTTGCAGGAGCCGTCATGAAGACTGCACCGCTCGAATGTCGATGGGCTTTAGGCCGCCTCGCCCAGCAACCGCACCACGCCGTCCGCGACCGCCCGGCCCGGCTGGCGCAGCGGCCGCGCGAACCGCAGGCGCAGGATGATGCGGGGCGTCTCCGCCTCGTTCCACAATTGGTGCGGATAGCTGTCGTCGAAGACCAGCGTCTCGCCCTCCGCCCAGCGGACGATCCGGTCGCGAACCCGCATCCGGGCATCGCCATCGCGCGGCACCACCAGGCCGAGGTGACAGGTCAGCAGCGCCTTGGTCGGGCCGCGCCGCGCCGCGACATGCGTGCCCGGCGCGAGCAGCCCGATGGCCGCGTCGTGCAGGCCGGGCACGCCGTCCAGCGCCGCCGACAGGCCGGGGCATTGGCGCAGCGCCGCGGTGCCGGGGCGGAGCGGCACGATCCCGCAGGACCGCACCATGCCGGTCAAGGCCACGGCGTCCTCGCGGATCGCGCGCCACTGACGCCGAAGCCCAGCCGTCCAGTCGAACTGGCGGACGTCGAGCACCGGTTCGTTAGAGACCAGTGACGAGGCGGCAATCACCCCGTCGAACAGGCGGCAGACACGGGCCAGGGCGGGATGAGCCTGGGCAATTGGCTGGGGTGCCACAGTCGGAGAGAGCACGGGGGCGACCGCCCGCAGGGTCCGTTCAGCCTCGCCCGAATGGGGCCATATTGTGGCGGTGCCCTGATGCGGGGCGTGCGCCTTCATCGTCTTGCTCATCACGTTTCCGACCATCCCCGGCCTGCCCCTTTGCGCATCGGGCTTCGACGGCCCGTATGACGCTGGTGCAGCGGTGTTCTTCTAGGCGGCCACTGGGTCGAAATGATGGCGGCACAGGTGCTTTGCCGAGTCGCATTGGGGCGATTTAGGGGCGGCTGGTGATCCGCGTTCCGCCGGGGTAAGAGGGGGCATGGCGTTTCCGTCCCGCGCGATGCGCAGTCTTGCTCTGTCGGCCCTTCTCGGGCTGGCGATTCCCGTTATCGGTCAGGTCCCCCAGGGCCAGCCGAGCCAGCCCAGGCCCACCGACAATCGATCGGTGCCCCAGGGGTTGCCGGTGCCCGTCGCGGTCGTCGGCCAGGCCGCCGATCCGCTCGCCCCGCTGCCGCCGATCCCCGGCGTCGATCAGTCGCCCTGGCTCTACAAGGGCTCCGACCTGCCGCAGGACAAGATGTGGAAGTTCGGGCGGCTGGCCAACGGGCTGCGCTTTGCGGTGCGTCGCAACGGCGTGCCGCCGGGGCAGGTGGCGGTGCGGGTGCGAATCGACGCTGGCTCGCTGAACGAGCAGGATTCGGAGCGCGGCTTTGCCCATCTGATCGAGCATCTGTCCTTCCGCGGATCGCAGCATGTGCCGGACGGCGAGGCCAAGCGCATCTGGCAGCGGCTGGGCGCGACCTTCGGCTCGGACTCCAACGCGTCCACCACCCCGACCCAGACCGTCTACCAGCTCGACCTGCCCGGCGCGACCGAGGCGGGGCTGGACGAGAGCCTGAAGATCCTCAGCGGAATGATGGCCGCGCCCTCGATCACCGCCCAGTCGCTGGGGGCCGAACGCCCCGTGGTGCTGGCCGAGCGGCGCGAGCAGCCGGGGCCGCAGGTCCGCTATTCGGACAAGCTGCGCGAAACCTTCTTTGCCGGGCAGCCGCTCGCCGAGCGTTCGCCAATCGGCCAGCTCCAGACGCTGGAGGCCGCGACGCCCGAGACGGTGAAGGCGTTCCACGACCGCTGGTATCGCCCGGAGCGCGCGGTCGTCATTATCTCCGGCGACATGGACCCGGCGCTGCTAGCCAAGCTGGTCACCAAGAATTTCGGGTCCTGGCAGGGCGTCGGCCCCAATCCGCCCGATCCCGATTTCGGTACGCCCAAGGCCGATGCGCCCGTTGCGGGCACGCTGGTCGAGCCGTCGATGCCGCCGGTCGTCGCCATGGCGGTGCTGCGCCCGTGGAAGTATCAGGACGACACCGCGATCTTCAACCAGAAGCGGATGGTCGACATGGTCGCCGCCCGCCTGATCAGCCGTCGCCTGGAAAACCGGGCGCGGGCAGGGGGCAGCTTCCTCCAGGCCAGCGTCGCGCTCGACGATGTGTCGCGCTCGGCCAATCTGACGACGGTCAATGTCGTGCCGATCGGCGACAATTGGGAAGCCGCGCTGAAGGACGTGCGCGCCGTCGTCGCCGATGCGATGGCGACCCCGCCCAGCCAGGCCGAGATCGACCGCGAGCTGGCCGATTACGATGCCATCCTGCGCAACCAGGTGGACACTGCGCGGGTCGAGGCGGGATCGAAGCAGGCCGACGACATGGTCGGCGCGCTCGACATCCGGGAGACGGTGACCGCGCCCGAAACCAGCTACCAGATCTTCAAGCAGGCGGTGGCGGCGAAGATGTTCACGCCCGACACCGTGCTGGCGTCGACCCGCAAGATATTCCAGGGCACCGCGACCCGCGGGCTGGTCAACACCCGCACGGCACAACCCGATGCAGTCGCCAAGCTGACCGCCGCCTTGAAGGCCGATGTCCGCCCGCTCGCCGAGCAGCGCCGCCGTCAGGGCAAGATCAGCTTCGCGCAACTGCCGAGGCTGGGCGCACCCGGCAAGGTCGTCTCGCGCGAGAAGATCGCCGAGCTGGGGCTGGAAAAGGTCACCTTCGCCAATGGCGTCCGCCTTCTCCTGCTGGCCAATGATGGCGAGACGGGGCGCGTCTATCTGCGCGTCCGGTTCGGGCGCGGTTACGACGCACTGCCCGCGACGAAGGAAAGCCCGGCCTGGGCCGCCGATGTGGCGCTGGTCGCCGGCGGGATCGGCAAGTTCGACCAGGGCGATCTCGACCGGCTGACCGCCGGGCGGACGATGGGCATGGATTTCGACATCGATGACGATGCCTTCGCCTTCAACGCGCTGTCTTCGCCGGGCGATTATGCCGACAACCTCAAGCTGATCGCGGCCAAGCTGATCGCGCCGCGCTGGGACCCGGCACCCGTGGCCCGCGCCAAGGCGGCTATGCTGGCGGGCTATGACGGGTTCGACGCCTCGCCCGACGGAGTGTTGGGCCATGACCTGGAGCGGATGCTGCGCGACGGCGATCCGCGCTGGGGTACGCCGCCGCGGGAGGCGGTGGCGGCGACCACGCCGGAATCCTTCAAGGCGCTGTGGGCCCCGCTGCTCGCCTCGGGCCCGATCGAAGTGTCGGTGTTCGGCGATGTGAAGGCCGATGACGCGATCAAGGCGGTGGCCGAGAGCCTCGGCGCGATCCCGGCGCGACCCGCGACGGTCGGCCCGGTGCCGCCTATCCACTTCCCCGCGCATGTCGCGGAGCCGGTGGTGCGCATGCATACCGGCCCGGCCGACCAGGCGGCGGCGGTGATCGCCTGGCCGACCGGCGGCGGTTCGGCCGACGACCGCATCCGTAACCGGCTGGACGTGCTGGCCCAGGTCTTTGCCGACCGGCTGTTCGACCGGCTGCGTTCGCAGGCGGGGGCCAGCTATAGCCCGCAGGTCGCCAGCCAGTGGCCGATCGGCCTGCCCAGCGGGGGGCGGATGATCGCGATCGGCATGGTTGCGCCCGATAAGGTCGACTTCTTCCTGGCGACCGCGCGCTCGATCGCGGCCGATCTGGCCTCCAAGCCGATCGACGCCGACGAGTTGCAGCGGATCAAGAGGCCCATGGCACAGCGACTGGCGCGCATGGCGTCGGGCAACATGTTCTGGATGCAGCGGCTGGGCGGCGCGGCGTACGACCCGCAGCGGATCGAGGCGACCAGGCGGCTGGCGCAGGACTTCGTGTCGATCGGCCCGGCGGACTTGCAGGCGGTCGCGGCGAAATATCTGCGGCCGGATACGGATTGGACGCTGAAGGTGGTGCCGAAGGCCAAGTAAGTTCCTCCCCCGCAAGGGGGGGGGGACCATGCGCAGCATGGTGGAGGGGGCGCGCCGCGAATGGCGTCCTTAGGGGAAGTCCCCCTCCGTCAGGCCTTCGGCCTGCCACCTCCCCGTGCCGGGGAGGAACCGGTCGCCTCTCCACACGTTTTGGCGACGGAAAACCTTTGTGCGCCGCAATATCCGCGCCGCCCTTTCGCTTTGCTTGGCTTTCGGCTATGGCGCGCGGCGACATACCCTCCGAACAAGAGAAATTTGCATGAGCCTCCGCAACGTGGCGATCATCGCGCACGTCGACCATGGCAAGACGACCCTGGTTGATCAGCTGTTCCGCCAGTCGGGCACCTTCCGCGACAACCAGCGCGTCGAAGAGCGCGCGATGGACTCCAACGACCTGGAAAAGGAGCGCGGGATCACCATTCTCGCCAAGCCGACCTCGGTCGACTGGACTCCGCCGGGCAGCGACGAGTCGATCCGCATCAACATCGTCGACACCCCCGGCCACGCCGACTTCGGCGGCGAGGTGGAGCGCATCCTGTCGATGGTCGACGGCGTCGTCCTGCTGGTCGATTCGTCGGAAGGCGCGATGCCGCAGACGAAGTTCGTGACCGGCAAGGCGCTGGCGCTGGGCCTGAAGCCCATCGTCGTCGTCAACAAGGTCGATCGCGCCGACGCGCGTATCCAGGAAGTGCTGGACGAAGTGTTCGACCTGTTCGTCTCGCTCGACGCGAATGACGAGCAGCTGGACTTCCCGGTCCTCTACGCCTCGGGCCGCAACGGCTATGCCTCGACCGACATGGACGCGCGCGAAGGCACGCTGATCCCGATGTTCGAGACGATCGTAAACCACGTGCCCGCCCCGAAGGTCGAGGTCGAGGACGTGCCCTTCACCTTCCTGGTGACGCTGCTCGACCGCGACAACTTCCTCGGTCGTATCCTGACCGGCCGCGTCAACTCGGGCACGGTCAAGTTGAACCAGGCGATCCACGCGCTCGACGCCGATGGCAACATCGTCGAGACCGGCCGTGCGTCGAAGATCATGTCGTTCCGTGGCCTGGACCGCGTGCCGGTCGACGAAGCCAAGGCAGGCGACATCATCTCGCTGGCGGGTCTGGCGGTCGCCACGGTGGCGAACACCATCGCCGACACCTCGGTCAGCGTGCCGCTGAAGGCGCAGCCGATCGATCCGCCGACGCTGTCGATGCGCTTCGCCGTCAACGACTCGCCGATGGCGGGCCGTGAGGGCTCGAAGGTCACCAGCCGCATGATCCGCGACCGCCTGATGCGCGAAGCGGAATCGAACGTCGCGGTGAAGGTCACCGAGAGCGACGACCGCGACAGCTTCGAGGTTGCCGGTCGCGGCGAACTTCAGCTGGGCGTTCTGATCGAGACGATGCGCCGCGAAGGCTTCGAGCTGGGCATCAGCCGCCCGCGCGTGCTGTTCGGCGAGGACGAGGACGGCAAGAAGACCGAGCCGTACGAGACCGTCATCATCGACGTGGACGAGGAATATTCGGGCACGGTCGTCGAGAAGATGAACCTGCGCAAGGCCGAGATGACCGACATGCGTCCCTCGGGCGGCGGCAAGACCCGCATCACCTTCTCGGCGCCTTCGCGCGGCATGATCGGTTACCACGGCGAGTTCCTGTCGGACACGCGCGGCACCGGCATCATGAACCGGCTGTTCGAGAAGTATGGCCCGCACAAGGGCAAGATCGAAGGCCGCAAGAACGGCGTCCTGATCTCGAACGGCGCCGGCGAAGCGCAGGGCTATGCCCTGGGTCCGCTCGAAGAGCGCGGCATCCTGTTCGTCGGTCACGGCGAGGCGCTCTATGAGGGCATGATCATCGGCGAGAACGCCAAGACGGATGACCTCGAGGTCAACCCGATGAAGGCGAAGCAGCTGACCAACTTCCGCGCGTCGGGCGGCAAGGATGACGCCATCCGCCTGACCCCGCCGAAGAAGATGACGCTGGAGCAGGCGATCGCGTATATCGACGACGACGAGATGGTCGAAGTGACCCCGAAGTCGATCCGTCTGCGCAAGCGCTACCTCGACCCGAACGAGCGCAAGCGCGCGGCGCGGTCGAAGGCGGCGTAAGCCGAACAGGCTAGTGGGAACAGGGGCCGGGCGGAAACGTCCGGCCCTTTTTCTATGGGGCTAGGAAAGCGCTGCTCCCATTCCCATCCTCTTGCCCCACCTCGCCGTCAGGCCTTCGGCCTGCCACCGCGCCTTGCAGGGGAGCAATAGGAAGAATGTCGATCCGGTCCAGGTTGGGTGAGGCAATGAAGGCCGAGGGGCGGGCGGCATGAGCCAAGCATTCCCGAACGACCTTCAATGCTCCCCGAACAATTCCCGCTGCGCCTTGTCGAGTTCCTCGGCATAACGCCGCCGGACATAGGGTTCGGACAACAGCCCCAGCACCGCGCGGTCGGTATCGATCACCGCCAGTTCGTCGGCATCGGCGGCGTCCAGCGCGCTCATCACCGCCTTGATATCCGCATCGGGCAGCAGGGCATGGTCGCGGTGGATGGCGAGCGTGCCGATCGCGGCCGCCGGATCGAGCCCGTCGGCATAGGCGCGCGCGGTCTGGACGACTCCGGCATAATGATCCTGCTCGTCGATCAGGACGACCCGGCTGGTCGAGCCGAGCGGGAAGGTGCGGCGGAATTCGGCGATGCTCATCGCGGCGGGCGTGGCGCGTTCCACCCGGCGCATCATGCGGCCCGCGGTCAAGGTGCGTATCCAGCCGACATCGCGCGCGCTCTTGATCGTCTCGCCGCGCAGGTGAAGCCGCCAGGTCGAGAAGGAATAGCCGAATGTCTCGCGCACGATCGTCGTCGTGACCAGCGAGGCGGCGATCGCTGCGCCCGCCAGCGAGAAGTCGTGGGTGGCCTCCAGCACCAGCATCGCCATGGTCATCGGCCCGCCGACGACCGCGACCGCAAAGGCGGCCATGCCGACCAACGCGGCATTCTGCGGATCGATGATCGCCGACCCTGCGCCCCAGGCGATCAGGTCGGCATAGATATGCCCCAACAGGCTGCCCAGAAACAGCGAGGCAAAGAACAGCCCGCCGCGAAATCCGAAACCCAACGAGACGACCGACGCGGCGCTCTTCATGATGAAGATCGCAGCCAGGAAGCTGAGCGGCAAGCCATATTCCAGGTCGAGATGCAGCGCGCCGTGCCCTGCCGACAGCACCTGCGGCGTCAGTATCGCGAGCGGGATCAGCAGGAACCCGCCCAGTACCGGCCGCCATGACGGTTGGACCGGCAGGCGGCGGGTCAGCGTTTCCATCTCGGCGACCGCGCGCATCAGGACGATGCCGAGCAGCGCGGCGATGGCGCCCAGTCCCGCATAGAGAAGATAATGATGGCTCAGCACCGGCTCGCCCGCGACGGCGTTGACGATGTAGGGCTGTGCACCCAGCATCTGCGCCACCAATACCCCGGTCAGCGACGCCGCTGCGACGGGGGCGATGGCGGCGGGGGTATAGGCGCCGATCACGATCTCGAAGGCGTAGAAGGCCCCGGCCAGCGGCGCGCCGAACGCTCCCGCAATGGCCGCGCCGGTGCCCGCACCGACCAGCACGCGCAGGTCGCCGCGTCGCAGCTTCAGCCAGCCGCCCGCGATCGACGCCAACCCTGCGCCGAGCTGCGCATAGGCGGCCTCAAGCCCCACCGACGCGCCGAAACCGTTGGAGATGATCGTCTGCCCGGAAATCACCAGGCTGTCCGACCAGGACAGGCGACCGCCATGCAGGGCATTGGCCTCGACCGCATCGACCAGCCGCCGCTTGCGTGCGCGCGTCGCCCGCGAGAACAGGGCCAGCATCAGGCCGCCAAAGGGCAGGGCGAGGAGGGCAATCGGCGCTATGGTCGCGGTGGCGCTCAACCGCTGGTCCGATTCCAGCGCGAACAGCCAGTGTTGCAGCGTGCGGGCGACCGCGCCCTGCGCCACGCTGAGCAATCCGGCCCCCGCGCCGATGGCGATGGCCAGTAGAACCAGGCTCGCTTCACTGGCGCGAACCTTGCGCCGAACCCAGGCGGGAGCGAGTCGAAGGACGGACATGGGGCAGGCTATGTCGGGATTCGAGGCGCGCGACCAGCCGCTACAACGACAAGGCCCGCCTTCTCGCGAAGACGGGCCTTATGGATATCATAAGGATCGGCGGGATCAGGCCTGTTCGGCTTCCTTGCGGGCGCGTTCCTCATAGAAGTTGCGCACCACGTCCCACGCCTCTTCGGCGGTCTCGACATAGGTGAAGATGCTCAGGTCGCGCTCGGACACCACGCCTTCCTCGACCAGCGCCTCGAAATTGACGACGCGTTCCCAGAAGGCGCGGCCGAACAGCAGGACGGGGATGGGCTGGATCTTGCCCGTCTGGATCAGGGTCAGCAGTTCGAACAGCTCGTCGAACGTGCCGAAGCCGCCGGGGAAGGCCGCCAGCGCGCGCGCGTGCAGCAGGAAGTGCATCTTGCGCAGCGCGAAATAGTGGAACTGGAGGCTCAGCGACGGCGTGACATAGGGGTTCGGCGCCTGTTCGTGCGGCAGAACGATGTTCAGGCCCACCGACTCGGCGCCGACGTCCGCCGCGCCGCGATTGGCGGCTTCCATGATCGAAGGGCCGCCGCCCGAGCAGACGACGAACTGGCGCATGCCGCGATCGTCGCGGGGCAGCCGGCTGGTGATCTGGGCCAGCTCGCGCGCGATGTCGTAGTACTTGCTCTTGGCGACGAGATTCTCGGCGATCTTGCGCGACTTATCGTCATGCGCCAGCGCCAGCATCGCTTCGGCCTTGGCAGGCTCCGGGATACGCGCCGAGCCATAGAAGACGAAGGTCGAGGCGATCTTGGCCTCTTCGAGCAGCAACTGCGCCTTTAGCAGTTCCAGCTGGAAACGGACGGGGCGAAGGTCTTCGCGCAGCAGGAAGTCCATGTCCTGAAAGGCCAGCGTGTAGGCGGGGCTTTCGGTCTGCGGCGTCGAGACGATCGTCTTGGCGCTCTCGGCGTCCTGGCTGGCATTGGGGAAGACGCGGTTCGGTACTTGGGTTTTATCGGTCATTTTGGATGATGTAGGATATCCCACGCCCCTGCGCTACCGGCAAAAGCGCGCATTATCGTCCTCCAGATGCAGGTGGTTGCGATGCGCCGCATTATAGTCGGGGCTGAGTACCGTGCCGAAGCGCTTGCAGGCCGAGGCGCGAATGACGGTCCAGAAATGCCGCACCTGTGGATCGCTCGAATACCAGTCGTTCAGCAGGGTGATCCGCCGCCCGTCCTTCAGCACGAAGCCGCCGACATCGACCGCATTGGCCAGTGCATGGCCCGAACGCCGGTCGCCGATCCGCTTGGTCCCGACGATGTTGCGACAGGCATAGGTGCCCATCCCCTCGACCTTGGCCAGCGGCGAGCCGAGGATCTGCCAGGCGGCGGGTGCGACGGCGTTTCTCACCCATCCGGCAAAGGCGCGCGCATTGCCGCACCGCATCGCGGTGACGCCGGTGACCGGCACGCCGATATCGGTCAGCTGCACCGTGCCGTAGAGGCCGCAGCCGGGGCCCAGTTCCTTGTCGGGCAGGCGGCGATACTCCACCCCCTCGCGCCGCAGATCGGCCTCGCACTGCGCGGTTTCGCGGATCGGCGGGCGGTAAGGTTCGGGGCGCGAAGCCTGCTGAACGGGCCGGTCGGGACGACCACAGGCGGAAAGGAGCGCCGCCCCCAGGATCGGAACGGCGAGAAACAAGGGGACGCGAACCATGCGACCCCTTGCTCCCTTTCCCGCCGCTTTGGCCAGCCCCGATCAGCCGTGCGGAGGCGTGTCTGCGACATGCTCCAATATGTCGCCAGGCTGGCAGTCGAGCGCGGTGCAGATCGCATCCAGCGTGGTGAAGCGGATGGCGCGGGCCTTGCCGGTCTTCAGGATCGACAGATTGGCGAGCGTCAGGTCGACCCGCTCGGCCAGCTCGGTCAGCGACATGCGCCGGTCGAGCAGCAGCCGGTCGAGGTTGATGCGGATCGCCATCAGATCGTGCCCTCGGCGTCTTCGCGCAGGCGCACACCTTCGCGGAAGACCTGCGCCAGCACCAGCGTCAGCAGAATGGCGAACACGCCGTCCACGCCCATCGGCTTGACCATGCCCTGTGCGCCGAAGGGCAGGATCGGCGGCAGGGCGAATTGCAGCAGATAGGCGACTGCGATGGTGCCTGAGATCTGGTGGAGCCGCTTGACGTTGGCGAGGGTGAAAGGTGCGCCCGCCGCGGTGCTGCGCAACATCTGGATCAGCGGCAGTAGCGCTGCCCAGGCAAGACCCAGGGCCATCAACATGACGGCCAGCACGGCCGCCACGACGCCGGGGGTCTTCGTGTCCAGCACCTGTGCATTGACGTGCACCGCCCCCAGCGCACCTGGCGAGATCGCATCGACGATCAGCACGCCGACCGATGCCAGGATGACGGCCGTGACGAACGCCAGAATGGCGAGCAGCGCGGCGTAGAGCAGCGTGCTGATGTGACTGGCAAAGCGTGTCATAGCGTCCTGTCCCTCCATATCGAATCACTATCGATAATCGATAATACATCATCGATTATCGAACAATATAAATATCGAAATTCGATATGCGGGCGTTGGCGGTCAGGGCAACAGCGATGTCTCCGCGCCTGACATGTCGGCTTCGCGGGCGATACGCTGGCTCTGCAATGTCGAGATGTCGGCCAACAGGCGGCACAGCAGGATGGTCAAGGGTACGTCCAAGACCAGCGACACGACATAGAGCCAGTCGACCGCGATCAGCGAATCAGGCGTTTTCGCCGCTACCGACAGGCGAAAGGTCAGATTGCCGAGCAAGGTCGAGGCGAGCCAGAATCCCCACCACAGCCGCATCCAGTCTGGCACGGGCACCGAATCGGGGCTTTCCGAATCGATCGTAGCCCCCCGGGTCTGGCGAATCCCGGCGAACGGCATCCACAAATTGGCGCCCGGCACGAAGAACCAGCCGACATTCCATTTCGGACCGATAGTCATCTTATCGCTCCAATGATGGGCGTTGCGGTTGATCCGGTGAATCCAACGCGCCACGAGGATGCCGCAGACGATATAGGCCAGCATATAAGGCAGGCTCGCCAATACAGAAATATCGGCAGCGTCTTCAATCGCTTCGGCGGTGCCTGGCGGCGAACCCAAGCCGCCCAGGACATAGATTTCGCCGATACAGGACAGGGCCAGAATGCCTTCGGTGGCAAGCCACAACCACGCCATTCGCTTGCCCCATATTGCCAGGCCCGTGGGATCGCGCAGCATTACCTTTCCTCCTTCGGCAAGTTTGGCACCAAAACTGGCCGAATATTGCGTCAAGACGATTGCGGTTGTCATCTTCGATCGACATCGCTAGAGCCGTCGACGGGCCACGCGGTCCCAACGCCGCGCGTGCTCTCTGTGAGGAGAGTCTTAAATGACTGATGTGAATACCGCTGACGCCACTCTTGCGCCCGCGAAGCCCGCCACCAAACCGGCGCGTCCCTATTTTTCTAGTGGCCCCTGCGCCAAGCCTCCCGGTTGGGAAGCGGCCAAGCTCGCGACGGACAGCCTCGGCCGTTCGCATCGCTCGAAGATCGGCAAGCAGCGGCTGCAATATTGCATCGACCTGATGCGCGAGCTGCTGAAGCTCCCCGACACCCACCGCATCGGCATCGTCCCCGGCTCCGACACCGGCGCGTTCGAGATGGCGATGTGGACCATGCTCGGCGCGCGGCCCGTCACCACGCTCGCCTGGGAAAGCTTCGGCGAGGGCTGGGTGACCGACGCGGTCAAGCAGTTGAAGCTCGACCCCACCGTCCTGCGCGCCGATTACGGCCAGATTGCGGACCTGAACGCGGTCGACTGGTCGAACGACGTGCTCTTCACTTGGAACGGCACCACCTCCGGCGTGCGCGTGCCCAACGGCGACTGGATCGCCGACGACCGCGAGGGCCTGTCCTTCGCCGATGCGACCAGCGCGGTGTTCGCCTATGACCTGCCCTGGGACAAGATCGATGTCGCGACCTTCTCGTGGCAGAAGGTACTGGGCGGCGAGGGCGCGCACGGCGTCCTGATCCTCGGCCCCCGCGCGGTCGAGCGTCTGGAGACCTACACCCCGGCCTGGCCGCTGCCCAAGGTGTTCCGCCTGGTGTCGAAGGGTAAGCTGGCCGAAGGCGTGTTCAAGGGCGAGACGATCAACACGCCCTCGATGCTGGCCGTCGAGGACGCGATTCTCGCGCTCGAATGGGGCAAGGGTCTTGGCGGCGCCGAGGCGCTGATCAAGCGTTCGGACGCCAATGCGGCGGCGCTGAACAGGATCGTCGAGGAGCGCGATTGGCTCGGCCATCTTGCCGCCGATCCGGCGATCCGCTCGACCACCAGCGTCTGCCTGACGGTCGAGGGCGCGGACGAGGCAGTCATCAAGAAGATGGCCTCGCTGCTGGAGGCCGAAGGCGCAGCCTATGACGTGGCGGGCTACCGCGACGCGCCCGCTGGCCTGCGCATCTGGTGCGGTGCGACGGTCGAGACCGCCGATATCGAGGCGCTCGGCCCCTGGCTCGACTGGGCCTACGCCACCGCCAAGGCCTGACCTTCCAAAGCCCTCTCCCCGCTGGGGAGAGGGTTGGGTGAGGGGCGGTGCTTGGCAAGGCGGCTAGTTGGTCGCCCAGCCTCACCCCCTCACCCCGACCCTCTCCCCAGCGGGGAGAGGGAGAAATTCCCCTATTCCCGGAGCTTGTCCCATGCCCAAAGTTCTCATCAGCGACAAAATGGACCCCAAGGCCGCCCAGATCTTCCGCGAGCGCGGGGTCGAGGTGGACGAAATCACCGGCAAGACGCCCGACGAGCTGAAGGCGATCATCGGCGAATATGACGGCCTGGCGATCCGCAGCTCGACCAAGGTGACCAAGGAGATTCTGGAGCACGCGACGAACCTGAAGGTCGTCGGCCGCGCCGGGATCGGCGTCGATAACGTCGACATCCCCGCCGCCAGCGCCAAGGGCGTGGTGGTGATGAACACGCCCTTCGGCAACTCGATCACCACCGCCGAACATGCCATCGCCCTGATGTTCGCGCTCGCTCGCCAGCTGCCCGAGGCCGACGCCTCGACGCAAGCCGGCAAGTGGGAGAAGAACCGCTTCATGGGCGTCGAGCTGACGTCCAAGACGCTGGGCCTGATCGGGGCGGGCAATATCGGCTCGATCGTCGCCGACCGCGCACTGGGTCTGCGCATGAAGGTCGTAGCCTTCGATCCGTTCCTGACGCCCGAGCGCGCGCTGGAGATGGGCGTGGAGAAGGTGACGCTGGACGAGCTGCTCGCCCGCGCCGACTTCATCACGCTGCACACCCCGCTGACCGACCAGACCCGCAACATCCTGTCGGCGGAAAACCTCGCCAAGACCAAGAAGGGCGTGCGTATCATTAACTGCGCGCGCGGCGGCCTGATCGACGAAGAGGCGCTGAAGGCGGGGCTCGATTCGGGTCATATCGGTGGTGCGGCGCTCGACGTGTTCAAGGTCGAACCGGCCAAGGAAAGCCCGCTGTTCGGCACCCCGAACTTCATCTCGACCCCGCATCTGGGCGCGTCGACCACCGAAGCGCAGGTCAATGTCGCGATCCAGGTCGCCGAGCAGCTGGCTGATTTCCTGGTCTCGGGCGGCGTCACCAACGCGCTCAACATGCCGAGCCTGACCGCCGAGGAAGCGCCCAAGCTGAAGCCGTACATGGCGCTGGCGGAAAAGCTAGGCTCGCTGGTCGGCCAGCTGTCGCACGGCGCGGTCACGGGCATCGCGATCGAGGCGGAGGGTGCGGCCGCCGCGCTCAACCTCAAGCCGATCACGGGTGCGGTGCTTGCGGGCTTCATGCGCGTCCATTCGGACACGGTGAACATGGTCAACGCGCCGTTCCTCGCCAAGGAGCGTGGCCTCGACGTGCGCGAAGTGCGCCATGACCGCGAGGGTGATTACCACACGCTGGTCCGCGTGACGGTGACGACGGCGGACGGCGAGCGTTCGGTCGCGGGCACGCTGTTCGGTGATCAGGCCCCGCGCCTGGTCGAGCTGTTCGGTATCAAGGTCGAGGCCGACCTCGCCGGGCCGATGCTGTACGTCGTCAACGAGGACGCACCGGGCTTCATCGGGCGCCTCGGCACTACGCTGGGCGAGGCGGGCGTCAATATCGGCACCTTCCACCTCGGACGACGCTCGGCCGGCGGCGAGGCGGTCCTGCTGCTCTCGGTGGACGAGGCGGTGGACGCGGAGCTGCTGGCCAAGGTCAAGGCGCTGCCGGGTGTGAAGACCGCGATGGGCTTGGCGTTCTGATCCGATAGGATCGGATGTCGGCAAAAAGGGTCGGGTGCCAAAAGGCATCCGGCCCCTTTTGATTTGCGGTCAGTCGGGCGTCGCTTCCGCGCCGCCGAGAAGGGGGCGTGGGGTGGGGCCGGATGGCGGCTCTATGGGTTCGAGGCCATCGTCGCTGCGCAGTGGAGGGAATTTCGGCGGTGGGCGACCGCCCGCTACGAAAATGGCGGTTATCGCCGCCCGTATCTCCGCCCGTTCCGCATCGGTCATGCGGGGTGGGCCGGTAAGGTCCTTGATCGGCATGGGCAATCCTCCCGCGATGCTGACGTGCGCAGGATAGCATAGCTCGACCAAGCGCGCGAAGGTCTTGCCCCCTGGATGGATCGCCAAAGCAAGGGCGGGGTCTTCTGTAGTCCCCGCCCCTTGAGCATCAGACGACGGGTTCCGGAGGCAACAGCGCATCGCGGCGGGCGCGGATGACCTCGGCTTCGTCTGGCGTCAAATCCAGTCGATCGAGTCGCTCGTCGAGCAGAACCGGCAGCGTGGCAGCGGGGTGGACCACCGCCAGGGTGAACGTCTCGTCCTGCGTGGGGTCGTAATGCGTCCAGGGCCGCTCGTTCTTGGCGAAGCCGCTGGCGATCGCCTTGCCGGTCAGTGCCGGGTCGATCGGCGCATAGGTGATCCGGCTGCGGTCCTTCTTGTCGGTGCGCTGGGTGATGCGTGCCCAGACCGGCCGCAGCGGCGCCGGGTGGCGCATGGCCTTGATCGAAGCCGACTGATGCAGGACGCGCCGCATCATCAGGACCGAAAACACCGCAAAGACGACCACGACCAGCAGCGAGCCGAGGAAGCGGTTCCAGAACTCCTCGATCGCCAGCGACAGGGTGATGTTGTCTGGGTTGCCACGTTCCGCGACGATACGGGTTTCGCGATCCTCGTTGCTGAACGCCATGTAGGAAAAGCTGACCGCCCGCGATTGGATCGCGCCGTCGCTGGGATAGGCGATGGTCGCATTGCAGCGGACGCTGAACTTGCGCATCCGGCATTCGCCATCGACCATCGACGCTTGCGGCACCTCGACCGGGGCACGCAGGATACGGTAATCAGTGTACAGGCCCGGCCAGATGGTGGCGACGATAGCCAGCGCGCCGAAACCCAGCAGGATGCTGAACACCAGCAACCGATAATGATCGGCAAATCCGGTCCGTCGCACCTTGATGGGCCGCGCGGGCAGCAGCCCCGATGGATCGGGTAGGCCGTAGTCGATCGTCTGCAACATGCTCCTCCTTGGTTCGGCGGCTATCTATCGTCGTTCCGCCAACAGATGCGAAAGCCCCGAGCGACCAAGGGGTTGCATGCGTAACGAGAATTGCAGTGGGCAATCGCGGTTGACGCCGCAGGCCTTAGTGACCAATCACGACATCCTCCGTTCCCCACCGACGATCGAGCTACAGGGTTTTTGCGCGTGATCCGCTTCCCCACATCCGACTGTGCATGCTTCAAGGACAATGCCCGATGACCGCGCTCCTTCCCGAAGGCTATCACGACCGTCTTCCCCCCTATGCCGATGCCGCTGCGTCGGTGGAGGCGCGGGTGTTGGAGGCGGCGCGGCTGCATGGCTATGAGCGCGCCGATCCGCCGTCGATCGAGTTTGCCGAGGCGCTGGGCTCGCGGTTGAAGGCGGGGGGGCTGCATGATGCGGTGCGCTTCGTCGATCCGGTATCGCAGCGGACGCTTGCCATCCGGCCCGACCTGACCGCACAGGTGGCGCGGATCGCGGCCACGCGCATGGGCCATCATCCGCGCCCGGTGCGGCTTTCCTATGCGGGCACCGTGGTGCGCCTGCGCGGTTCCGAACTCGCCCCGGCGCGCGAGTGGCGGCAGATCGGGGCTGAACTGATCGGGCTCGACTCGACGGCCGCCGCGACCGAAGTGGTACGCGTCGCGGTCGAGGCGCTGGTCGCGGCGGGGACGACCGGCATTTCGATCGACTTCACGCTGCCCGATCTGGTCGACCTGCTCGCCGCCGGGCCGCTCCCGGTCGCTCCCGATCAGGTGGCGGCGCTGCGCGACCGGCTGGACGCCAAGGATGCGGGCGGGGTCGCGGCGATCGCGCCCGACTATCTGCCGCTGGTCGAGGCCGCCGGGCCGTTTGCGACCGCGATGGAGCGGCTGCGCGCTTTCGACACTCAGGGCGTGCTCGCCAGCCGTCTCGATGCGCTGGAGGCGATTTCGGCGGCGCTGGGCGAGGGGGTGTCGATGACGCTCGACCCGACCGAGCGGCATGGGTTCGAGTTCCAGAGCTGGCTGGGCTTCTCGCTGTTCGTCGCCGGTCCCCCGCGCGAGGTCGGGCGGGGCGGCACCTACACCATTTTCCACGAGGACGGTGCGGAAGAGAAGGCCACCGGCTTCTCGCTCTATGCCGACGCCATCGTCGCGACCGCCCCGCCGACCGAGCGGCGGCGGCTGTTCCTTCCTCATGGCACCGAACCTGCGACGGGCGCCTCGCTCCGCGCGCAGGGCTGGGTGACGGTGCAGGCGCTGGAGGAAGGCGACACGCCCGAGGCACAGCTTTGCACCCATATCCTGACGAACGGCCAGCCGACCGCCATCGTCGGTTGACATACGGGGGCGCGTCCCGCTAGGCGCGCCCCGCACATTATTGGAAACCCCCATCCGCCGAGTCCTGTCGAAGGGCGCATGGGGTCCGTCCGGCAGGCGGAGCATAGCATCCATGGCAAATGTAGCAGTCATCGGCGCGCAATGGGGCGACGAAGGCAAGGGCAAGATCGTCGACTGGCTGGCCGAGCGCGCCGACATGGTCGTCCGCTTCCAGGGCGGGCATAATGCCGGTCACACGCTGGTCGTCGGTGAGAATGTCTACAAGCTGTCGCTGCTGCCCTCGGGCATCGTGCGCGGCACCCCCAGCGTCATCGGCAACGGCGTCGTCCTCGATCCCTGGGCATTGAAGGCCGAGATCGAGCGGCTGGGCGAACAGGGCGTGCACGCTTCCCCCGAAACGCTGCGCATCGCCGACAACTGCCCGTTGATCCTGCCGATCCACCGCGACCTGGACGGTCTGCGCGAGGACGCGAGCGGCGCGGGCAAGATCGGCACCACGCGGCGCGGCATCGGTCCGGCCTATGAGGACAAGGTCGGCCGCCGCGCGATCCGCGTGTGCGATCTGGCGCATCTGGATGACCTTGGCCCGCAGCTCGACCGGCTGTGCGCGCATCATGACGCGCTGCGTGCGGGCTTCGGCGAGCCACCGGTCGATCGCGAGCGGCTGCTGGCCGATCTGCGCGAGATCGCCGCCTTCGTCCTGCCTTTCGCCAAGCCGGTGTGGCGCGACCTCAACGAGGCGCGGACGGGCGGCAAGCGCATCCTGTTCGAGGGTGCGCAGGGCGTGCTGCTCGACATCGACCATGGCACCTATCCCTTCGTCACCTCGTCCAACACCATTGCGGGCGCGGCGGCGGGCGGATCGGGCCTGGGGCCGTCGGGCGTCGGCTTTGTGCTGGGTATCGCCAAGGCGTACACCACCCGCGTCGGCTCGGGGCCTTTCCCGACCGAGCTGGAGGACGAAACCGGCCAGCGTCTGGGCGAGCGCGGCCATGAGTTCGGCACCGTCACGGGCCGCAAGCGCCGCTGCGGCTGGTTCGACTCGGTGCTGGTCCGTCAGTCGGCGGCGGTCGGCGGCATCACCGGCATCGCGCTGACCAAGATCGACGTGCTCGACGGGTTCGACGAGGTGAAGATCTGCGTCGGCTATAAGCTGGGCGACCAGACGCTGGATTATTATCCGACCCATGCGGCGGATCAGGCCAAGGTCGTCCCCGTCTATGAGACGATGGAAGGCTGGCAGGAATCGACGGCGGGTGCACGGAGCTGGGCCGATCTGCCGGCGCAGGCGATCAAGTATATCCGGCGGATCGAGGAGCTGATCCGTTGCCCTGTGGCGCTGGTGTCGACCAGCCCGGAGCGCGAGGACACGATCCTGGTTCGCGATCCCTTCGCGGATTGATTTTGGAGGCCCCGGCGACATGTCGGGGCCTTTTTTGTGAATGCCATGGCGTCGGACTTCGCTGAAGCCGTTCGCCAAAAAAAGACCCGGCCGCTCGCGCGACCGGGTCCCTCCCGTAGTGATGTGCCCGAAAGGGATCAGCGCATGCCGCCACTGCTGCCCGGCGGTGTGGTGGTGCCGCCGGTCGTGCCACTGCCGACCTGACCGCTGGTGGTCGTGTCGCTGCCCATCGTGCTGCCGCCAGTCGTATCGGGCATGGTCGAAGGCGTATTGACCGTGCTGTCCGGCGTCGTGGTACGCGAACGGTTCTTGGACCGGGTGGTCGAGCGCGTGCTGGTGCTCGGCATCGTGCTCATCGTGTCGCCGGGCTGTCCCATGGTGGACTGGCCGGGCATCGTGGTCTGCCCCGACATTTGACCGGGCATCGTCTGGCCCGGCGCGGTGGTCTGTCCAGACATCCCGCCGGTCGTCCCACCCGATACCTGGGCCATGGCGGCGGCGGGAAGGATTAGGGCACTGGCGGCGATCACATGCATATAACGCATTGTTTCTCTCCTGCTTTTTTCTCGTGTTATCAACGAGGCAGGAGAGGGCCCGTTCCTCTGGTCAGCCGCATTGGCCGCGATGAAGCAACGCCTGATCGGCTAAAACCAGCGCGACCATCGCCTCGACCACGGGAACGCCGCGAATGCCGACACAGGGGTCGTGACGCCCCTTGGTAGCAATCTGCGTTTCTTCGCCGGTGCGGGTGATGGTGTCGACGGGGGTGAGGATCGAGCTGGTCGGCTTGAACGCGACGCGCATCGTGACCGGCTGGCCGGTGGCGATGCCGCCCGCAATGCCGCCCGCATGGTTCGCCAAGAAGCGTGGTCCGCCATTGCCAGCGCGCATCGGGTCGGCATTCTGCTCGCCGGTCAGCGCGGCGGCGGCGAACCCGTCGCCGATCTCGAAACCCTTGACCGCATTGATGCTCATGCATGCGGAGGCGAGTTCGCTGTCCAGCTTGGCATAGAGCGGCGCGCCCCAGCCGGCCGGTACGCCGGTCGCTTCGCAAGCCACCACCGCGCCGACCGAGGAGCCGGACTTGCGTGCGCCGTCGACGATCGCTTCCCAGCGTTCGGCCGCCGCTGCATCGGGGCAGAAAAAGGGGTTGGCGTCGATCTGCGCATCGTCGAACGCCTCATAGTCGATCCGGTCGCCGCCGATCGACTCGACCCACGCCCGGATTTTTACCTGCGGGATCACCGCGCGCGCGACCGCACCCGCCGCGACCCGCGCCGCCGTCTCGCGCGCGGAGGAGCGCCCGCCGCCGCGATAGTCGCGAAAACCGTACTTCGCGTCATAGGCATAGTCGGCATGGCCGGGGCGATAGGCGAGCGCGACGTTGCCATAGTCCTTGGACCGCTGGTCGACATTCTCGATCATCAGGCTGATCGGGGTGCCGGTGGTCTTCCCCTCGAAAACGCCGGACAGGATACGGACCTGATCGGGCTCGCGCCGCTGCGTCGTGAAGCGGCTGGTGCCCGGACGGCGCTTGTCGAGCCAGGGCTGGATGTCCTCTTCCGACAGCGCGAGGCCCGGCGGGCACCCGTCGACCACTGCGCCCAGCGCCGGACCATGACTCTCGCCCCAGGTGGTGAAGCGGAACAGGCGGCCGAAACTATTGAAGCTCACGCAGCATCTCCCAGCCGGGCAAAGGCCGGCGCATGTGTGGCGGCCCCGCGCACGCCGCAGGGGATCAATCCGCCCTGCAGCGGGGCGGCGAGGAAATAGTCGCCCGCATAGGGGCTGTCGAAGCCGCTCGCGACATCGGCGGCGAAACCGAAGCGGCCGTAGAAAGCGGGGTCGCCCAGCGCGAAGCAGAGCACGACACGTTCCTTCTCCAGCCGTTCGAGCCCCGCGGCGACCAGCGCCTCGCCAACGCCCTGCTGCCGCCAGTCGCGCGCGACGGCGATGGGGGCGAGGGCGACCGAATTGATCGGCTTGCCGCCGATGTCGACGGCCATCCGGCTGAACGCGATCGCGCCGATCAGCGTGTCGGTGTCGTCGTCGATGGCGACGAGCATCAGGACCATGTCGCCCTCGACGCACAGGTCGCGGACCAAGGCGGCTTCGGCGGGGGCGGGGAAGCTGGCGACGAGCAGCGCGTCGAGCGCGGCGACGTCAGTCCCTTGGGCGGGGCGGATCGTGATGGCGGCGATAGGCTGGTCGGACATGGATTCGTCTTTAGCGTCGCCGAAGCGCAAGGCGCGATAGATAATGTTGGCCCCAATTCCTCCCCTGGAAGGGGAGGTGGCAGGCCACAGGCCTGACGGAGGGGTGTCCCCGTCGGCGAGGAATGGTTTTACTCGCAAGCGGTGACACCCCTCCACCAGCTTCGCTGGTCCCCCTCCCCTTGCAGGGGAGGAAAGGAAGTCACGCCAGCGCGATGTCCGGCGCGTCCTCGGCTTTCATGCCGATGACGTTATACCCGGCGTCGACATGGTGGATCTCGCCCGTCACGCCCGACGACAGGTCGGAGAGCATGTACAGGCCCGCGCCGCCCACATCCTCGATCGTCACGGTGCGACGCAGCGGCGAATTCAGCTCGTTCCACTTCAGGATATAGTTGAAGTCGCCGATGCCGCGCGCCGCCAGCGTCTGGATCGGGCCTGCCGAGATGGCGTTGACGCGGATATTCTCCGGGCCGAGGTCGACCGCGAGATACTTGACGCTGGTCTCCAGCGCCGCCTTGGCCACGCCCATGACGTTGTAATGCGGGATGACCTTTTCCGCGCCATAATAGGTCAGCGTCAGGATCGAGCCGCCCTCTGGCATCATCGCCCGCGCACGCTGGGCGACCGCGACCAGCGAATAGGCCGAGATGTTCATGGTCATCAGGAAATTGTCGAGCGTGGTGTCATAATAACGACCGCGCAGCTGCGACTTGTCCGAAAAACCAATGGCATGGACCACGAAGTCGATCGTCGGCCACTCGGCCTTCAGATCGGCAAACAGCGTGTCGAGCGACTCCATCTCGGACACGTCGCAATCGAACAGGCGCGCCACGCCCAGCTGTTCGGCCAACGGGCGGACCCGCTTTTCCATCGCCGCGCCCTGATACGAAAAGGCGAGCTCCGCGCCCGCCTCCGAAAGCTGCTTGGCGATGCCCCAGGCCAGCGACTTGTCATTGGCCAGGCCCATGATGAGCCCCCGCTTGCCTGCCATCAATCCGTTCACGCCGTTACCGCTCCTGCCGGTTCACCATCTTCAAGCGCCCTCTCTAGCCCCGTTTCCGGTGGTTCCGCCAGTGCCGCGTTCAAATGCGCCCCGAAAACCAGCCCAAGGCCGATCAGATAGAAGAACAGCAGCATCACGACGACGCCCGCCAGGCTGCCATAGGTCAGATCATAGCCGCCCAGTTTCGACAGCACCCAGGGCAGCAGCGCGGTCATGCTGACCCACCAGGCGGCCGTGAACAGCGCGCCGGGCCATTTGGGGCAATCGCTCTCGCGATACTTGCCCGGCGTGACCGAATAGAAGAGCAGGTAGAGCGCCCCGAACATGACCGCGCCGGGGATCAATCGCGACAGGCCGATCCAACCCGCCATGTCCTGTGCAAAGGGGACGAGGCGATAGATGAACTGTTCCGCCGCCGTCAGGATACCGGCCGCCAGGAACGACAGGAGCGCGACGACGACCGAGGCGATCATGACCAGCGTGGACGACAGCCGCGATTTCCAGAAGGCGGCCGTCGCCTTTACGCCATAAGCGCGGTGGAAGATGTCGCGGATCGTCTCGATGAACCCGCCGACCGTCCACAGGCCGACCAGACCGCCCAGCCAGAGGAGCGAGCCGGTCCGCGCGGCCAGCACATCGGCGATCGGTTTGCGCAGCAGGTCGCTGACATCGGGGGGCAGGACGTGGAGAAAGCTCTCCACCGCATGTTGCGTCTCGTTGCTCTGGCCGAATAGCGAGAGCAGCGCCGCCGTGGTGATGAAGAAGGGAAACAGCGTCATCAACGCCAGATAGGCGAGGTTCCCGGCATGGATGAACCCGTCGTTGAAGACGCCGAGCGAGGTTCGCTTCAGGATTTCGAAGGCATAGGAGCCCGGCCGGACCTTGGCGAGTTGCCGGTCCAGCCGGGTGCGGGCCTTCCCATGTTCATGTGCACGTTCTTCAGGGGTCAGGCCATTCGCATCGCTCATGGAACGATCAGACGTTCATGGCGGCCCTCGGGTTCCTGCTGTCGGTCCATTCCGCCGCGAACTGTTGCAGCGCGGCATCATCGGCGGGGATGTCGATGATGAGCGTGATCAACTGGTCGCCGCGTCCGCCATCCTTCTTGTGAAAGCCCTTGCCCTTCAGGCGCAGCGTCTTGCCCGACGTCGTACCCTTGGGAATGGTCAGCATCACCGGACGCTCGACGGTGGGGGCCTTCACCTGCCCGCCCAGCACTGCCTCGGTCAGGCTGATGGGCAGGTCCAGGCGGACATCGTCGCCGTCACGGGTGAAGAAGGCGTGCGGCACGACCTCGATCGTGATGATCGCATCGCCGGGCCCGCCGGGGCCTTGTTCGCCCTTGCCGCTCAATCGCATCTGGGTGCCGGTGTCGACGCCTGCGGGCAGTTTCAGGTCGATGGTCTTGCCATCGGCCAGCGTGATCCGCTGCGGGCTGAGCGCGGCGGCATCGACGAAGGGCACGCGCAGGGCGTAGGCCGAATTGGCACCCTTCGGGGCCGAACGACCCCGGCCGCCAAAGCCCCCCGAAAAGCCGCCACGGCCAGCGCCGCCGAACATCCCTTCGAAGATATCCGACATGTCGGCACCCTCGCCGCCAAAGTCGAACCGCTGGCGAAAGCCGCCCGCGCCGCCGGGGCGGGGACCGGCCCCGCCGCCGAACCCGCCCGCGCCGCCATAGCCGAAGGGCGAGGCCGGGTTGCCGTCGCCGTCGATCTCGCCCCGGTCGAACCGGGCGCGCTTGTCCTTGTCGTTCAGCAGGTCATAGGCATTGGTGACCTGGCTGAACTTCTCCGCCGCCTTGGGATTGTCCTTGTTGCGGTCGGGATGCAGTTCCTTCGCCAGCTTGCGATAGGCTTTCTTGATATCGGCTTCGCTGGCCGTACGGCTCACGCCCAGCGTCTGATATGGATCGGCCACTCTGTTCCCCGTTGGCAGTGTATTACCGATCTATGTGGGGAAGTCCGCGCCGGAGCGCAATCCGTGTCCCACGCGTTGCAGCATGGAGAAGGAGACGGATCATGACTCAGCCGATGCAGGTCGTGGGGAAGGACGGCAAAAAAGGGGTGCCGGACGGCGTGTCGGATACGCCGGGCAAGAAGGGCGGCGAGAGCCAGGGCGGCGGTTACGAGGGTGCCCCCGAGCGAAAGGGCGACTTCCATGGCGGCCAGAGCGGCGCGGCCTATCATGGCAAGGGCGGCCATCCCGACCCGGACAAGGACAATCCCAATGCCGTGATCGAAGAGGGGTGAGAGCCGCCACGGGATGACGGCTCCCTCGTCAAGCGCAGCCGTCGAGCATCACATCGCCATTGCCCCGTGGCTGGCACATTCCGGCGACCAGCCGCTCGATACGCCGGACCCGTTCGTCAAGACGCGGGTCCGGACCGAACAGATGAAAGTCGGAGGGTGTTACCAGAACCGCGACCAGCCGTAGCCATTGTGCTTGGGTTAATTCGGCAGGTGATTTGCCGTAAACCTGCGCGCTGGCGGTGAACACGCCCTGCATCCAGCCCTTCGGCCCTCGCCCGAACGGAGCTTCTGCCAAAAACAGGGCCAGGATCTGTCGTTTGGACAGGCGGGCCTCCAGCCCCTTGGCATAGGTGGTCTGCCGGATCTTGCGAAGGCCCGGTTTGAACGCGGCAAAGGCCAGTTGCTTGGACAGCGATTGAGTGATCGTCGTCACACCTGCGCCGGGCGTGTTATTGTCCACCCCGTGATGATGCCAGAAATCGGGGTCTTCCACGCAAATCAATTGCCGCAGTTCAGCGGGCGTCAGCGCATCGGGGCCGCGCCCCTCGGTAATCAGCCGGTCCGCTCGCGCCTTCAACCGGGGCGCATCGCGCAAGGCATCGGCATAGCCCATGGCCGCATAGAGCAGCAGGGCGAGCAGAGCGCCGAGGATCGCGAACAACAGGATGCCGAGGATCGATCGGCCCCGACGCGGCAGGGATCTCGAGGTCATCGGCTGGTTCCTCTCCCCGGCAGGCTGCCGATCAGTCGGACAGCGTGGCCTCCGCCATGTCGGCGCGCCCGACCGGCGCGACGTCGACGCTGACGTCCATCTTCTGCGCACCCGAGCCCAGAACCACGCCATCGACCGGCGCGATCTCGGCATAGTCGCGGCCGACCGCGACGATGATGTGGTCGCCTGCCATCCAGATACCGTTGGTGGGGTCAACGCCGACCCAGCCCGTTTGCGGCCCGCCCCAGATCAGTACCCAGGCATGGGTCGCGTCCGCTCCGACCAGCCGCGCTTGGCCCGGCGGCGGCAGGGTGCGGATATAGCCCGAGGCATAGGCGGCCGGGATGCCCGCTGCGCGCAGGCCCGTGATCATGATCTGAGCGAAGTCTTGGCATACGCCGCGCCGCTGGCGAAAGGCTTCGGCCGGGGGCGTGTCGACCAGGGTGGCGGCGGGATCGAAGGCGAATTCGCGCTGGATGCGGTTCGCCAGGGCAAAGCCCGCCTCCAGCGCGCCGCGATCGGGCGACAGGTCGGGCGCACACCACTCGGCAATGGCGGGGTCGAGCGGGATCAGCGGCGAGGGAAAGATATAGTTGGCGGGGCCCGCCGCCGACAGGTCGCGGCTCGACCGGGCGAGCGCGGATATCTCGGCCAGCGTGGGATCGCTGGGAGAGGGCATCGGCACCGGGCGGTCGACGACCATGCGCGCGCGGCTCTCGATGGTCAGGCTGCGCACCGGTCGGTCGACGACCAGCCGCGTGACATGCGCCAGTCCCGCCTCGGCCCGTGCGGAGCGGGTGCGGCCGACCGGCTCGACGATCAGGTCGTAGGTCTCCAGCCGCTGTCCGGGCCAGTCGATCGGCTGGAGCCGCAGGTTGCAGCGGGCATATTTGACCTGCGCGCCGTAATCGAAGCGGGTGATGTGGCGGATGTCGTAGATCATGCGAGGGTAAGTCCCCCGGCGCGCAACGGCTCCGCGCCTTGCAGGAAATAGCGCCTGGCGATCGCTTCCGACAGCAGGCCCAGCCGCCGCTCGACATCGCCCAGCGTATCGGCGTCGAGGGTGCGGGCATCCGCCGTTTCCAGCGCGGCGCGGACCGCGATCGCCTGGGCCTGTTGCGGCTCGGCCATGTCGTCGTCGGACAGGACCGGCAGGCGCGACAGGCAGTCGGCGATGCGCGCGGTCTGATACGCCAGGGCGCGCGGATTGTTGGGATCGAGCGCAACCAGATCGACCACCGCGACGCGCGCGATACCGGTCGGATAACGCTGGCGATAGCTGATCTGGCTGTTGGCGAGGTCGAGCAGGGTGGACAGGTCGTCCGCCGACGCGCCCGCCATGCCGAACAGCCGCGTTGCCCTCGCCACCGCCATTGCGCGTTCGACCCGGCGACCGAGATCGTGAAAGCGCCAGGCGGTGGTCCTGACCATATGCTCGGCGGACAGCCCGGCGATGGCGGCATAGCGGCGCTGGAGCGAGCCCGCCCGGTCGAGCATCCCCGGATGGGTGGGGAAGGGGGCTTCCAGCAGGCGCACCATGTCGGCGGACAGCCGGTCGCGCGACCCCTCGCTGATCCCGCGCGCCAGTCGGTTGATGCGCGCCACCGAGTGCCAGCCTTCATCCTCCATCGCAGTGCGCGCGAACTGGGTGAGGGCGGCGCGGCGCAGGCTGTCGGGATGCGGGGCCGCGCCGCCACCGGTGATGAGCCCAACCAGCCGCCCCAGCGTGCGCGGGTCGAGCGCGCCGCCGCCATCGACATCGATCGAATTGCCCAGCATGACCCGGATCGCGGCGAGCAGCGCCTCGCCCCGCTCCAGATAGCGGCCGAGCCAGAAGAAATTGTCGGCGACCCGGCTGGGCAGCGTCCCCGGATTGCGCCGCACATGCAGCGAATCGGGATCGGCGAGCAGCGAGACTGGGGCCACCGGCTCGGCCCCGTGGATGCAGACATCGGCGGACCACAAGCCCTCGCCGATCATCGCGGCGGTCGCCTCGGGATGCTCGCCGATCCGGCCGAACCCGCCGGGCAGGACGGTCCAGCGGCCCTCGGCATCGCGCGCGGCGAAGACCCGCAGGGAGAAGGGGCGCGGCTCCAGCCGGTCGCCGATGACGACGGGCATGGTCGACAGGCGTACCATTTCCTGCCCGACATAATCCTGCGGCCGCCGGGCCATGTCGTCGCGCAGCGTCGCGCGTTCCTCGGGCGACAGGCTCGCGCCCGTCCGCGCGCCATCGGGCAGGCCCAGTGGACGGGGGCCGAAGGCCGGGGCGATCAGCAGCCGGTCGAGATGTTCGGCGACATGCGCCGCCTGGGCCGGGCCGCCGCACCACCAGGTCGCGATATTGGGCAGCCGGAGTGCCTCGCCCGACAGATGCTTGGCCAGGGCAGGCAGGAAGGCGGAGACGGCCGGGCTCTCCATCACGCCCGCACCCGGCGCATTGGCGATGACCACCTGCCCCTCGACATAGGCGTCGATCAGGCCGGGCACGCCGATCTGCGAATGGCTGTCGAAAGCCAGCGGGTCGAGCATCCGGGGATCGAGCCGCCGCCACAGCGCGTCGATCCGCTTCAGCCCCGCGACGGTGCGGACATAGACCTGTCCCTCGATCGCGGCGAGGTCGGCGCCCTCGACCAGCAACAGGCCCAGATAACGTGCCAGATGCGCTTGCTCGGGATAGCTGGGGTTGAAACGGCCGGGCGTCAGCAGGCCGATGCGCGGATCGGCGCGGCGGCATTGCGCGGCGAGCCCGGCGCGAAAGGCGGCGAAAAAGGGGGCGTGCCGTTCCACGTTCAGCCGGTTCTGCAGGCCGCCCAGCGTCCGGCTGACCGCCAAGCGGTTCTCCAGCGCATAGCCCGCACCCGCCGGATTGCGCAGGTGATCGGCCAGCACCCGCCACTCGCCGTCCGGCCCGCGCGCCAGGTCGAAGGCGACGAAGCTCAGATGATGGCCGCCCGGCGGCGTGACGCCGACCATCGGCCGCAGGAAATAGGGGCTGCCGGTCGCCAGTGCGGCGGGGATATGTCCCTCCGCCACCAGCCGTCCAGGGCCGTAGAGATCGGCGAGGATCGTCTCCAGCAGATCGGCGCGCTGGGTCACGCCCGCCGCGATCCCCGCCCATTCGCCGCTGTCGATCAGCAGGGGAACGGGGGAGACGGGCCAGGGGCGCTCGTCGGTTTCGCCGATGATGCGGAAACCGGTGCCGATATCGGCGGCGTGCCGCTGCACCCGTTCGCGCGCATGGGCCAGGTCGCTGGCGACGGCGGCCAGTTCCTCCAGCATCGCGCGCCAGGCGGGGTTGTCGGAGCCCGCCAGCACGTCCGCCTCGCCCGCGGTGGCGCGATAGGCGGCGATCCAGGCGGCGGCCTGGGCGGGGCTGTCCTCTGCGGGGTCCATGGGGGGCGGAAAATCGCCGCATCGGACCGATGTTGCAACACATGATTGGTGGTGGGCCGGTTCGGCCCGAATAAATCCTTGGTCGTCAAAGCCATGAGGTCAGGACTCAGCGTTTCCGTTCGTGACGTTGGTTTTCCCGGCCCACAGGCGTATGGGCGGGCGCATGGCAGACGATCCCCATGCACTCTTCCGCGCCTGGTTCGCCGAGGCGCGGGCGAGCGAAATCAACGATTCCAACGCGATGGCGCTGGCGACGGTCGACTCGACCGGGCAGCCATCGGTGCGCATGGTGCTGCTCAAGGGCCATGACGAGCGCGGATTCGTGTTCTACACCAACCGCGAAAGCCGCAAGGCGCAGGAGCTGGGCGAGGGCAGCAAGGCCGCGCTGCTGTTCCACTGGAAGTCGCTACGTCGCCAGGTCCGCATCGAGGGACGGGTCTCGCGCGTCGATGATGCCGAGTCGGACGCCTATTTCGCCAGCCGTGGCCGCGACTCGCAGCTGGGCGCCTGGGCTTCGGAGCAATCGCGCCCGCTCGACGCGCGTGAGACGTTCGAGGCGCGATTCGAGGCGATGCGCGCCCGGTTCGAGGGCGGCGTCGTGCCGCGCCCGCCGCATTGGGGCGGATATCGCGTGACCCCGCAACGGATCGAGTTCTGGCTCGACCGCGAACACCGGCTGCATGAGCGCCGGGTTTTCACCCGTACGGCCGAAGGTGGCTGGGACGAAGGATTGCTGTTTCCGTGACCCAGGACGAACGTAAGAGAGTCATTCCGCTGGCGACCCGCGCGGCGCTGGCCAGCGTCGCCATGGCGCTGTTCCTGCTGGCGCTGAAGGGTTTTGCCGCGTGGCGGACCGGATCGGTCGCGATGCTGGGCTCGCTCGCCGACACCGCGCTCGACCTGCTCGCCAGCTTGGTGACGCTGTACGGCGTGCGGCTGGCGGCGACCCCGGCGGACCATGACCACCGGTTCGGCCATGGCAAGGCAGAGGCGCTGGCGGCCCTGTTCCAGGTGGCGCTCATCACCGCCTCGGCGGCGGGCATCGCCTGGCGCGCGGTCATGGCGCTGGGCGCGGACAATCCGACCAGCGATGCCGAGTTCGGCATTGGCGTGTCGGTGATCGCGATCGCCGCGACCGTCGTTCTGCTTGCCTATCAGCGCAGCGTCATCCGCCGTACCGGATCGGTCGCGATCCTGGCGGACAATGTCCATTACCAGTCGGACGTGATGCTCAACGGATCGGTCATCATCGCGATGGTGCTCGACCAGTATCTCGGCTGGCACGGCGCGGACCCGATCTTCGGCATTGCCATCGCGCTGTGGCTGGCCTGGGGCGCGTTCCAGGCGTCCTCGACCGCGATCGACCAGCTGATGGACAAGGAATGGTCCGACGACCAGCGCGCCGCCTTTCTCGACGTCGCCGCGCGCCAGCCGGGTCTGAAGGGCATTCACGACTTCCGCACCCGTCGCTCGGGTAGCCACGACTTTGCGCAGTTCCATATGGAGGTCGACCGCAACATGACGGTCGCCGCCGCGCATGACGTGGTCGAGGGCGTCGAGCGGGCGCTGCGCCGTGCCTTCCCCAAGGTCGAGGTGCTGATCCACCTCGATCCCGAAGGCCATGTCGATACCGACAATCCGCTGGTCGAGGCGGACGTGACCCCGCACTGGTTCGGCAAGCGCGTCGGCTATTGATGCGCATTCCCTTCACCCAGGTCGATGCCTTTGCCGACGCAGCCTTTGGCGGCAATCCGGCGGCGGTGATGATGTTGTCCGCCTGGCTGGACGACGCCACGCTGCTGGCGGTCGCGCAGGAGAACAACCTGTCCGAAACCGCCTTCCTCGTGCCGCATGAGGGCGACGAGGCGGATTTCGACCTGCGCTGGTTCACGCCGGGTGACGAGGTGGAGATGTGCGGCCATGCCACGCTGGCGAGCGGGCATGTCGTGCTGTCGTCGGATACGACGCGGGACCGGGTGCGCTTCGCCACGCGCCATGCCGGGGTGCTGGAGGTGGCACGCGACGGGCTAGGCTATAGCCTGTCCTTGCCCGAGCGCACGCCGTCGTCCGAGTCGCTGCCCGCCGTGGTCGAGGCGCTGGGCGTCGATGGCGTGGTCGAGACGCTGCGCCATCCGGCGGGCTATTCCGTCGTCGTGGTGGACGAGGCGGCAACCGTGCGGCGGTGTACGCCCGACTTCACCGCACTGGCCAGGGCGGGGCGCTATGTCGTCATCCTGACCGCGCGCGGCGCGGCGGGCGAGGCGGATGTGGTCAGCCGAGTCTTCGTACCCGCCTTCGCCATCGACGAGGACCCGGTGACGGGTGCGGCCCATGCGGTCATCACGCCCTATTGGACGGAAAAGCTGGGCCGCGACGCGTTCACCGCCGAACAGGCCAGCGCGCGGGGCGGGCGGCTGACCTGTCGGCTGGACGGCGACCGGGTGATCCTGGGCGGCGGATGCGTGACGGTGATCGAGGGGACGTTCCTGCTGCCGTGATCGCGTGTCGATCGGTGAATCGTTGCGATCGTCCTATCATCGCTTTATTATTGCGCGCAGTTTCTACGATGAGAGCATCGGCTGATGTGGAACGTGGACGCGGCGCTGAAACATCTGCGGCTTCACGCGAGAGACGCGAGTCGCGGACAATGCGCCAGATATGTGCGTGAAGCCGTAGAGGCGGGCGGTGTGGCGCTGGTCCGCCATACATCTGCCAAAGACTATGGCAGCAGCCTCACGAAGGTCGGTTTCGTTTCCCAAGGCGCACTGGCCACCGGCTTTCGGACTGGCGATATCGCGATCATTCAACCGATAAAGGGCCATCCGCATGGCCATATCTGCACGTATGACGGCCGCTACTGGATTTCCGATTTCAAGCAGTTGCACGGCTTTTATCCGGGGCCGAGTTATCGCAAGCTGAAGCCATCCTATCAAATCTATCGTTATCCCGGCGCAGGCACCGCAAGCCGCGCTGACGAACAGGTGGGCGTGCCCGCCGGAAAGGCAAGGCCATGAATCCCGGCATTCGGACGATCGCGGCGGCATGCGTGGCCTCGGCCACGGTGATCGGCAACCTCCCCGCCGATGCGACCGCAATGGCGGTTACGGCACCACGGCTCAAAGCGCCTGATGCCGTCGCACGGGATTTTTATACCTGGTATGTCGGCCTGATGGCCCATGACAAGGAGCCGACCGACGAGCCTCAGGTCTATGCCCGTTACGTGAGCAAGTCGCTCCGCGCGAGCATCGCCCGGCAGATCGCCAGTCCGGACGGCATGGAGGCCGATTACTTCGTCAAGGCGCAGGACTATATGGATTCATGGATCGGTCATGTCGCATCGACCCCGGCCATGGTTCGCGGCAATACCGCCCAGACGATCGTGACGCTGGGCAGTGGCGCAAAGCCATGGCGGCTTTCCGTCCGATTGGCCAAGGAAGACGGCGGCTGGAAGCTTGCCAGCGTCTCGCGTCGATAGAGCTTTGATCCGCGGGGCGGCCATGCGCGACCCGTGGGCCAATCTCACTCCGCCGCCAGCAATGTCTCCGCCGCCTGCAGGTCCACCGACACCAGCCGGCTGACCCCGCGTTCGATCATCGTCACGCCGAACAGCCGGTGCATCCGGCTCATCGTCACGGCATTGTGCGTGACGATCAGATAGCGCGTATCCGTCTCACGGGTCATCCGGTCGAGCAGCCCGCAGAAGCGGTCGATATTGGCATCGTCCAGCGGCGCATCGACTTCGTCCAGTACGCAGATCGGCGCCGGGTTGGTCAGGAACAGCCCGAAGATCAGCGCCACCGCCGTCAGCGCCTGTTCGCCGCCCGACAGCAGGGTCAGCGACTGAAGCCTTTTGCCCGGCGGCTGCGCCATGATCTCCAGCCCCGCCTCCAGTGGATCGTCCGAATCGACCAGCGCCAGATGCGCCGATCCGCCGTCGAACAGCGTCGCGAACAGCGTCTGGAAATGGCCGTTCACCGCCTCGAACGCCTCCAGCAGCCGCTGCCGTCCCTCACGGTTGAGCAGCCCGATCGAGCCGCGCAGTCGCGCCACCGCCTGGACCAGATCCTCGCGCTCGGCGGCACTCGCCGCGCCGCTCGCCTCCAGCTCGGCCAGTTCCTGTTCGGCGACCAGGTTGACCGGGCCGATCCGCTCGCGATCGGCGGACAGCTTGTCGTGCGCGGCGGCCTCGGCCTGGGGCGAGCCCACGCCCGCGCTCTCGAATCCCAGCTTTTCGGGCAGGACCGGGGCAGGGCAGGCGAAGCGCTCGCCCGACACGCGGCCCAGTTCGACCCGGCGAAGCTCGTGATTCTCGACCCGTGCCAGCGCTCCCGCGCGCGCCTCCCGCGCCGCCGACAACAGGGCATTGGCCCCGGCATGGGCGGCCTCGGCGGCGCGAAGAGTGCGTTCGGCCTCCGCCTCCTCGTCTTGCGTGCGTTCGGCCTCGACCTTGGCGCTGTCGTGCGCGGCGGCGAGGGTGGCGATCTCCTCGGCGAGCTGCGCCGGGCGGTCCGCGAGTGCGGCGGCATCCTGGTCCAGTGCGGCGGCGCGGGCATCCATGTCGGCGATCCGTCCCGCCGCCTGGCCTGCGCGCTGGTCCCAGCTTTCCGCCTCCGATGTCGCGGCGGCCAGCCGGTCGCGGGTCTGCGTCAGGCTGCGCTCCAGCGTCGTCCGTTCCGACCGGGCGAGTGCCACCGCCGAGCGCGCCAGCTGCGTCTCGGTCTGCAGCCGCGCCGTCTCCGCCGCGCTCGCCGAGCCATCGGGCAGCGCCGCCAGCGCCGCCTCGGCACGGTCGCACTCTGCGCGCGCCTCGTCCATCTCGGCGGCGATCCGTTCGGCGCGGGTGGCGAGGTCGGCGCGCTGGGCGGTCAGCCGCTCGATCACCGCCTGCGCGCGGTCCTCGGCGCGCTGGGCATCGCGCAAGTTGGTGACGGCGGTGGCGTGGAGCGTGCGCGCACTGGCGGCGGCGGCGCGGGCGCGGGCGATGCGATCCTCGATCACCGCCCGCGCCTCGGTCGCGGCCTGAACCGCGGCCTCGGCCGCCGGATGCTCCGCCTCCAGCGCGGCCAGCCGGTTGCGCCGCTCCATCCGCTCGGCCGCGGCCGCGCCGCCGCCCTCGCCGATATAGCCGTCCCAGCGTCGCAGCCGCCCCTCGCGCGTGACCAGCCGCTGCCCGACCGCCAGGGGCTGGCCCGAATCCACCTCGACTAGGAAAATCTGCGACAGCCTCCGGGCGAGCGTCGGCGGCGCGGCGATCCGTTCGCCCAGGCTCAGCGTCCCGATCGGCGGGGCGGGATCGCCGGGCGAGACGTCCGAGCCGTGCCAGTCGACCAGTGGCGTATCCAGCTCGTCGCCCAGCGCCGCCGCCAGCGCCCGCTCGAACCCGGGTTCGGCCTGCACCTCGTCGAGCAGCCGGTCGCCGCTCTTGCGCTCGGTCGCGCGGGTCAGCGTTGCCGCTTCGGCATCCAGCGCGGCGAGCGCGGCGATGGCGCGGGCGCGGGTCGCCTCGGCTGCATCGCGCTCGGCGCTGGCGGTCAGCTCGCTTTCCTCGGCCCAGCCAAGCGCGGCGTGCGCCTTGTCCGCATCGATCCGGGCGGCGGTCTGGGTCGCGACGGCGGCTTCGCGGGCGGCCTCTTGTTCGGCCATGTCGGGCAGCGCCTCGATCGCGGCGGCGACGGCACGGGCGTCGCGTTCGGCACGGGCATGGCGGCCTTGCGCATGGGCGAGCGCGGCTTCGGCGATCCGGCGCTCGGCAGCCTCCGCCGCCTGGGCGGACAGCGCCCGGGCGAGCGCCACCTCGGCATCGCGATTCTTCGTCTCCGCCTCGGCCAGCAGCGCGTCGAGCCGGGGCATGGCCTGCATGGCATGGGCGATGCGCGCGTACAGATCCTCGCGCTCCTCGACCAGCCGCCCGATCGCGGCGGCGGCGTCATGCGCCAACGAGTCCTCGCGCGCCCGGTCCTCGGCCAACCGCGCACGGGTGGTCGCCAATTCCTCGATCCGGCGTTGCAGGCCGTGGCGGCGGTCGCGCGTACGCGACAGGGCATGGCCCGCCTCGCTCAGGGCATCGCGCGCGGCCAAGGCGGCGGCGCGGGTGCGCGCGGCGAGCAGCGCGGCCGCCTCCTGCGCTTGGGCGGCGTCCCGCTCGGCGGCGGTCGTGCTGGCGACCTGGGCCTCGGCGGCCTCGGCTTCGGCCTTGGCGGTGGCGGCGGCCCCGGCGGCGTCGCGCCAGCGGGCGAAGATCATCCGCGCCTCGGCCAGACGGATCTGCTCGGAGAGCAGGCGATAGCGCTCCGCCGCGCGCGCCTGTCGCCGCAGGGTGGCGATGCGGGCATCCTGATCGGCAATCGCCTCGTCCAGCCGCGTCAGGTTCGCCTCGGTCGCGCGCAGCTTGCCCTCGGCATCGCGGCGGCGGACGTGCAGCCCGGCGATGCCGGCCGCTTCCTCCAGCATCGCGCGGCGCTCGGCAGGCTTGGCGGCGATGACCGC
>NZ_LDTE01000179.1 GCF_001476905.1 Sphingomonas sanguinis | reverse complement strand
AAAGCGGGGTGGGCGGGGTCGATAGCGATATTCTCGCCGGAGACATAGAAAGCCTGGCGTTCCAGATCGGCCGGGCGATAGCCCGCCAGCGTGCCCTTGGCCCCCAGGCAGAGATTTTCGTCCGGCACCAATCCCATCAAAGCGCCGGGATAGAGATCGCCGGTTTCCGGGTTGCGCGCGAAGAGGATCGGATAATGGAGCGCGGCGGACAGGAACTCGCCCGCGACCAGCTGGACGAAATGCCGTGCCGCATCCGGGGCGGAGGAGACCCGCAGGGACGCATGTCGCGCGCTGTCGAGCAATTCCATGTCGGCCATGATCGTCAATCCCTCCGTTATCGTCTCTGGTCACCCGTCTTTGCGACGTGTTGGCCGATGCTGGCGATGCCATCGGGTCTTTTGACCGTAGCCATCGGTCGGTCGTCAAGACCTGGCGATAGCGGACTAGGAACACTCCGACAAACGCCTTGTTCTGGATTAATTATAACGCTAACATGATTCCATCGAATGGGCGGTACGGTGATTCAACACCGATCGCTCGGGAGAATATAAAACTGAAGGAGAGGGGAAGATGGTGTTACGCCCTGCTTTTGTGGCTGCGTTCGTTTCACGCCATGGCCTGATGGCCGGTGTCTCGCCGCTGGTGGCACTGGCGCTGATGTCGCCCGGCATCGCCGTTGCCCAGACTGCCTCCGCCCAGCAGGCCGGAACGCCACAGG
>NZ_LDTE01000178.1 GCF_001476905.1 Sphingomonas sanguinis | reverse complement strand
GAGCCAGCCGCCACCGGCCTGAACCGCGAGCAGATGCCGCAGGCGGTCGAGGGAACGGCGCAGACCGGTCGCCTACGTGCCGAGGTGGCCGAGGCCTGGGGTATCGATCAGGTGCCGGTCGCGGGCGGTGGTGGCGACAATGCCGCCGGGGCCGCGGGCGTCGGAGTGGTGAAGGACGGTGATGCTTTGCTGTCGCTGGGCACGTCGGGCGTCATCTTTGCTGCGACCAGGGAATTCCGCCCCAATCCTGCGGGTGCGGTCCATGCCTTCTGCCATTGTCTGCCGAATGTCTGGCATCAGATGTCGGTGCATCTGTCGGCGGCGGCCTGCATCGACTGGGTGGCACGGCTGACCGGCACGCCCGGCGCGGCCGAGCTGTTTGCTCGCGCCGAAAGCGTGGGGCCCTCGAGCGGCCCGGAAATCTTCCTCCCCTATCTGTCGGGTGAGCGGACGCCGCATAACGATGCCGAGGTGCGCGGGGGCTTCCTGGGCCTCGACCATGACACCACGCCGGAGCGGTTGGCGCAGGCGGTACTGGAGGGCGTGGCCTTTGCGCTCGCCGACGGCCTGTCGGTCTTGCGCGACGCCGGGACCGAACTGTCGCAGCTGTCGGTCATCGGCGGGGGTGCGCGTTCGTCCTATTGGGGCCAGACGCTCGCCGCCGCACTGAACGTCGAGCTGGTCTATCTGAAGGGCGGCGAGGTCGGCCCGGCGCTGGGTGCGGCACGCCTGGCCCAACTGGCGGTCGATGGCGGCTCGCCCGAGGAGGTCTGCGCGCCGCCGCCAGTGTCTCACACCATCGCCCCCGACGCGGCGCTCGTCGAGCGTTTCGCCCCCAAGATCGCGCGCTTCCGCGACAGCTATTCCCGCATCACTCCGAGGAATTCGTAACATGGCTACCGACTTTTTCGCCGACATCCCGACGATCCGCTATGAAGGCCCGGACAGCGAGAACGAGCTCGCCTACCGCTTCTACGACAAGAACCGCGTCGTCCTGGGCAAGACGATGGAAGAGCATCTGCGCTTCGCCGCGTGCTTCTGGCACACCTTCTGCTGGCCCGGCTCGGACGTGTTCGGCGGCGGCACCTTCAACCGCCCCTGGCATGCGGGCGCCAATGACAGCGCGGCCGCCGCGCAGAAGCGGGAAGTGGCGTTCGACTTCTTCTCGAAACTCGACGTGCCCTATTACTGCTTCCATGACGTCGACGTGATGGCCGATGCGCAGGGCGTTGCCGAGCATCGCCGTTACTTCGCCGAAGCGGTCGATCATCTCGAAAAGCTGCAGGCCTCGTCGGGCCGTAAGCTGCTCTGGGGCACCGCCAACCTGTTCAGCCACCCGCGCTTCGCCGCCGGTGGCGCGACCAATCCCGATCCGGAAGTCTATGCCTTTGGCGCGATGCAGGTCCGCGACGCGCTGGAGGCGACGCATCGCCTGGGGGGCGCGAACTACGTCCTGTGGGGCGGTCGTGAGGGTTACGAGACGCTGCTCAACACCAATATGAAGCGCGAACTCGACAATCTGGGCCGCTTCCTGACCCTGGTCGTCGAGCATAAGCACAAGATCGGCTTCAACGGCACCATCCTGATCGAACCGAAGCCGCACGAGCCGACCAAGCACCAGTATGACTTCGACACGGCCACCGTGTACGGCTTCCTCAAGGCTTACGGCCTCGAGAACGAAGTGAAGGTCAATATCGAGGCGAACCATGCCACGCTGGCCGGTCACACCTTCGAGCATGA
>NZ_LDTE01000177.1 GCF_001476905.1 Sphingomonas sanguinis | reverse complement strand
GACAAGATCAAGATCGATCGGAGCTTTATCCGCGCAATGGATGCGCATGGCCCCGCGCTGTCCATCGTGCGCGCGTCGTTGGGCCTGGGGCGCAGCTTGAACATCCCGATCGTCGCCGAAGGGGTCGAAACCGAGTATCAATATGCGATGCTGCGCGACCTGGGTTGCGACCAGATCCAGGGCTATCTGATCGGGCGTCCCGCCATTTCCCACGCCCAGGCGGCCTGATCCGATCAGGGTCGGGAGCCGCTGTCGATCAGGCGACCTCTTCGGAGATCATCCGCACGATCATGTGCCCCGAATAGGGCTTGGGCACGAAGCGAACCCCGGCCGGAAGATTGTCGGGGACATAGCTCTGGTCCCCCGACGTCACGAGAACCGCGACGTGCGGATGCGTCTCGCTCACCCGTGTCGCCAGCGCCGCGCCATCGAGCGTTCCGGGCATGGTCACATCGGTGAAGATCACTCGTATTTCGGGATGCCGCTCCAACGCGACCAGCGCTTCGTCGGCACTGCTCGCCTGCACGACCCGGTATCCCGCATCCTCGAACGCGAACTGGACGTGGATGAGAAGCAGAGGCTGATCTTCAACGACAAGAATGGTGGGGGGCTGGACATCCATGGTCCCGCTAAAAGCCCACCATTCTGCATACGTTCCGAAATTGATTAAAATTAAGTGTATCCGGTTTCATGCGCCGCTGTCGGTCAGAAGGGCGAGTTGCTCCTCGGACAGGGTGAGCCGCATCGCGGGAGTCAACTCTGACAGCTGCTTCACGCTGGTCGCGCTGGCGAT
>NZ_LDTE01000176.1 GCF_001476905.1 Sphingomonas sanguinis | reverse complement strand
CAGCTCGCGCGGCTGGGGCATGACGTGCGGTTCGCCAGCCGGGTGCCCGACAACGATCTGGGCCGCGCGGCGATCGCCACCCTGCGCGGGCATGGCGTCGACACGTCCGGCATCGCCCGCGGCGGCGACCGGATGGGGCTGTATTTCGTCACCTCGGGCGCGGGCCTGCGGGCCACCGAAGTGCTGTACGACCGCGCCGGCTCTGCCTTCGCCCAGGCGTCGGCGACGGATTGGGACTGGGACATGCTGCTCGCCGGGGTCACCCGGTTGCATCTGTCCGGCATCACCCCTGCGCTCGGCCCGGTCCCGGCGCAGAGCGCGCTCGCCGCGGTCGAGGCGGCGTCAGCACGCGGCATCGCGATTTCGTTCGACGGCAATTGGCGCGGCAAATTGTGGGCGCGCTGGAACGGCGACCCGCGCGCGATTCTGTCGGGCATCGCCGCGCACGCCGACCTGATGTTCGGCAACCATCGCGACATCGCGCTGCTGCTGGGCCGGGACGATTTTGCAGGCGAGGGCGAGGATCGCCGCCGCGCTGCAAGCGAGGCGGCCTTTGCCGCCTTCCCACGCCTGCAGACGATCGCGTCGACCGCGCGCGACGTGGAGCAGGTCGACCTGCACCACCTGTCGGCGCGCATCGACACGCGCGACGACAAGGCGCAGACCGAGACAGTGGTGCTTGCCGGCATCGTCGACCGGATCGGCGGCGGCGACGCCTTTGCCGCCGGCGTGCTGCACGCGCTGGAAACGGGCGCGGGGATCGCCGACGCCGCGCGCACGGGGCTTGCCCT
>NZ_LDTE01000175.1 GCF_001476905.1 Sphingomonas sanguinis | reverse complement strand
TTCAAGGCGTAAGATCGTCGGTAGGGTCAGATTTGTATAAGAGCCAGGGCCTCAACTGGGCGTTCGTCGGCGGGCTGGTGCTGGGGGCGGCGATGCTGATGCGGCCGCAGACGATGCTGTTTCCGCCCTTTCTGGTCGGCGCTTTGTGGTTGTCGCGGGGCGTGGACTGGCGGCGGGCGTTGCTGCTGCTGGTGTTGATCGTGGCGGGGATGGCGGTCCTCGTCGCGCCGTGGACGATGCGCAACCGCGCGGTGCTGGGCGCGCCCGTGCTGGTGTCGACCAATGGCGGCGTCGCGCTGCAGGCCGGGGCCAACGACCTGGCCGATGGCGGCTATTTCCAGGTCGAAAAGTCCCTCCTCTGGGCGCAGGTCGGCATTCCCTTTGCCGAGCGGGTGCCGCGACAGGTCGAGATTGACCGCCGGTTGAAGGCGATGGCGACCGACTGGATCGCCGCGCATCCCGTCCGTTGGGGGCTGCTGGGAGTGCGCAAGGTCGCGCTGCTCTGGATGAAGGACGGCGATGCCTTCTGGTCGCTCGACGCCAGCCATCCCGAACGCGAGACGCTGTGGAAGATCGCGCAAGGGGTGAACCAGCTCTTCTACATGGCGCTGCTCGGGCTGGCGGCCATCGGCATCGGGCTGGCGGCGCGCGCGGCGTGGGCGGGGCGCCAGGGCGCGGAAATGCTGGTCGCGGGCGTGATGCCGCTATTCTGCACCGCGCTCGCCTTCGGCTTTACCGGCCAGACGCGCTATCATTATCCGGCCATGCCCTTCGTCGTCATACTGGCCGCCTGGGTGATCGCGCGCCCGTGGGGGGAACCAAGCCGCGCGCCCGCCGCTATGTCGGGGCATGACGGATGATCCCACCCAGCATCGTGCGGTCCCCAGCGGCCGCTTCGCCCGTGCGGGCGCGTTCGGCCGCCTGGCGGGCGGCGTCGCTGGCGGGATGCTGGCCGAGGGCGCGCGGCGGCTGGCCCAGGGCGAACGGCCCCGGCTCGGTGACCTGATCCTGACCCCCGGCAACGCCGCCCGCGTCGCCGATCGGCTGTCGCACCTGCGCGGCGCGGCGATGAAGCTGGGTCAGATGATCTCGATGGACGCGGGCGACCTGCTGCCGCCCGAGTTGCAGACTATCCTGGCGCGGCTGCGCGACCAGGCGTACCGGATGCCGCCTGCGCAGCTCGACAAGGTGCTGAGGGCCGAGTGGGGCCCCGACTGGCGTCGCAAGTTCCGCCATTTCGAGGCTGCGCCGATGGCCGCCGCCTCGATCGGGCAGGTCCACCGGGCGACGCTGCCTGACGGCCGGGTGCTGGCGATCAAGGTGCAATATCCGGGCGTGCGGGACAGCATCGGGTCGGACGTCGACAATGTGGCCACGCTGCTGCGCGTGTCGAACCTGGTGCCCCCCTCGATCGACCTGAAGCCGCTGCTCGAGGAAGCCAAGCGCCAGCTGGCCGAGGAAGCCGATTATATCCGCGAGGCCGACCGGATGCGGGTGTACGGCGCGCATCTGGCGGGCGATCCGCGCTATGTCGTGCCGTCGCCGGTCCCCGAGCTGACGACGCCGCTTGTCCTGGCGATGGACTTCGTGCCCGGCCAGTCGGTCGAGACACTGGCGGAGGCACCCCAGGCGACCCGCGACACCGCGATGACTGCGCTGATCCAGCTGGTCTTACGCGAGCTATTCGACTTCGGCATGATGCAGACCGATCCGAACTTTGCCAATTATCGCTGGCAAGCGGAGACGGGACGGCTGGTGCTGCTCGATTTCGGCGCGGCGCGCGACGTGCCGCCCGAGACCGCCGCCTCCTATCGGCGGTTGATCGAGGCGGGCCTGGCGCATGACCGCGACCGGATTCGCGAGATCGCGGTAGAGACGGGCTTTCTGGGCGAGAAGGCGGTCGCCGCGCACCGCCCGGCGGTCGACCGGATCATCGCCGCGATCGACGACACGATGGCGAGGCCGGGCCCATTCGACTTCGGCGACCGCGCCTTCGTGCCGGTGGTGCGCGAGGAGACCCGGCCGATGATCGCCGACCGCGACACCTGGCACGTCCCGCATGTCGAGACGCTGTTCGTCCAGCGCAAGGTCAGCGGGACCGCGCTGCTCTGCGCCCGGTTGAAGGCGCGGGTCGATGTCCGCGGGTTGGCCGCCCAAGCGATCGGGAGCGCCATTCCGTCAGTATAGGAAGGGGGAGCACGCCACCCGGCAAGGGGCGATCGAAAGGTTCCGGCGTCGACCGTCTCAACGGTGAGACATGGGGGCGTGGCCCATGGGCACTGCCAACCGATTGACCTACAGGATTAAAGCCGAAGCGGACGGACTGTCTCAACGCCAGTCGTCCGCCGTCCTTCCTCCATGTTGTCAAAGGCCGATCGTGTTCGCCCTGCCCGTTGCCATTCCCTTTCGGCGCCACCGCAACTGGCAGACCGTGTTTCTGCTGTTCGGCTTCGTCCAGTTGCAGAGCGACCATCGCCGCCACATGCTGATTTGTCGGCGGGTGCAGCGCCGTTACTCGTCGACGCGCCGCCATTGGATCTGGACCGTACCGAACCGTCCCCATGTCGATCTATCCGCTGCGTCCCAGCCCTAAGCCGCACGGGCGCGACCGCGCGATGCTGGACCGGACGGCGGAGGCGCTGGGCCGGACTTTCGGGCTGGACGGGGCCGCGCAAGGATCGTGGGGCAACTGGTCGCATCTGGGCGAGCTGCTTCCCAGCCAGCCCGCCTTTGTGTTGCGCCGGACGCCGGAAAGCGTCGGCTTGAGCCTGGATACCCAGCGCTGGGATATCAGCGGGGGTGCGGGATGCTGGCCGACGACCTGGATTCTCAGCGTGTCGCTGCCCTGGTGGCGGCGCCTGGCGACGCGTCCGGCGCAGCGCTGCCTGATCCCGGTCACCGCTTGCGCCGCGCCGCTGCCGCCCCGTGACGGGCGCGACGGACGGTCGGGCTGGTTCACCATGGTCGACGAACCCCTCTTCACCATCGCGGGCCTGTGGCGCGACACCGGCGATGCGCGCTGTTTCGCGATGCTGGCCTGTCCGACCGATGGCTCCTTTCCCGTCATGCCGGTGGTGATCGCGGCCGGGGATCGTGCGACCTGGCTGGATGCCGACTGGGACGCGGCGGCCCCGTTGATGACGGCGGTAGGCCCGGAGCGGGTTAGCATCGGACTTTCCGAAGACGATGCGCCGTTCTATGCCGAAGAGGAAAGGGATCGATATTGGGATCGGCCCCCGGCGGACTTGGCGACGCGGTCGGTCACCGGATACTGACGAAGGAGTCCGCTTGCCCCCTCTTCCCCGGCATCAGGGCTATCGCGTCGCGTGGCTGATGGCGCTGGTTCATATGCTGGCGGTCGGCGACCGCTTTCTGCTGTCGATCCTGATCGAGCCGATCAAGGCCGATCTGGGCCTGGGCGATGCGGTGATCGGCGCGTTGCAGGGCCCCGCCTTTGCCATCGTCAACGGCGTCGCCATCATCCCGATGATCCTGCTGGCGCGCCGCTGGCCGCTGGCGCGGCTGCTCGCCGTCGCGCTGGCGGGGTCTAGCGTCGCGACCATCGCCTGCGGTCTGGCGACATCGGGCGGGATGCTGGCGGGGGCGCGCATGATGCTGGGCCTGGCCCAGGCCGCGATCGGCCCCGCCGCGATGGGCCTGATCGTCGCCGCCATCGCGCCAGCGCATCGCGGGCGCGGGATCAGCCTGTTCACCGGAGGAGCGTCGCTGGGCCGGGGGCTGGCCATGATCGGGGGCGGCGCGCTGCTGGCGCTCTTCGCGCTGCTCGGCGGGGCGGTCGCGCCATGGCGGGCGGTGTTCGTCGCAGGCGGCGCGATCGGCCTGCCGCTGGCGCTGGTGCTGTCGCGAATGGCATCGCCCGACGCGCGACCGCAGGGCGGCGGGCAGCCTATGGGCGAGGCGCTGCGCCGGATGATCGCCGATGCGCGCGTGCTGCTGCCCCATATCCTGGCGGCGTTGTGCGCGGTGCTGGTGATCCAGTCGCTGACCAGCTGGTCGGCCAGCCTGCTGATCCGTCTCCACGGCCTGACGCCGCCCCGCGCGGGTCTGTATGTCGGGCTGGCGATGATGCTGGCCGGGGCGTTCGGGCACGTTCTGGGCGGCATGCTCGCCGATCGCTGGGGCAGGGGGGCGCCCGCACTGATGCTGCTAGGGCTGGCAGTGGCGACCCTGGCACTGTGGCCGCTGACCCGTGCGAGCGATCTGATGCTGGCGCTCGCCGCGCTGGTGGTGGCGGTCGTCGGGCTGTCGATCACGCTGGCCAACGGCCTGATCGGGTTACAGCAGAGGGTGCCGCCCGATCTGCGGGTCGAGACGACGGCGATCTTCCTGACCCTCGTCACGCTGCTCGGCACTGCGCTCGGCCCCTGGGCGGTCGGCGCGGCCGCCCAGGCGATCGCCGGGCCGACCGGCCTGGCCGACGCGATCGGTCGGGTGCTGGGGGTGACCGGGCTGGTAGGGTGTGGGGCTGGGCTGGTGGCGATGCGGGCCGATAGAGGCGATCGCCCCCAGGAAGGCGAGATGGCAGGTCGCCAGGCCTGACGGAACACCCTTTGCGAAACTCCCGCTTCCACCGGCTTCGCAGGCGCTTAATCCAGTTCGTGCATCCAGCCGTTCCAGCGGCGGGTGCCCGTCTCCACCGCATCGCCCTGGTCCCGGCGGAAGCGCGCGCGGTACTCGGTCGGGTCGGTCCCCTGGTCGGCGCGAAAGGCGCGGACCAGTCCCGCCACGTCACCCAGGCCATAATCCCGCGCCAGCTCGTCCAGCCCCCGCTCCTCAGCGCCCTCCAGCGCGCGGCGGACCGCATCGATGCGGCGTCGGCGCACATGGCTCGCGATCCCGCCGCTGCGTTGATACAGGCGGTAAAGCGTCGCGCGCGACACCCCGACCCGTTCCGCCACGACTGCGCCGGTCAGGTTCGGATTGGCCAACTCTCGGTCGATCAACTGCTCGACGGCCTCGCGGCGCAGATGGTCCTGACGCCGCGCCTCGACCGCGACGTCGCGGGGGCCGCCCAGCGCGGTCGGCAGCAGTTCGATCAGCGCGCGGGCAAAGGCGCCGTCATGCCGGTCGTCCAGCGCGGGGGCATGGCGGACCAGCGATTGCAGGAAGTCGCTGAGCATCGCGGTATCGGGGGCCTGCACGACCAGCCCGTGCAGTGCGCCCAAACTGCCGAGCGCGGCCAGCGCCAGCTCCCGCGCGATGCTGGCGGTGATGACGTGCAGGTCGCGCGCCTCGGTCCGGTGGCCGCGTCGCGTGTCGAGAAAGACGATATCGCCCGGCCCGGCCCGCTCGAACCCGCTGCGTGGTCCGCCGATCAGCGTGCCCGACAGGACATGGTGGAGCACGATATGGTCGAAGCCGTCCGCCTGCACCCGTTCCTCGCGGACATGCGCCATGCCCGACAGGTGCCGGTCGAACAGCAGCATGTGGCGAAAACGCCAGCCGGTGACGCGTGCGTGGAACGGCCCACCCAGCCGGATGACATCTGCCCCTCCGGCATAGAGCTGGCGATACCGGTCGAACGCGAGGTCCTCGTCCATTCCCTCGCTGGAAAAACCGATGGCTTCCTTCAATCCCCATTCTCCTGACCGGTCGGTCATAATCGCTCGTGGGACGGCGCGCCATGGTCGCTAAGCGGGCCAACCCGGCGGCGTGAGCGCAGTTGGGCGAGAGCGGACGACTTTTCTGATTCCGTCACCGCCGCTGTCCGATTTTGGCGAATCCCGAGCAACTGGTCGTGCGAGATCGAGATCACATGGTCGAGTGGCTATTTTTCTGATCGTGGCAAATCGGCATGACCTATTCTTCCATATCACGGCGGAAAGTTGATCGCCGTACTTCGACGTGAGGAAGAGGTGGATTTCATGACATCATTGTCATCATAAAAACCGCATTCTTCCCCCATAACGTCATCAAGTCGCAACGATCCGATACCAAGGGACGGCCGCACAGTCCTTTGGGGGAATCCATATCATGATCTCGTTCGACCCGCGTTTCGCGGGGCGCTGTCTTGCGTCCAGCGCACTGGCCCTTCTGCTCGCCACGCCTGCGCTGGCGGCCGACCCGGTGGTCGACCCGGCCAAGACGATTGCGCCCGACGACCAGAAGACCAATGCCGATGGTTCGCTGAACGAGGTCATCGTCACAGCCGAGAAGCGCCCCCAGAGCCTGCAGAAGACGCCGATCGCCATCTCGGTCCTGTCGTCCGAGGACTTGCAGAACCGCCATGTCCAGTCGCTGGTCGACCTGCAGGACGGCGCGATCCCGAGCCTCCGTGTCGCGCCCTTCTATTCGCGCAACTCGGCGCTCATCATGAACATCCGCGGCATCGGTGTGCTGGCCGACAGCAACCAGCCCGCGCGCGACCAGGGCGTCGGTGTCTATATCGACGGCGTGTATCTAGGCCGCGCCCAGGGGCTGGGCACCGCGCTCTACGATATCGAGAGCATCGAGGTGCTCAAGGGCCCGCAGGGCACGCTGTTCGGCCGCAATACCGAGGGCGGCGCGGTCAGCATCGTGACCAAGAAGCCGACCGGCGAGTTCGGCCTGTCGGCGACCGCGGGCATCGGCAATTACGGCAGCCACAAGATCGAGGGGCATCTGAACCTGCCCGAATGGCATAATTTCGCGGTCAAGCTGGACGGCATCGTCACCAAGCGCGACGGGCTGGTCGACAATCCGCTGCCCGGCCAGGCCGATTTCAACGGCTTCGACCGGCACGGCGCGCATGTCGAGGTGCTGTGGAAACCGCAAGACGGGGTCAGCGCCGACTATGCGTTCGACACCTCCTATGACGCCTCGACCCCGCTCTATCTCCAGACGATCACCGCCGGCACGCTGACCCGCGCGCCCGCCTTGCCGCTCCAGCCGAACCGGGTGCGCACCGCCAGCGTCGGCGTGCCGCAGCAGGAGAGCATCGGCAAGACGCATGGCCACCGCCTGACGCTCGGCCTGGACCTGGCGCCCGGATTGCAGCTGAAGTCGATCACCGCGTATCGCGAGCTGGACCAGAGCCAGTATGACAATGGCGGCCAGAACAGCACCACCTTCAAGCCGAACGGCAGCTTCAGCCGCTACAGCCTGGCGGGCTTCGCGCAGAACCAGTTCAGCCAGGAAATCCAGCTGATCGGCGATGCGCCGCGCCTGAAATATGTCGCGGGCGCGATGGCGTATCGCGAGCATACCGAAGACAATGCCCAGGCGTTCAACACCAATGTCTGGAATGCGGACGGCACCGCCTCCACCATCGCGAACTACGCCATCGCCACCGTGCCGTTCGACCGCGCCAGCCGGATCACCACGCGCAGCATCGGCGCGTTCGGCCAGGCGACCTGGACCCCGGCGATCCTGGACGACCGGCTGCACGTCACGGGCGGCGCGCGCTATACCCGCGACATGAAGAAGGGGCAGCTGTTCATCGTCAACGGCAAGACGCCCAATGTCGACGGCGTGGTCGCCCCGCGCACGCTGGACGCGGCCTGGTCGCGCGTCGATCCGCTGCTGACGCTGGCCTATGACGTGACGAACGACGTCCATGTCTATGGCAAATGGTCGGAGGGGTATAAGTCGGGCGGCGCCAATTCGCGCTCGCTGCGCTATGCGCCGTTCAACCCGGAAACGCTGTCGATGTTCGAGATCGGCGCCAAGACCGAGTTCCTCGACCACCGCGTCCGCCTGAACCTGGCCGCCTATACCGGCGCGTACAAGGCGATCCAGATCGACTTCCAGGCCAATTACCTGCAGGTCGATGCGCAGGGCAATCTGCTCCAGACCAACCGCACCACCATCGAGACGACCAACGCACCGGGCACCGGCCGCGCCAAGGGGATCGAGGCCGAGCTGACCGTCGCGCCGATGACCGGGCTGACGCTCAGCGCCAGCTATTCCTATAACGACGTCACCATCCCGGCGACGGTGAACCCGTTCCCGCAAGGGGCGAGCGGTGTGATCGTGACGACGCCGATCAAGATCTATCCAGTCTATACCCCGGCGCACGCCGCCAGCGGATCGATCGATTACGACCGGCCGATGGGCGACTATAATCTGATCGCGCATCTCGACGCCAATTACGACAGCGGCTTCTACGCCAATTACAACGACCCCGCGCCGGGCGTGAGCCAGCCCAAGGGCGATCCGGGCTTCGTCGTCAACGGCCGGATCGGCGTCGCCGACATCGCGCTCAACGACACCGGCGCACGCCTGACCCTGTCGGCCTGGGCGCGCAACCTCTTCAACGAGCAGCATATGTTCTACAAGGGGTTGAACACGCTGACCGGCGTGTCGGGCTTCTTCAACGAACCGCGCACCTATGGCCTCGAAGCCGGGGTGAAGTTCTGATGCGTGGCCTGATCGCTCTTGCCATGGTGCTGGCGGTGCCGGTGGGTGGGCCGATGGGGGCGGGGGCTTCGGCCTCTGCTCCGGTCGCGAACGCGGCGCAGACCCGTGTCCTGCCGCTGCAAGGCGGGCGCAATTTCCGCGATCTGGGCGGCTATCGCACCGCCGATGGACGGATGGTGAAATGGGGGCTGCTCTATCGCTCGGGCCAGATGCACGACCTGACCCCGGCGGATTACACGTACCTGCAAAAGCTGGGCATCCGCACCGTCTGCGACTTTCGCGACACGCGCGAACGCACGACCGAGCCGACGCTGTGGCCCGCCGGGCACCGCCCCAAGGTGCTGAGCGACGATTATGCGCTGGACATGAGCGCGATGCAGCTGCCCGGCGACCCCGCGACCTGGACCCATGAGCAGGTCGTGGACGCGATGACCGCCACCTATCCCAGGCTGCTCGACCAGTTCAACGGCCAGTACCGCCGCATGTTCGCCGAGCTGCTGGCGGGCGACGTGCCGCTCGCCTTTCACTGTACGGCGGGCAAGGACCGGACGGGCGTGGCCGCTGCACTCCTCCTGACCGCGCTGGGCGTGCCGCGCGCGACGATCATTGAGGATTATCTCCTCTCCAACCAGCACATGGCCCCACCGCCCGCGCACCCGACCGGCTTCTGGGCCAAGCTATCGCCGGAGGCCGCCCGCACCTTCGCCGGTGTCGACCGCCGCTATATCGACGCGGTGTTCGCGGTCACCGACCGTCATCCCGGCGGGACCATGGGCTATCTGAAGGACGAACTGGGCCTGGATGCAGCCAAAATCGCAAAGCTGCGCGGGATGTACCTGACAAAGGGGTGAGCGCTTTCTTCCCTTTCCGGCGCGGGGAAGGGGACATCCGCCGTCTCACGGATGGATGACGGTGCCGTCATCCATCCGTCATTACTTCATCATGCTTGCGTAACAATGCGCCGCCACGGGGGCGGGAACGACCGGCGCCTGGGGGAGGGTGTCGGCACGACCAGCACCCAGGGGGAGCATCATGCACGCCATCCGTTCCGGCATCCGCGGTCTCGCGGGGGCCTCACTCATTGCCTTGGGCTTTGCCGCCACGGTCGCGCAGGCCGAGGCGCCAGACAGCGCCCCTGCGGGCGTCACCCTGTCGGGGCCGATCCTGTCGGGCCGCGTCTATGACGCGAACGGCACCGCGCTGCCCGGCGCGCGCATCGCGGTCGAGGGGACGGGTGCGCAGGCGACCACCAACCTCCAGGGCGAGTTCAGCCTGGTCACCCCGGACGAGACCAGCGACGTCACCCTGCTGATCGACTATCTCGGCCGCCCGCCGGTCACGCGGGTCGTCACCGCGGCAGAGCGCGGTCGCCCGTTGTCGCTGACGCTGCCGACCGCCGAGGGGCCGCGCGGTGAGATCGTCGTCACCGGCGCCTCGCTGCTCGACAATACCGCGCGCGCGCTCAACCAGCAGCGGACGGCGGACAACACCATCACCGTCATTTCGTCGGACGCGATCGGTCGCTTCCCCGACCCCAATATCGCCGAAGCGCTGCAGCGCGCGCCGGGGGTCGGCATCGAGCGTGACCAGGGCGAGGGCCGCTATATCAACGTGCGCGGTGCGCCGTCGGAATGGTCGGCCGTGTCGGTCGATGGCATCCAGATCCCCTCGGTCGATCCGACGACGCGCGCGGTCGACCTGGACACGCTGCCCTCCGACATCGTTGCCAATCTGGAAGTGACCAAGTCGCTGCTGCCGTATCAGGATGCGGACTCGATCGCGGGCGCGGTCAACATCACCACCCGTTCGCCCTTCGATCGCAAGGGCTTTGCCCTGACCGGCATGGCGGGAATGAGCTACAACCAGTTCGGCAAGGGCCATGACTATCGCGGATCGGCTGCGGTCAGTGACACCTTCGGCCCCGATCGCCAGTTCGGCCTGCTGCTCTCGGGCAGCTATTCGATGACGCATCGCCGCCCCGACAATGTCGAGAACACCTGGAGCCAGACCCCGGCAGGCCTGCGCGTCACCGAGACGCTGTTCAAGGATTACGACACCAAGCGCCAGCGGATCGCGGGCACCGGCGCGTTCGAGTGGCGGCCGTCGGACATGACCCATGCCTGGGTGCGCGGCACCTATGCCCGGTTCGAGGATGACGAGTTTCGCGACCGGCTTGGCATCCTGTGGAGCGAGGGCACGCTGCTGGCCGGATCGACCGATCGCGCCGCCACGTATCGCAACACCCGCATCGAAAAGCAGGTCCGCCACCGCAAACAGGTGAACGAAATCTGGTCGGCGACGGCGGGTATCGAACAGCGGCTGGGCGAGGGCACGATCCGCGCGGACGTGGCCTATAGCGAAAGCTCGCAGACCTATCCGCGCCGTGACGAGCTGCTGTTCCGCTCGTCGCTGCGGCCGACGCTTTCCTACGACTTCGCCGATGTCGACCTGCCCAGCTATTCGCTATTCACGTCGAAGGAGCATCTCCAGACCGGCACCTTCGCGTTCCGCGAGAATGCCTATCGGTCGAACACCACCAAGAATGACGAGCTGACGCTGGCGGTCCGCACCGACCTGCCGGTGGGAGAGCTGGTGACCTTCTCGACCGGCGGCAAATATCGCGAGCGGCATATCAACGCCGATGAAGAGCGGTTCCGCGACCGCCGGACCTCGGCCGCGCCGAGCCAGACGCTGGCGGGGCTGTTGTCCGACGAGGACTCGCGCAACTTTGGTTATGACCTGGGCAAGCGCTTCGACACCGGGCTGGCGGACGCCTATTTCGATGCGACCAAGGCCGCTTCGCAACGCCGCCTGCCGCAGTCGCTGACCGCCGATTACACCGCCGAGGAGAAGATCCTCGGCCTGTTCGGCATGGCCAAATATGTGAAGGACGGCACGACGCTGGTCGCGGGCCTGCGCGTCGAGACCACCGATTTCGAAAGCACCGCGCCCAGCGTCTCGCGCACCGGCGCGGTCGTCACGGCCCGGGGGCATAATGGCTATGCCGATTTCTTCCCGAACCTGACGCTGCGTCAGGCCTTCACCCCCAATCTGATCCTGCGCGCCGCGCTGAGCCGCGCGATCAACCGTCCCAATTTCCCGCAGATCGCGCCGCGCGTGCTGGAGACGACCGAGGGCAACACGGTGCGCGTCGAGTTCGGCAATCCCGACCTGCGGCCGACCCTGTCGAACAATGCCGATGCGGGCCTGGAATATTACATCCGGCCGCTGGGCGTGATCTCGGTCAACGGTTTCTATAAGGACCTGTCCGACTATCGCTACACGCTGACCAACACCGGCGTGTATAACGGCGTGGGCGGCGCGATCCTGAGCCGCCCGGTCAACGCGCGCAAGGGCGAGCTGTACGGCGTCGAGCTGAACTGGCAACAGCAGTTGAGCTTCCTGCCCGGCTTCCTCAGCGGCTTCGGCGTGTTCGCCAACTATACCTATACCAAGGGGCATGCGACCTTCGACGGCAGCTTTGCCGGGCGCAGCCGCTTCGCGCTGCCGGGCCAGTCGACGCATATGTGGAATGCCAGCGTCTTCTATGAGCGCGGCCCCGTGAACCTGCGCGTCGCCTATACCAAGCGCTCCGACTATCTGGACGAGATCAACGCCGACAACCCCGCGCTCGACCTATACTGGGAGGGGCGCGGCCAGCTCGACGTCACGGGCAGCGTGCAGCTGGCCGAGGGCATCAACCTGTTCGCCGAAGGCAAGAACCTGACCAACACGCCGGGCGTGCGCTATTTCGGCGAGCGATATCGTACCTATGAATATGAGAAGTTCGGCTACACGATCTTCGGCGGCCTGCGGGTGAAGCTGTGAGGGCCGCTTTCCTGACCCTGCTGCTCGCCGGGTGCGCCAGCGTGCCCGCGAGCACACCGCAAGCCGCCGCCCCGGTCATCGCCGCCACGGCCGAGACCGATCCGGTCGACAGCGTGGCGGATGCGGCGGACGATCCCGCGATCTGGCGCAACGCGGCCGACCCGGCCGCCAGCCTGGTCATCGGCACCGACAAAAAGGTCGGCATCCATGTCTATGACCTGAAGGGCAAGCGCCTGTCCTTCACGCCTGCCGCACGGCTGAACAATGTCGACCTGCGCACGCTCGCGGACGGGCGGGTGATCGCCGCGGCCAGCGACCGGGCGGATGTGGCGAACGCGCATGTCGCGCTGTTCACCCTCGACACCTCTGCGGGCCGGCTGGTGCCGATGGGCCGCTATCCGGTGGGAGCGGGCGAGGCCTATGGCATGTGCCTGTGGACCCGCGCCAGCGACCAGGCGCTGTTCGGCTTTGTCGTGCTGAAGGACGGGCGGATCGACCAGGTCCGTATCGACCTGTCGGGTGCAACCCCGCGCGTGGACACGGTACGCAGCATGAAGCTCGGCACCCAGGCGGAGGGCTGCGTGGTCGACGATCGCACCGGCCAGCTCTATGTCGCCGAGGAGGATGTCGGGCTGTGGCGCTTCGCGGCTGACCCCGCCGCGCCGACCACCGCGACCCCGATCGCCAAGGTGGACGGCCGCACCCTCGTCGCCGATGCCGAAGGATTGGCACTCGCGCCCAAGGGCGCGACGGGCGGCTATCTGGTCGTCTCCAGCCAGGGCGACAGCGCCTATACCGTCTACCGCCTGCCCGACATGGCCTATGCCGGGCGCTTCCGCATCGGGGGCGGCGCGATCGACGGGACCAGCGAGACCGACGGGATCGAGCTGGTGCTGGGCGATTTCGGGCCCGACTACCCCAAGGGCCTGTTCGTCGCGCAGGACGGCGACAACGCGCCGGACACGCAGAACTTCAAATATGTCAGCTGGGCCCGGGTAGTGAAGGCGCTGGGGCTATAAGGAGATGGCTATTCCTCCCCTGTAAGGGGAGGTGGCGCGCGTAGCGCGTCGGAGGGGTATCACCCTCTCGATAGCGGGACACCCCTCCGTCAGGCCTGCGGCCTGCCACCTCCCCTCGCAGGGGAGGAATGGGGAGCCCGATATTGTGGCGAAACGGGACAGGTCCCCCCATCCTCGCACCCTGGCAATTGCCCTGACCGGGCCCTTCGGGCATGGCCGGCGATGAAGCATGGCGGGGGGGCCGGCGGGCCGGTCTCCCTCTTGGCTAAGGTGCATGGAATGAAGATCGCTGTTTTCGGCCTCGGCTATGTCGGAATGTCCAACGCGGTGCTGCTGGCGCAGCATAACCGGGTCGTCGCGGTCGACATCTCGCCCGAGCGGGTAGCGATGGTCAATGCGCGCACCTCGCCGATCATCGATGCCGAGCTGCAGGACTTTCTGACCGGCCGCACGCTGGACCTGACCGCGACCACCGATGCGGCGGACGCGCTGTCGGGCGCGGATTACGTCATCGTCGCCACGCCGACCAACTACGACATCGACACCAACAGCTTCAACACCTCTTCGGTCGAGGCGGTCATCGCGCTGGCCAAGACCCATGCGCCGCAAGCGACCGTGGTCGTCAAGTCGACGATCCCGGTCGGTTTCATCGACGATGTGCGCGTGCGCCTGCTCACCAACCAAGTCGTCTTCAGCCCTGAATTCCTGCGCGAGGGTCGCGCGCTGCACGACAATCTCCACCCGTCGCGGATCATTGTCGGCGAACAGTCGGAGCGGGCGCGCGTCTTCGCTGACCTGTTGGTCCAAGGCGCGGAAAAGCAGGACATTCCCGTCCTGTTCACCGGCACCCGCGAGGCCGAGGCGATCAAGCTGTTCGCCAACACCTATCTCGCGATGCGCGTCGCCTTCTTCAACGAGCTCGACAGCTATGCGATCGCCGGCGACATGGACACGCGCCAGATCATCGAGGGCGTCGGCCTCGATCCGCGCATCGGCACGCACTATAACAATCCCAGCTTCGGTTATGGCGGCTATTGCCTGCCCAAGGATACCAAGCAGCTGCTGGCCAATTACACCAACGTGCCGCAGAACCTGATCCGCGCGATCGTCGACGCCAATCGCACGCGAAAGGATTTCCTGGCCGACCAGATCATCGCGCGGGCGCCCAAGCGGGTCGGTATCTTCCGCCTGACCATGAAGGCGGGCTCGGACAATTTCCGCCAGTCCTCGATCCAGGGCATCATGAAGCGGATCAAGGCCAAGGGGATCGAAGTCGTCGTCTTCGAGCCGACCCTGCAGGACGAGGCGTTCTTCGGATCGCGTGTGTACCGCGACCTGGGCCGATTCAAGCAGGACAGCGACGTCATCATCGCCAACCGCAACGATCCCGAGCTGGCCGATGTCGCGGACAAGCTGTTCACCCGCGACATCTTCGGCTCGGACTGAAGGGACACCGCCTTCCTCCCTGACAGGGGAGGAAGGACGATGCCCTTCCGATCAGCGGCAGATGCGGACCCGCTCCCAGCCGCGATATTCCGTCCAGCAGCGGCGGTACGGCCGGTAGTGCGGCCGATAGCCATAGCCCGCATCGCGCCAGCCATAACCGCCCTCATAGCCGCGATATCCGCCGTCATAACCACCCCAGCGCGGCGGGGGAGGGGGCG
>NZ_LDTE01000174.1 GCF_001476905.1 Sphingomonas sanguinis | reverse complement strand
GCGCATCGTCGACGAGACGGTGGCCGGGCTCGGCGGGCTCGACATTCTGGTCAACAATGCCGGCATCATCCGCCGCGCCGATGCGGTCGATTTCACCGAAGCGGATTGGGACGCGGTGGTCGACACCAATCTGAAGTCGGTGTTCTTCCTCTGCCAGGCGGCGGGGCGCCACATGATCGCAAAGGGCAAGGGGCGGATCATCAACATCGCCTCGATGCTGACCTTCCAGGGCGGCATCCGCGTGCCGAGCTACACCGCGTCGAAGTCGGGGATCGGCGGCCTCACCAAGCTGCTCGCCAACGAATGGGCGAAGCACGGGCTGAGCGTGAACGCGATCGCGCCGGGATACATCGCGACCAACAACACCGCCGCGCTGCAAGCCGACGAAGCGCGCAACGCCGCGATCCTCGATCGCATCCCGGCGGGCCGCTGGGGCGATGCCGCGGACCTCGGCGGCGCCGCGGTGTTCCTCGCCTCCGACGCTGCGGCGTACGTCCAGGGCCATATCCTCGCCGTCGATGGCGGGTGGTTGGCGCGATGAGCCGGCTGCTCGCCTTCGGGGAGATCATGCTGCGCCTGTCGCCCCCGGGGCGCGAGCTGTTGATGCAAACGCCGCGGCTCGACGTCTGGGTCGCGGGGGCCGAGGCCAATGTCGCGACGCAGCTCGCGCGGCTGGGGCATGACGTGCGGTTCGCCAGCCGGGCTGTACCTCATACACATCTGCCGCTGCCGACGGTCTTACACGTGCAGGTGTTCGTCGTTGCACTTGCAAATCACAAAAAAATAACACAAATACTATGA
>NZ_LDTE01000173.1 GCF_001476905.1 Sphingomonas sanguinis | reverse complement strand
CTCCGCCGGACGGCTGGTCGCGCGAGACATGGACCTGTTCGGCCCAGCTAGCTGGGCCGCGGTGCATATCGGGCAGTTCAACATGCCCGAAGGGCTGGACCCGCTACTGGCTTATGGCGATCCCGCGCAGAGCCGTGGTTTCGTGGCAAAACTGGCCGGCGCGATCGGGCAAATGGCGGAGTCGATGCCGACCCATGGCGATTGGTTGAAGAAGATCGGAGCGACGCAATAATTCCTCCCCTTGCAGGGGAGGTGGCAGGCCGAAGGCATGACGGAGGGGTGTCCCGCTCTCGATAGGGTTACACCCCCCCACCATGCTACGCATGGTCCCCCTCCCCTTCCAGGGGAGGAATTATTAAAGCCCCTCGCCCCCGACCCATTGCGCATGCGCCAATCGCCGCGCGAGCTCCCAATTCTGCTGTCGCAGGTCTGGCACCGCCACCACCTCCCACAGCCCGCCGCGCGTCATCGGGCCGATGCAATAAAGCCGGTCGTCCACGCCGCCGTCCGCCGCCACGACATGGCTCTGCGCATCGACTTCCAGTCCGATGCGGAGCGCATCCGGGCGGATCATCCCCTCACCGATCAACTGTCGGATCAGCGGCTCGCGCGAGCGGAGAAGATCACCTTGCGGCCCGGTGCAGTTGACGATCCGCGCGACCCGCAAGGTCTCGACGCCATCGCTCCCGCGCGGCCGCCAATGGACCAAGGCCCCCTGCCCGTCCGGCTCGACCCGGACCAGCTTGCCGCCCGCGATCGACAGCCGCCTGGTCTCGACCAGCCCGTCCACCCGGTCCGCGACCGAAGGTGCGAGGCGGTGGCGGTGCACGTCCCAATAGGGCCGCACATGCCGCAGGAACCGCGCCCGCGTCGCGCCGTCCGCCGCGCCCCACATCATCTGCGTCACCGGGCGAAGCGCATCGACCGCACCGCGCCAGCCCTGTTCCTGCGCCGCACAGCGGACATGGCGGACCAGCGCCGACAGGCTGGCGGCAGGCCGCTCGCGCAACGGGGCAAAGGGCGGCGCGTCGGCATGGCGGCGCGGCGCGAGCCCCCGGCGCGAAATCGCGATGGTCCGGCCGCCAAAGCCGCTGGCATCCAGCAGCAACGCCGCATCGATCGCGGTCAGCCCGCTGCCGACCAGCAGCACGCGGTCGTCCTCGCCCAGCCCTTCGGCGATATCACCCGCCCACGGGTCCTCGCGATAACAGCCTTCCGCCAGCAGCGCCGGATCGATCCCCGGCGGCGTGTGTGGCGGCAGGTTGCCCAGCGCCAGCACCACCGCATCGGCCGCCAACCCCTCGCCCTCCGCCATCCGCAGGCGATATCCGACACCCTCCCGCTCCAACGCCACCACCTCGCCGCTCGCCAGGGTCAGTCGGGCCGGGTCCGCCGCGATCGTCTCCATCAACAGGTCGCGCAGATAGTCGCCATAGACCCGGCGCGGCACGAAGGTCTTGGCATCCCCCGCCCCGCGCGCCACCAGCCAGCGAACGAAATGGTCGGGATCATCGCGCAGCGCGCTCATATTGCCCGCCCGCACGTTCAGCAAATGCTCGGCATGCGCCGCGCTATAGGCGACGCCCCGCGCCAGCTGGTTGGCCCGCCGCTCGATCAGCGTCGCGCGCGGGCCGCCATGGCGGACCAGATTGATGGCCAGCAACGTGCCCGCAAAGCCGCCGCCGATGATCGCGACATGCTCGATCCCTGCCGTCATCTGCCAGTCGTCCTTTCCTGATCGCCGGTCCGCCATCCTTTAGTCGCATCGGAAACGATCGCCACGAAGATTTCGGTATACGATTTTCAAGCGCGTCGTTACGCTGCTCCTTTGCAATTCACGCGTGGGTGGGTCGATGCGGTCGTGCTGGCGAATTTCCGGGCTTTTGGTTTCCATGTCCTCGATCGCGCTGGCGACGCCGCTGATGGCGCAGACGCCCGTGCCGACACCGCCGTCCGAACCCGCATCGGCCAGCTCCCCCGCCCAGCCCTCCGGCACTTTGTCGGTCGAGGGGATTTTCGGCCGGGGCGCCGTGCGCACGGAATCGGTGCGCTCCAGCCGTTGGACCAAGGACGGCGAAAGCTATCTCGCCCTCGAAAACGGGCCCAAGGGCGGGCAGGATATCGTCCGCTATCGCATCGCCGACGGCCAGCGCCAGGTGGTGATCGCCGCCGCCGATCTGGTCCCACCGGGGGCCAGCGCGCCGATCACCATCGACAGCTATGAATGGTCACCCGACGACAAATGGCTGCTGATCCAGACCAATGGCCAACGTTTCCGCCGCACCAACGCGCTGTCCGATTACTGGCTATACGACGTCGCCAACCGCCGCCTGCACAAGGTCGGGCCGGACGCCGCGCCCTCGACCCTGCTCTACGCCACCGTCTCGCCCGACAGCAGCCGCATCGCCTATGTCCGCGCCAACAACATCTATGTCGAACCGATCGCGGGCGGTGCCCCCGTCGCGCTGACCAGGGACGGTGACGATTATGTCGTCAACGGCCTGGCCGACTGGGTGTATGAGGAGGAGTTCTCGGTCCACCGCGCGTTCGAGTGGAGCCCGGATTCCAAGCGCATCGCCTTCTTGCGCTTCGACACGAAGGGTGTCGGCACCTTCGACATGATCAAGAACACCGGCGGACAATATTCGCAGGTGATCCCGCTGCAATATCCCAAGGCGGGGACGACCAACTCGGCGGTCACGACCGGCGTGATCGATGTGGCCGACGGCGCGACCCGCTGGTTCAAGCTGGCGGGCGATCCGCGCCAGAATTACGTGCCGCAGATCAGCTGGGCGGGCGGCCCCGACGCGCTGTTCATCCAGCAGTCCAATCGGCTCCAGAACAGCTACAACGTCCTGCTCGGCGATCCCGCGACCGGCGCGGTCAAGCCGATCATGGTCGAGAAGGACGCCGCCTGGGTCGAGGCCAACGTCGCCCCCGAATGGCTGAACGGCGGGCGCAGCTTCACCTGGCTGTCCGAGCGCGACGGCTGGCGGCACCTCTACACCATCGACCGCGCGAGCGGCCGCGCGACGCTCCGCACGCCGGGCAAGTTCGACGTGGTCGAGTTGCTGAACCTCGATGAAAAGGCGGGCTATGCCTGGTTCATCGCCTCACCCGACAACCCGACCCAGCGTTACCTTTACCGCACCACCCTGTCGGGTACGCCAAAGGTCGAGCGGCTGACGCCCGCAAACCAGCCGGGCACGCACAGCTATGACATCGCACCGGGCGAGCATTGGGCGCTGCACACCGTGTCGCGCTTCGACGCGCCGCCGGTCACCGACATGCTCGACATGACCCGCCAGCAGCCGCTGCGCACGCTGGCCGCGAACGCGCCGCTGGCCAAGCTGGTGAAGGACACAGGCCTGCCCGCGACCGAGTTCTTCCGCGTCGATATCGGCGGCGGCACGCAGCTGGACGGCTGGCTCATCAAGCCGCCGGGCTTCGATCCGGCCAAGCGCTATCCGATCCTCTATTTCGTCTATGGCGAACCCTGGGGTCAGACGGTCGCTGACCGCTGGGCGGGGTCGCAAGGGCTGTGGCACCGGATGCTGGCGCAAAAGGGCTATCTGGTCGCCAGCCTCGACCCGCGCGGCACCGCCACCCCGCGAGGGCACGACTGGCGCAAGATCATCTATCGCCAGGTCGGCATCCTCGCCTCGGCCGATTATGCGGCAGGCGTGCAGAAGATGCTGGCGACACGGCCCTATATCGACCCTGCCCGGATCGGCATCTGGGGCTGGAGCGGCGGCGGCGCGATGACCCAGAACGCGCTGTTCCGCTACCCCGACCTCTACAAGACCGGCATCGCGGTGGCGGGGCCGACCGACATGAAGCTCTACGATACCATCTATCAGGAGCGCTACATGGGCCTGCCGCAGGATAATGCGGAAGGATATAAGAACGGCTCGCCGATCACCTTCGCCGACCGGCTGAAGGGCAACCTGCTGCTGATCCACGGTACGCTGGACGACAATGTCCACTACCAGAACCAGGACCAGCTGGTGGACCGGCTGATCCACTTCAACAAGCCGTTCACGATGATGGCGTACCCAGACCGTAGCCACGGCATCTATGAGGGCGAAAATACCAGCATCCACCTCTATTCGCTGATGACGCGGTATCTGGAGACCAACCTGCCGCCCGGCGGGCGGTGAGCCGGGCTCAGGAAGCCCAAGAGGGCGTCGGCTTTCCGTCCCGACGCCAGCCCTTGGTCGTGCGGACGTAAAAGCGGATATGGCCACGTCCGCACGGTCCGCCGCATCGGAGCCACACCTCCGCAGCCGCATGATCGCGATCCGCGACCAGCCGAGGTACTTCGATCGTGTATACCGTAGCGCGCGCACCCCGCCATGGTCCTTTGCCCGTCGCGTTGGAACGCGCACGGGCATTTGCGACCGCGATACCCCCGGGGAAGTTGCTGCCCGAGCGCCGGGCAAATTTTCATCAGCTCGCTGTGCGCGGGGTCGACTTCCAGATAGGTCTCGCCAGACTCGGCTGGGCGTAGTCCGCGACGGCCAAGCGACCGATCTCGCAGGCGTCACTCAGCGGTGCCAGAGGCGCGTCGATCCGCATCATGAGCGCGCCCATCATGATCATTAACATCGGCAATCTCCCATCCCCGATCTTGGCTCGAACCGCCGCCCGGCCCAACGACGCTAAACTGCCGCCGCGCTACTCCCTGCCACCCGACGCAACCCGTCACGCGGGGCCAGCATCGACGGCTCCTTCAGATCGCGGACCAGCCCGATGCGGCGCAGCCCCAGCAGCACCCACCAACCCGGATCAGGCTGGCCAGGCTCTATCCCAAGCCGCGCGGAATCCGGCCAGGCATGATGGTTTCCATGCCATGCCTCGCCAAAGGTAATGAGCGCGGCGGCGGGAAGATCATGGCCTTGTACCGCGACATCATCGACGCTCCAGCCCTGCGGGCCGCGCCTGTGGGTGATGTGACCGACCAACCAATGCCCGGTGACGCCGACCGTCACCCGTACCGGCACGCCCCAGACCAGCCAAGGCAAGCCCCCCAGCCAAAGAAACAACACGGCCCAGGGCAGTTGCTGCGCCATCCAGCTCCGCTCCAGCCAAATCAGGAAACGGTCGTCGCGCAACCGCGCCTCAGGCTCGAAACACGGCGGATGGGCGAGATCGAGCCGACAGTGCATCTGCCACCAAGCATCATGCAGCAAAGGTGCCCGATGGGCGTGCAGATCGTGACATTCCACCTGCCGCTGCGCCCAGTCGCGCATATCGTGCAGCCGCACCATGCCCAGCGGCCCCGCCATCCCGACCAGTGTGCCCAGATAGACCAGCACCCGCTCGAACCAGAGCGGTGCCGTAAAGCTGCGATGGATCAGCAGCCGGTGCAGGCCGATCGAATGGCCCAGGCACAGCGTCACAACCGAGGTCAAAAGCCACAGCAGCACCGCGCCCAGCGTGACAAACAATGGGGCCAGCACCAGCGCCGATCCGGTCATGCCGATCATCCAGAGCGACCGCACCGGTGCCCATCGCACCCTTCCCTCTCGCGCATCGCTGTCGGGCAAGGCGATCATCCGGATCGTCGAACGACAGGTCATGCAGCGCTCCTTATATAATTAGGTATATTCCTAAATGCCGAACCATATTTGTCAACGGTTAGCGAAATGCCTAAATGCTTATCCATGCAACGTGTGTTCGAGGCTCTCGCCAATCCGGCCCGCCGCCGCATCCTGGCCTATCTGTCCCATGCCGAGTTGAGCGCGGGCGAGATCGCCTCGCGCTTTGACATGGCCAAACCATCCATTTCCCAGCATCTGTCGATCCTGGAATCGGCCGGGCTCGTCACCAGCGAGAAGCGTGGCCAATTCGTCTTCTACCGGCTGGTGCCGGAAAGCCTGACCAATACACTGCATGGATTCGTGCAGGAGGTCTGCCCGGTCGCGCGTCCGCTCAAGCGCGAGAGCGCCGCCTTGGCGCAGAAGGACGGCAAGCAGCCCTAACTCCTTCGCTGGACGGCGCTAACTCGGACTCATCAACGCCATTGCAATCGTTTGTTGCAATTGTTGTTCGACCACTCCATGATACCCCTCGACGCGGCAAGCCAGCGACAGACCATGGCCCACCCCCGCGTGCGAGAGGACCCGCATGACCCCGTCCACCCCCGCCGCCGGCCACGCCGCTCCGTTCAAGCCGCGCCTGTCGCTGGTCCGCATCCTGGAGATGAATCTGGGCTTTCTCGGCCTGCAGTTCAGTTTCGGGCTGCAGCAGGGCAACATGGCCCCGATCTACAGCTATCTGGGTGCGTCAGAGGCGCAGATTCCGCTGCTTCAGCTGGCCGGGCCGATGACGGGGCTGCTGATCCAGCCGCTGAACGGCG
>NZ_LDTE01000172.1 GCF_001476905.1 Sphingomonas sanguinis | reverse complement strand
CGCGGTCAGGCTGTAGCCCCAGCGCGCTTTCTGTTCGTAGAAGGCGAAAATCTCCTGGCTGCGCACGGTGCCGCCCCCAGCCTGAACCGCCACTTCGCCCCCCAGGCGCAGGCGTTCGCTGGCGGGCAACATGATCCCGGCAAAGCCACCCCCGGCCAGCCCCGCCCCCACATACTTGCGGCTGCTGACGTTATCGCCAAGGCGGAAGCCATGGATCAGGACCCCGGCCTCCAGTCCCGCATAAGGGCCAGCAAAGGCGGGTTTGTCCTGCGCGAAGGCGGTCACGGGCAGGCAGATCAGCAGGGCGGCGGCAAACAGGAGGCGCATCGGAAACGTCCTTTGGTCATAGGGGCTCCCCATCGATTCCCTATGAAGGTTGATGTATGATGATTATCAATTTCTGTAAAACAGAAAGAACGTGATGTCCGACAGATATTTTATGAGCCGTGGACGCGCGCGGGTGGTGCGGGTCTTCGCGCTGCTGTGCTTCCTTATCTCGGGGGCGGGGGCGGCAACGCTCCCCACGATGTTGGTGGGGCCGCAGTGGCAGGCCTTCACGATCGACTGTAATGACGGATGCCGCCCAAAGCCCCAGCCGCTCGATCAATTGTCGCCGGAGGTCCGACACGTCATCGCCAGCTTTCCAAAAGCCCCGGAACGAATGACCGCCGCCATGGCGGAGCCCTATTGGTGGTGGCGATTGTTCGGCATCCAGATGCTGGACATTCTGCCCTTCACCCTATTGTTCTTCTCCGTCGGCATGGCGCTATGGTCGTTCGGTAACCGGCAGGAGCATCGTGATTGGCGCGGAATACGTTGGCTGCAGCGGACGACGGTGGTGGCGATCATCATGGCGATCGCCGAACCCCTTGCGCAGGTGCTGCGCGACGCCGTCTTTCTTGGCGCGATGACGGATGTCGGAGCTTTTTCCTATTTGATCGACTTCACCCAGATCATCGAGCGGCTGCTGTTCGCCGGTGCCGCCTGGGCTGCGATCTGGGCGCTGGCGGCGGGATTGCGCGCGCGGGGCGATCTGGCCGAGATCGTCTGATGCCCGTCACCGTCAATCTCGATCTGATGCTGGTGCGTCGCAAGGTGAAGTCGAACGAACTCGCCCGCGCGATCGGGATCACCGAGTCGAATCTGTCGCTGCTGAAGTCGGGCAAGGTGAAGGGCGTGCGCTTCTCCACGCTGGCCGCCATCTGCCGCTATCTGGATTGCGAGCCTGGCGACATATTGGGGTACGAGCCCTCCGACGACGATCTGACGGCGGAGGAAGAATAGGCAGTCCGCGCCGCCGGGCCTGAGGCGCGGCGGCGCGGGGGTGGATCAATAGGCGATACGCTGCGCCTTGATGCCCTGCTTGGCGAGCTGGGCCTGGACGCTGTCATTGCCCGCCAGATGGCCGGCGCCGACTGCGATAAAGACGGTGCCGGGCTTGGCCATGCGCTGCTTGATCCACGTCGCCCAGCGGGCATTGCGGTCGGTCAGCAGGGTCTTGGCGACTTCGGGCGAGTCCTTCAGGCTTTCGTTCATCGTCTTGGCCAGCGCGTCGGGATCGCCCTTGGCCCATTCGTCGACCATCTCGGCCATTTCCTCGCCCGCCTTGGGCAGGTCGTCGATGGTCGAGGTCAGGAACTCGATCTGCGCTTTTTGCGACAGGCCGTTGAAGAAGCCGATCTGCTGCTCGGCGGTTTCCAGCCCCGCGACCGGCTTGTTCGCCGCCTTGGCGGCGTCGGCCAGCACGGTTTCCGGTCCGTTCTTCGGATCGTAACCCAGCTTCTGGATCGGCGCGAGCGACAGGGTGACGCCCACCAGCCAGGGCTTCATCCGGTCGAAGTTGCGCGGATCGGCCCCCAGATCGGTCACCGCCTTCAGATAGGCGCCGCGCTTGTCGGCGGGCAGCTGCTCGGTCAGGGTCGGGCCGGTGGTGACGAAGCCGTTCTTCATCACGATCTGCTGCATCGTCGCCGGATCGGGCTGCACCATCTCCAGCATCAGCTGGTCGGACTTGTCGAAGGCGGTCTTCACCGCCTCGTCGAACCAGGACAGGCCGGGCTTCAGCACATGGATGGTGCCGAACAGATAGATGGTGGTGTCGGCATCCTTGACCACCCATAGAGCGGGATCGGCGTCATTGGCGGCTTGCGCGGGCTTGCTCTGCGCACAGGCGGGCAGCGCCAGCATCAGGGCGAGCGAGGTGAGGGCGGCTTTCATGATCGTCTTCATGGAATCGGGCTTTCGGAAAGGGAAGGGGAAGGGGGCGGAATCAGACATATTTGCGCCACATCCACACGATGCCGCAGGTCGCCATCATCGCGCCATATACCCATTCCACCTGAACGGGAGGCAGCACGCCGCCGCGCCACAGGAACCACCAGACGGGCGCACCCAGTCCCACGACGTAGAAGGCCGCCAAGGCGCCATCGCGATAGGCGCGGCTTTCATGCTCATCGACGACGCGGTGCCAGCGCCACGAGATGATCGGTATCACGATGCCCCACATCACGGCCATGAGGATCGCGAACCAGAGCGGCAGCGGCGACGTCCACATGTGAAACGCGCTGGGCTTCGTCCCGGCCGGGGTGGAGAGGAGAGCCACGACGGCCATGGAAAGGCCCATGACGCCGCCGACGGCACCCGACAGAGCGACCAGGCGGTGATTGGCCCTTTCGCTGGGGCCTTTGGCAATGGGCGAAGCGGTCATGGTCGCACCTCGACGGAAAGCTGGATGGAGAACGGGCGTGTCGGCGCGCTATGGGCGGCCGGGGTGGTGGCCCGGATAGCGGGGCGAAGCGCATCCAGCGCGATCACCCCCATCTGTCCGGCTCCCCAGCCGAGCAGCGACAGCGCGATGCCGCCTCCGATGGCCATATGGGTCAGTCGGCGGTTCATGACCGTATCCTCCGAATGAAATAGGAGGCCATGCCGATGGCGACCGAGGCCCACCAGCTATTGTCCTCGAGATCGGCATGCTGCGTGTGCGTGCCGATCAGGGTCAGCAACGGGTGCAGGACGAAATTAGCAAGCCCGATCACTGCCCAGGTTTCGATCGCCAGCCGCCGCTGCATCTCGTCGGTTTCACGCCAGTTGCGCCAGCTCACGATGCCGCCGACGATCAGGATCACGACCGCCGACACCTGCGCCAACAGCCGGGGCGGGGGCGCGAAGGGACGATCGAGCAAGCCGTCGATGAATCCTGCGATAAAGGGCAGGCCGACGACCAAGAGGGTCACGACGACGACCAAGGCGATCCGCCGCCGCTTCCGGCGTGCCGTCCGCGCCGCCTCGCGGCTCTCGCCCCAGCGGGCCCCGTCCTCACTCACCATGATGTTCATCATCGAAAATCTCCTCGATGGGCATCTCGAACAGCCGTCCGATGCGGAAGGCGAGCGGCAGCGAGGGGTCGTATTTCCCCGTCTCGATGGCGTTGACGGCCTGGCGCGACACATCCAGCCGCCCGGCAAGTTCCGCCTGGCTCCAGTTGCGTTCGGCGCGCAGCACCTTGAGGCGATTTTTCATGTCCACCTCCTCTTGCATGGCCAACCTCCCTTTGTCACCCGTGCATGACGTAATGTCAGGTGACCATGACAAAGTGACAGCGAGTCGCGACAGTGTCAATAAGACCTGACAAAATATCACGTCTGGCTGACTTCGTGTTTGATCCGCTCCCGCCGATTCGGCACCGGCCCACTCCCCCAC
>NZ_LDTE01000171.1 GCF_001476905.1 Sphingomonas sanguinis | reverse complement strand
CCATGGCGTGCTCGCCGAACAGCAGCTCGGCCCATTCCAGCCGCTTGGGCAGCCTGGTAAACGGCCCCCCCACCACGACCGCCGCCCCCGCCGCCCAGACCAGCGGCCAGCGGAAGGGCGATACCGGTGCCTTCAAGATACGCGACAACACGCGCGCCTTGATGACCGAGGTCATGGTCACGCTCATCGCCAGCGCCACGGCGGGACCGGCCGCCGCCCAGGTCTGCGGCCAGCCGAGCGCGCGCATCCCCAGGATCAGCGCGAAGCTGAGGCCGATCTGCACGCCCAGCATCGCGATCGAGATCATCAGGTTGCGGTGCCGCGCGGTATAGACCAGCGCCGATTCGCACACCGCGCCGGTCGAGGCCAGCACCTCGGCGAACAGCAGAAAGGCGAGCGCGGCGGTGCCCGAGACAAATTGCGGGCCGACCACACCCATCACGCCTTCGCCGGGGATCGAGCCCATCAGCGCCAGGCACCCTTGCGCCGCCATGATCCAGAAGGCGACCTGCCGGACCTGCCGCGCGATCGCGCCCATGTCGCCATTGGCCAGGCTCTGGGTGATGACGGGGCCCAGGATCGGGTCGAAGCTGGTCTTCAGCTTCTGCGGCAAGGATGCCACCTGCTGCGCCATGTAATAGATGCCGACGACGCGCGGCTCGAACATCACGCCCAGGATGAAGCGGTCGACATTGCGCGTGCCCCATTCCAGCGCGTCCGCCCCCGCCAGCGGCGCATTGGCGCGGGCGAGCGCGAAGACGCGGGCGAGGTGCGGGCTCCATCCCTGCGGCAGGCCATAGCTGCGCAGGAACGGCACCAGGCTGGCGATCAGTGCCGCGGTCATCGACGCGACATAGGACAGGACGAGGCCGTCGCGGATGGTGAAGAAGGAAAACACCCAGGCCGCGATCGAGATGGTCCAGGGTTCGATCACCGCGCGCGCGGTCACGGTCGCCTTGACGTTGTGGCGATAGGCGAGCGCGGCGAGGCTGACGTCGGACCAGGCGATGGCGACGATGATGCACGGCAGCCACCGGTCCAGCCCGGTGATCGCGCTATTGGGATAGAGAAGCTCGGGGAAGCTCCACAGCACGGTACTCGCCGCGACCGAGGCGAGGAACGCCAGCGCCATCGCGTCCCACACGACATGGACGTGCGGCCGGTCGGTCGAGGCCAGCGCCTGCGCAAGGCCCCGCTTCATACCCAGCGTGGCGATCAGCGCGGCGAGTTCGACCACCACCACCGCGATGGCGAAGCGCCCGACCAGATCGGGGCCGTAGATTCTCCCCGCGATGAACAGGAAGGGGATACGCGCCGCCAGTCGCAGGATGAATCCCGCGATATTAGTCCGCCCGCCTTTCGCAAGCGCATCGATGTCCTGGGATTGGGCCATTAGTGGGGCGTGCCGGCGCGGATCAATGCGCCGCGCCCCAGCTCTTGCCGAAGCCGATCTCGACGCCCAGCGGCACCGACAGCGACACCGCCGGTTCGGCCGCGCCCGCCATCACTTCGCGAATGACCTGGCCTGCCGCTTCGGCATCCGCCTCGGGCGCCTCGAACACCAGTTCGTCGTGCACCTGCAGCAGCATCCGCACATGGCCCAGCCCGGCGGCGGCGAGTGCGGGTTCCATGCGGACCATGGCGCGCTTGATGATGTCGGCGCTGGTCCCTTGGATCGGCGCATTGATCGCGGCGCGCTCGGCCCCCTGCCGCTCGCCCTGGTTGCGCGAGGCGATGCGCGGGAAGTGCGTTTTTCGACCGAACAGAGTCTCGGTAAAGCCCTTCTCGCGCACGCTCGACAGCGTTTCGGCGATGTAGCGGTTGATGCCGGGGAACCGCTCGAAATAGCGGTCGATCATCGCTTGCGCCTCGTCCGCCGACACGTCGAGACGACCGGCCAGGCCCCAGCGCGAAATGCCGTAGAGGATGGCGAAGTTGATCGTCTTGGCCCGCCCGCGCGTGTCGCGATTGACCTCGCCGAACAGCTCCTTGGCGGTCAGGCTGTGGATGTCGTCGCCATTGGCGAAGGCATCGCGCAGGGCGGGTACGTCGGCCATATGTGCGGCGAGGCGCAGCTCGATCTGCGAATAGTCGGCGGCGATCAGAACATGGCCGGGCTCGGCGATGAACGCCTCGCGCAGCTGCCGCCCGACCTCGGTGCGGATCGGAATGTTCTGAAGGTTCGGTTCGGTTGAGGACAGGCGGCCGGTCTGTGCGCCGGTCAGGCTGTAGCTGGTGTGGACGCGGCCGGTCTTGGGGTTGATCTGCGCCTGGAGCGCGTCGGTATAGGTGCTCTTCAGCTTGGAGAGCTGACGCCATTCCAGGATCTTGCGAACGATCTCCGCCGCCTCGCCACCGTCGCGCGCCAGGCGTTCGAGTTCGGTCACGTCGGTCGAATAGACGCCCGACTTGCCCTTGCGCCCGCCCTTCAGGCCGAGGCGGTCGAACAGGATTTCGCCCAGCTGCTTGGGGCTGCCGATGGTGAAGGGGGTGCCCGCCAGCGTGTGGATTTCGCCCTCCAGCGCGGCGATCTGTCCAGCGAACTCGGTCGAGAGTTGCGACAGGCGCTCGCGATCGACCTTGATCCCGCGCCGCTCCATGCCCGCGATGACGGGGACGAGCGGCCGGTCGACCATCTCATACACGCGCGTCGCCTGCTCCATGGGAAGGCGCGCCTTGAACCGCTTCCACAGCCGCAGCGTGACGTCGGCATCCTCGGCGGCGTAGCGGGTCGCGGTCTTCAGATCGACTTCGTGGAAGCCAAGCTGCTTCTTGCCGGTGCCCACCACCTCCTTGAAGGCGAGGCAGGTGTGCGACAGATGCGTCGCGGCCAGCTCGTCCATGCCGTGGCCGTGCAGGCCGGCGTCGAGGTCGAAGCTCAGGACGATGGTGTCGTCATGCGGTGCGATGGCGATGCCGCGCTCGCCCAGCACGATCATGTCGAATTTCAGATTCTGGCCGATCTTCAGGACGGACGGGTCTTCGCAGAGCGCCTTGATCCGCTCCAAGGCCGCCGTGACCGGAATCTGCACCGGCACTTCCGAGAGCAGATCGGTGCCGCCATGCCCCAACGGGATATAGCAGGCCTTGTTGGGCACCAGGCACAGGCTGACCCCGACCAGCTCGGCCTGGGTCGCGTCGGTCGAGCTGGTCTCGGTGTCGATCGCGACGAAGCCCTGGTGACGCGCCTCGGCCACCCACTGGTCGAGCGTGGCGAGGTCCTGCACGGTGATATAGCCGTCGAGATTGCACGGCTCGTCATCGTCCATCGGCGCGGCGGGCGCGGGCTCTCCGGCGGCAGGGGCGGGCGCGGCGTCGTCGGTGATCTGGCCCATCTTGGCGATCAACGAGCGGAAGCCGTGATGCTCCAGAAACGCGCGCAAGGGCGCATCCGGGATGGTCGGATGCAGCGCCAGTTCCTCCAGCGGCTGCGGCAGCGGCGCGTTGCATTCCAGCGTGACCAGCCGCTTCGACAGCCGGGCATTCTCGGCATGTTCGATCAGATTGTCGCGCAGCTTGCCCTTCTTCATCTCGGGCGCGGCGGCGAGGACGGATTCCAAGTCGCCATGCTCGACGATCAGCTTGGAGGCGGTCTTGGGGCCGACACCCGGCACGCCCGGCACGTTATCGACGCTGTCGCCCATCAGCGCGAGCACATCGCCCAGCTGCTTCGGGCCGACGCCGAACTTCTCGACGACATAGGCCTCGCCCAGCCGCCGGTTGTTCATCGTGTCGAGCATATCGAGGCTGCCATCCTCGACCAGCTGCATCAGGTCCTTGTCGCCCGACACGATCGTGACCTGCCAGCCCTGCTCCAATGCGGCGCGGGCGTAGCAGGCGATCAGGTCGTCGGCTTCCAGCCCCATCTCCTCGATGCAGGGCAGCGAGAAGGCGCGGGTGGCGTCGCGGATCATAGGAAACTGGGGGACCAGATCGGGCGGGGGT
>NZ_LDTE01000170.1 GCF_001476905.1 Sphingomonas sanguinis | reverse complement strand
GCCATGCTCTCGACCGCGCCGATATTCAGCTCGCTCAGCGCCGCGAGCAGCGTCTTTTCCTTGGTGTCCGACCCCACGATCGGCTTGCGCACGGTGCCGGTCAGCTTGCCCTGCGCGATCTCCAGCACATTGGCGATGGCGCGGTCGAAGCCGATCTCGGCCGCGACCGGCTCGGCGAAGCGGGTGAAGCCGCCCGACACCAGAATGGCATGGCCGCCGCGCGCCTTCATCGTGCGGATCAGCGCACGAGCCCCGGCCATCAGTTTGACCCGCTCGGCCAGGCATTGTTCGATGACGCGCTCGTCCAGCCCTTCGAGCAGCGCGACCCGCGCGTCGAGCGCGGCGGCAAAGTCGAGTTCGCCGCGCATGGCTCGTTCGGTGACCTCGGCGACCTGTTCCTTGATCCCGGCATAATCGGCCAGTTCGTCGATGCACTCGACGGTGATCATGGTCGAATCCATGTCGGCGACAAGAAGGCGCTTTTCCCGATTGGCTGCAGGCTGGACAATGACATCGAGCGTCAGGTCCTGTCCGTATCCACCCTTGGCGATCGCACAGGCGCGTTGCTTCAAGCCGTTTGCCAGTTCCGCGCAGTCGCTCGCCGAAAAGCCGTCAGCGGGTTGGAACGTCAGATCGAACGCGCGGCCTTCGTCCAGCCATTCCCCCGAAACCAGCCGTCCCGCCGTGGATTCGCCGTCGAATTCGTAGGCGACGTCAGAAAGCATCGCGGCGTCGAAGGTCTGATCGGCTATGTAGGTCGCAATGAACACAATGGCTCTCCCGAATGTCGCGCTCATCGCAGGGCCGACCGCCAGCGGCAAGTCCGCATTGGCGCTCGATCTGGCGAAGGCGACCGGCGGCACGATCATCAATGCCGATTCGGCGCAGGTCTACCGCGACCTGTCGATCCTGACCGCCCGCCCCTCCCGCGAGGAAGAGGCGCAGGCTCCGCACCGGCTGTTCGGTCATGTCGACGGCGCGGACACCGGCTATTCGGCGGCGCGCTGGGCGGCGGAGGCGCGCGCGGCGATCGAGGACAGCGTGGCGACGGGATCGCTGCCCATCCTGGTCGGCGGCACCGGCCTTTATATGCGCACCCTGCTCGACGGCATCGCGCCGGTGCCCGAAATCGCCACCGCCATCCGGGCCGAGGTCCGCGCGCTGCCCGTCGCCGAGGCGCATGCCGCGCTGTCGCGCGAGGACCCCGTGGCCGCCGCCCGGCTGAATCCCGCCGACACCACCCGCGTCGCCCGCGCGCTGGAGGTGGTGCGGTCGACCGGCCGCGCGCTGCATGAATGGCAGGCGCGCAAGGAAGGCGGCATCGGCGACCGCATCGCCCTGTCCGCCGTCATCCTGCTGCCCGAACGCGACTGGCTGAACGCGCGGATCGATCGGCGTTTCGGCGAGATGCTGGACGAAGGGCTGGACGAAGCCGCCACGCTGCTCGCGCGGCGAGACCTCCCCGCAGACGCCCCCATCCGCCGCGCGATCGGCGTGCCGGAGGCTGCGGCACTACTGGCCGGCACCATGACCCGCGCAGAGGCCGAGGCGGCGGGCGCGCTTGCGACAAGGCGTTACGCCAAAAGGCAATTTACCTGGTTCCGTCACCAGCCCGGCCCCGGCTGGACTACGATTTCCGACACCGCGCCCGATGTGCGACGCAACATAATAGAAACTTTATTGCGCAATTGACGGTTGACGCGCACTTTTTAAACTTGTAGCCGCGCCTTTCCCGACACGCCCCGTCAGCGGGCAACGGATGCAGAAGGACGAAGACGATGACCGAGAAAAGCGGAGCCGATATCCTGGTCGAGGCGCTGTGCGATCTCGGCGTGGAGGTCGTCTTCGGCTATCCGGGTGGTGCGGTGCTGCCGATCTATGACGCCATGTTCCGATCGAAGCGCATCCGCCACATTCTCGTCCGCCACGAACAGGCGGCGACCCATGCGGCGGAGGGCTATGCCCGATCGACCGGCAAGCCCGGCGTGGTGCTCGTCACCTCCGGGCCGGGCGCGACCAATGCGGTTACCGGCATCACCGACGCGCTGCTCGATTCCATCCCGATGGTGGTCATCACCGGCCAGGTGCCGACCGCGCTGATCGGCACCGACGCGTTTCAGGAAGCCGATACGGTCGGCATCACGCGCCACTGCTCCAAGCACAATTACCTGGTGAAGGACCCCGCGCGCCTGGGCGAGGTGGTGCATGAGGCGTTCCACATCGCGACCTCGGGCCGCCCCGGTCCGGTCGTGATCGACATTCCCAAGGACGTGCAGGTCGCCACCGCCCGCTATCAGAAGCCCGGCCCGATCCGTCACAAGACCTATCGCCCGCAGGTGAAGGCCGACCAGAGCCAGATCGAGCAGTTGGTCGACATGCTGGCGGCCGCCGAACGCCCGATCCTCTATACCGGTGGCGGCATCATCAATTCGGGTCCGGCCGCGTCGCAGCTGCTGCGCGAACTGGCCCGCATCACCGGCGCGCCCGTCACCTCGACCCTGATGGGTCTGGGAGCGTTCCCGGCCAGCGACCCGCAATGGCTGGGCATGCTGGGCATGCACGGCACCTATGAAGCCAATATGGCGATGAACCAGGCCGATCTGGTGGTCGCGCTGGGCAGCCGCTTCGACGACCGCGTGACCGGCCGCCTGGACGCGTTCAGCCCGAACAGCCGGAAGGTCCATGTCGATATCGACCGGTCGAGCGTGAACAAGAATGTCCGCGTCGACCTGGCGATCATCGCTGATGTCGGCCACGCGCTGGAGGATGCGGTGCGCATCTGGAAGTCGCGCCAGCATCCCAAGCCCGACACGACCGAGTGGCAGCGCCGCATCGCAGGGTGGCGCGCGGTCGGTTGCCTCTCCTTCCCGGAGAATGGCGACGCGATCATGCCGCAGCGCGCGATCCGCGCGCTCTACGACGCGACCAAGGCGCGCCAGCCGATCATCACGACCGAGGTCGGTCAGCACCAGATGTGGGCCGCGCAGCATTTCGGCTTCGAAAAGCCCAACAAGTGGCTGACGTCCGGTGGTCTGGGCACCATGGGCTACGGCCTGCCCGCCGCGATCGGCGCGCAGCTCGGCAATCCGGGTGCGTTGGTGATCGACATCGCCGGTGAAGCCTCGATCCAGATGAATATCCAGGAACTGGCGACGGCGACGCAATATCGCCTGCCGGTCAAGATCTTCATCCTGAACAACGAATATATGGGCATGGTCCGCCAGTGGCAGGAACTGACCTATGAGAGCCGCTATGCCGAAAGCTATTCGGACTCGCTGCCCGACTTCGTAAAGCTGGGCGAGGCCTATGGCTGGAAGGGTATCCTGATCGAGCATCGCGATCAGCTGGAGGACGGCATCGCCGCGATGCTGGACCATGACGGGCCGGTGATCGTCGACTGCCGCGTCGCCAAGCTCGCCAACTGCTTCCCGATGATCCCGAGTGGCGCCGCGCATACCGACATGATCCTGCAGGCCAATGAGGTATCGGGCACCATGGACGACGAGGCCAAGGCGCTGGTTTGACCTCAAAGGGGTCAAAGGGGGGCTTGGTCCTCCCTCGCCTTCCCTCCCCCGGCCCCTCCCGC
>NZ_LDTE01000017.1 GCF_001476905.1 Sphingomonas sanguinis | reverse complement strand
CCCCTGAAGGGGAGGGGAGTGAGATGGTGCTTCGCCGCCTTGAACGGGTTGCAATCCGGGGCCTGTCTTGTGCCGCAATTTGCTGTAACAGGCGCATCATCTCGGGCGCTCGGATGCGCCGTTTCCCTATTCAACAGAGCCGCCCATGACTTCCCCCCGCCGCACCTTCGCGATCATCTCGCACCCTGACGCCGGCAAGACCACGCTGACCGAAAAGCTGCTCTATTTCGGCGGCGCGATCCATCTGGCGGGCGAGGTCAAGGCGCGGGGCCAGAACCGGCGCGCGCGGTCGGACTGGATGAAGATCGAGCAGCAGCGCGGCATCTCGGTCACCTCCTCGGTCATGACGTTCGAGAAGGACGGCGTGACCTTCAACCTGCTCGACACGCCGGGCCACGAGGATTTCTCGGAGGACACCTATCGCACGCTGACCGCGGTCGACTCGGCCGTCATGGTCATCGACGCGGCGCGCGGTATCGAGGCGCAGACGCGCAAATTGTTCGAGGTCTGCCGCCTGCGCTCGGTGCCGATCATCACCTTCGTCAACAAGGTCGACCGCGAGGGCCGTCCGCCCTTCGAACTGCTCGACGAGATCGCCGACATCCTGGCGCTCGACGTCGCGCCGATGAGCTGGCCGGTCGGCATGGGCGGGCTGTTCGAGGGCATCCTCGACCTGACCACCGGCAAGGTCAGCCGTCCCGAGGGCGACAGTCGCGCCTTTCTGGGCAAGGTGGACGATGCGCCGACCCTGCCCGCCGACATCGCCGAAGAAATCGAACTGGCCCAGGCGGGTTATGCCGCGTTCGACGGGGAAGCCTATCGCAACGGCGACCTGACGCCGGTCTATTTCGGCTCGGCGCTCAAGGACTTCGGTGTTGCCGAACTGATCGACGCGCTCAGCCGCCACGCGCCGCCGCCTCGCCCGCAGCCTGCCGAGCCCGCGCCCGTTTCGCCGGAGAACAAGGAAGTCACCGGCTTCGTGTTCAAGGTGCAGGCGAACATGGACCCGCAGCACCGCGACCGGATCGCGTTCATGCGGCTGTGCTCGGGCACCTTCAAGCGCGGCATGAAGCTGACCCCGACGGGCCATGGCAAGCCGATCGCGGTCCATTCGCCCATCCTGTTCTTCGCGCAGAACCGCGAAGTCGCGGACGAGGCGTTTCCGGGCGACATCATCGGTATTCCGAACCACGGGACGCTGCGGGTCGGCGATACCCTGTCGGAGCGGGCGGATGTCCGCTTCACTGGCCTGCCCAATTTCGCCCCTGAAATCCTGCGTCGCGTGGCGCTCAAGGACCCGACCAAGACCAAGCAGCTGCGCAAGGCGCTGGACGACATGGCGGAGGAGGGGGTGACCCAGGTCTTCTACCCAGAGATCGGGTCGAACTGGATCATCGGCGTGGTCGGGCAGCTCCAGCTTGACGTGCTGCTGTCGCGGCTGGATGCGGAATATAAGGTCGCGGCCGGGCTGGAGCCCGCGCCGTTCGACACCGCACGCTGGATCGCGGCGGACGACCCCGCCGATCTCAAGGCGTTCATGGATCTGAACCGTGCGGCGATGGCCAAGGATCGCGACGACAATCCCGTCTTCCTCGCCAAGAGCGCTTGGGAAGTCGGCTATGTCGCCGACCGTTACCCCAAGGTCCGCTTCCTCGCCACGCGCGAGCGCTGATTCGGAACCCGAGGGCCGTTTCGGCGCTTCAACGACCATGAACGAACAGGGACCCGCCATGGACCGAGCCGCGATCGAAGCGACCTTCGAGGCCAATGAAAAGCTGATCCGCCGCCGCGCGCTAAAGGCTGGGGCGAAGGCGCTGACCATCGGCACCGAGAGCTTGGCCGAGACGATCGACGCCATCGGCGATGCCTATGGCCTGACCGGCGCGCAGCGTCGCCAGCTGGAGCCGGGCATGGCGATCGAGGCGCAGGAGATTGCCGCCAAGCTAAAGGGCTTTGTCGGTCCGGCCGCGATTCTGGGCGACCTGCGCGGCGGGTCGGGCCTGTTGTCGCAGGCGCGGGCGGCGGGGAAGCTCGCCAAGACGGCGCGGCGGATCGGCAAGGGCGGCCTGGCGGCTGGCCGGGTCGCGGCGCGTGGCGGCCGGGTGGCGCGTGCAGTGCCTTGGGCGGCGCTGGGCGTGGCGGCCTGGGGCGTCGGCAATGGCGGATGGTTCTGGTGGCGGGCGCATGCCTATAACCGGGCCTGCCGAGACCTGTTGCTGGGTCAGCAGGGCGGGGTGGTCCAGCCCGCCTGACAACGGGCTGACGCCTTATCGCCGCTCCGCCCGGTCGTCCCAGGCTAGGCCCTCGGCCAGCGAGTCGCGAATGGCGCGCAGCATCGCGGCGGGATCGTTTTTGGCGCGCGATTCGGTGTCGAACAGCTGCTGCACCCCACGCACCGTATAGCCCTGCTGATTGAGCAGGCGGTCGATGCGGCGGATCAGGATCAGGTCATCGGCGCGATAATAGCGTCGGTTGCCTGCGCGTTGAACCGGACGAAGCTGGGAAAAGCGGCTTTCCCAATAGCGCAGCACATGCTGCGCCACGCCGGTTTCGCGCGAGACTTCGCCGATGGTGCGCAACGCACCATCGGTCTTGCCGCCATCGGCCGGGCGTGTCGGTCTATCCGGCCGCGACAATACGATCGCGCATCATCTGGCTGGCGCGGAATGTCAGGACGCGGCGGGGTGCGATCGGCACCTCGATCCCGGTCTTGGGGTTGCGGCCGATCCGCTCACCCTTGTCGCGCAGCACGAATGTTCCGAAGCCGGAGATCTTGACGTTTTCCCCGCGTCCCAGGGCGTCGCACATCTCGACGAGAATCTGCTCGACGACTTCTGCCGAATCGGATCGCGACAGTCCCACTTCCTGATGCAGAGATTCGGCGAGATCCGCCCGTGTCAACGTTCCAGCCTTCGTCATGCCATCCCCCAATGGTGCGGAAGTGACCGATTAACACATCCAAGATTGGGACCGAAAGGGATTTATCTCGGTTAATGTCAATCGTTTGTCTAAAAGCGGATCACCGCCGCGCCCCAGGTGAAGCCCCCGCCCATCGCTTCCAGCACGATCAGGTCGTTCTCCCGAATGCGTCCGTCGCGTACCGCCGTGTCCAGCGCCAGCGGCACCGAGGCGGCGGAGGTGTTGGCGTGACGGTCGACGGTGACGACGACCTTTTCCGGGGCCAGGTTCAACTTGCGGGCGGTGGCGTCGAGGATACGGGCATTGGCCTGATGCGGCACGACCCAATCGACATCGGCCGACGTCAAGCCCGCTAGGCCCAGCGATTCTTCCATCACCTGCGCCAGATTGACGACGGCGTGGCGGAACACCTCGCGTCCCTTCATCCGCAGCTTGCCGACGGTGCCGGTGGTGGAAGGGCCGCCATCGACATAGAGCAGGCCGTTATGGCGGCCATCGGCATGGAGCTTGGTGGCCAAAATGCCGCGACCATCCGAATCGGAGCTTTCACGCGCCTCCAGCACCATCGCGCCCGCGCCGTCGCCGAACAGGACGCAGGTGGTGCGATCCTCCCAGTCGAGAATGCGGCTGAAGGTCTCCGCGCCGATCACCAGCGCGCGGCGCTGCACGCCGGAGCGCAGCATCGCATCGGCGACCTGCACGGCATAGAGAAAGCCCGAGCAGACGGCGGCCACATCGAACGCGACGCAGTCGTTGATGCCCAGCATCGCTTGGACCTTGGTCGCGGTCGCCGGGAAGGTCTGGTCGGGCGTGGCGGTCGCCAGGACGATCAGGTCGATATCCTGCGCCGACAGGCCGGCGGCGGCGATCGCGGCCTTGGCGGCGTCGGCGGCCAGCGTGGCCGTGGTTTCCTCCGGCCCAGCGATGTGGCGGAAGCGGATGCCGGTCCGCTCGACGATCCACTCGTCGGACGTGTCGACCTCTTGCGCCAGTTCTTCGTTCGACACCCGCCGGGTTGGAAGTGCCGACCCCGTACCCGTGACGATCGAACGAATCATGCAGCGTCCTCGAAATTCAGGAGATCCTCGGCAATGCGCCGGGTCAGGTCGGCGCGCACCATCTTGGCCGCATTGCCGATCGCGGTGGCGACGCCCAGTTCGTTGGCGCTGCCATGGCTCTTCACCACCACCCCGTTCAGGCCCAGAAAGACTGCGCCATTATGATTGTTGGGGTCCAGGTGATCGCGCAGCAGCTGCGTGGCGGGCCGCGAGATCAGGAAGCCGAGCTTCGACCGCGCCGACGAGCGGAAGGCGCGCTTCAACAGGTCGCCGACGAAGCGCGCGGTGCCCTCTGCGGTCTTGAGCGCGATATTGCCCGCAAAGCCGTCGCACACGATCACGTCGACTTCGCCACGGGCCAGCTGGTTGCCCTCGATGAAGCCGGTGAAGTTCAGCGGCAGGTGATTCTGGCCGCGCAGCACGGCGGCGGCGTCGCGAATCTCGTCGGTGCCCTTCTGGTCCTCGGACCCGATGTTGAGCAGCGCGACTCGCGGATTGTCGAGTTCGAGCAGGATGCGGGCATAGGCCGCACCCATCACCGCGAACTGGACGAGGTTGCGGGCGTCACACTCGGTATTGGCGCCGAGGTCGAGCATGACGACGTCATTGTCGCCCAGCGTCGGCAGCGGCGCGGCGAGGGCGGGCCGGTCGATGCCGGGCAGGGTGCGGAGCGACAGCTTGGCCATCGCCATCAGCGCACCGGTATTGCCCGACGACACCATGGCGGCGGCGCGCCGCTGCTTCACCAGATCGATGGCGATACCCATCGACGTCACACGCGCACGCCGAATCGCCTGGCTCGGCTTTTCGCTCGAGCCGACGATCTCGGGGGCGTGGATGATCTCGGACGCGGCGGACAGGTTGGGATGGACCTTCAGCCCCTCCGCAATCTGTGCCTCGTCCCCGACCAGGAAGAAGCGCATGCCCTCGAAGCGACGACGCGCCCTGGCGACACCGGCCAGCATCACGGCCAGCCCGTCGTCGCCGCCCATCGCATCGACGGCGATCCAGGCGTTATCGGCCATGCGTTCCTCTAACGGTCAATCAGGTCAGGTAGAGGGATCAGCCCTCGACCGACACGACCTCACGGCCGTTATAATGGCCGCAGGCGGTGCACAGATTGTGCGGACGCTTCAGTTCGCCGCAGTTCGGGCATTCCTGGAACGCCGCGACCGTCAGCGAGTCGTGGCCACGGCGCATGCCGCGCTTGGAGGGCGAAGTCTTTCTCTTGGGGACGGCCATTGCGGCACCTTATCAATCGAACAATGGGTGGAATACGCCACGATCAGCACCCATTGCGCGCCCGGATCGATGACCCGGCCGCGTGAGCACCCAGCCGGACGCATCGCGAAGCCCCGCGCCTATAGCGAGTTTTGCCGATGTTGCAAGCCGGGCTGGGGAATGGCACTCCGCTTCCTCGTCCAAATCCCGGAGAATGCGCCGCTTATGATCCTGCCCGTCACGCTCAGCATCGCGGCGGCGGCCGCGCTGGTCAATCTATGGCTCGCCCTGCGAATCGTCGTCGGGCGGGTACGCGGTAAGATTCTGCTGGGCGATGGCGGCGATTCGCGACTCGGTGCGGGCATGCGGGCCCAGGCCAATTTCGTCGAATATGCGCCCTTCGTCCTGATCCTAATGGGGCTGATCGAACTGGCGGGCGGCTCGGCCTTCTGGCTGTGGGTGCTGGGTGGGGCTTTTATCCTGGCGCGGATCGGCCATGGCTGGGGCATGATGCGGCCCGCCCCCAATATCGGCCGCGCGGGCGGCGCGATCGGAACCTGGGCGATCCTGGCCTTGTTGGCCGGATGGGCAATCGGCATCGTCTATACCGCCAACACCACCCCCGTGACCGGGGTCATTGTCTATAAGGCTGAGCAGCGATGATTCGTTTTCCCCTGATCGCTCTGGCCGCCGTCGCGCTGACCGGTGCCGCCCCCGACCCCATCTCGCCGCAGCGGCTGTCCGACGATGTGAAGACGCTCGCCTCCGACGCGTTCGAGGGGCGCGCGCCGGGCACGGTGGGGGAAACCAAGACCGTCGACTGGCTGGTCGCGCAGTTCCGGGCGATGGGTCTGCAACCCGGCGGACCTAATGGCCAGTGGACGCAGCCCGTGCCGCTGATCCGCACCCAGATCGGCCAGGGGGCGATGCGGGCCGGGGCCATGCCGCTGGTCCAGGGGCAGGGCGTCTATGTCTCGACCGTGCGGCCCGTCGACCGGGTGGCGATCCAGAATGCGCCGATGGTGTTCGTCGGTTACGGCGTCCACGCGCCCGAGCGCGGCTGGGACGATTTCAAGGGCGTCGACCTGAAGGGCAAGATCGCCGTCTTCCTGGTCAACGATCCCGATTTCGAGGCGGCGGCGGGCGACGATGCCAAGGGCAAGTTCGGCGACCGGCGCATGACCTATTATGGCCGCTGGACCTATAAATATGAGGAAGCCGCGCGGCAGGGCGCGATCGGCGCGCTGATCGTCCATGATACGGCCGGGGCAGGCTATGGCTGGGCGACGGTGACCGCGCCCGCAGGCGAGAATTACGACATCGTCCGCGCCGACCCGAGTTCGCGGGTCCTGCTGCAAGGCTGGCTGTCCGGCGAGTCGGCGACTAAGATCTTCGCCGCCGCGGGGCTGGACCTGGCGCAACAGCGCCAAGCCGCGCGACGTGCCGATTTCCGGCCGGTCGCATTGAAGGGGCAATCCTTCTCCGCCGACCTGCCCGTGACGATGGTGCGCGCGGAAAGCCGCAACGTGCTGGCGAAGCTGCCCGGCAAGACGCACCCCGATGAGGTCGTGATGTTCGGCGCGCATTGGGATGCGTACGGCCGGGGCAAGGCGGACGCGCAAGGCCGAACGATTCGCCCCGGCGCGAACGACGATGCGCTGGGCGTGGCGGGCGTGCTGGAACTGGCGCGCGCCTTCAAGGCCGCGCCGCCGACCGACCGCAGCCTGGTCTTCGCGCTGTGGACCGGCGAGGAGCGCGGGCTGCTGGGTTCGGAGACCTATGCGGTGAAGCCGGTCTATCCGCTGTCGAAGACCGTCGCCAATCTGACGCTCGACATCCTGCAGACGGCGGGACCGGCCAAGGACGTGATGCTGGTCGGTGACGGGCAGAACGATCTGGAGGACCGGTTGAAGACCACCGCCGCGGCGCAAGGGCGCGTGGTGACGCCGGAGGCGCTGCCCGAGCGCGGGCTGTTCTACCGCGCCGATCATTTCTCGGTCGCGCGGCGCGGCGTGCCGACGCTGCTGTTGATGGCGATCAGCGGCGCGCCCGATCTGGTCGCGGGCGGGCGCACGGCGGGGCAGACATGGCTCGACGACTATATGCGCTGCTATCACCAGACCTGCGATGCCTGGGACGCGAACTGGGACTTGCGCGGCGCGGCGGCGGATGTCGATCTGTTCTACCGGATCGGGCGCGACCTGGCCGATGGACGGAACTGGCCCGAATGGCGCGCCGGGTCCGAGTTCAAGGCGATTCGCAGCGAGAGTGCTGCGGACCGGCGGTAATCCCGCCGCGCCTATTCTTCCCCTGCAAGGGGAGGGGGGCCATGCGTAGCATGGTGGAGGGGTGTCACCGCCAGCGTGGACACCCCTCCGTCAGTCCTGCGGACCGCCGCCTCCCCTTGCAGGGGGGGAATGGAAGGGAAAGTCTTACCCCAGGCCCAATACCCGGTCCGCCACGAAGGCGTTGCTCTGCCGCTCATGCCCGAAGGTGCTGGGCTGGCCGTGCCCCGGAATGAACGCCGTGTCGTTCCCCAGCGGCCAGAGCTTTTCCACGATCGAACGGATCAGCGTATCGTGATCCCCGCCGGGCATGTCGGAGCGGCCGACCGATCCCTGGAACAGCACGTCCCCGACCAGCGCGAAGTGCGACGGCGCATGGTGGAAGATCACGTGCCCGCGCGTATGCCCCGGCGTCTCGTACACATCCAGGGTCAGGTCGCCGATCGTCACCGTATCGCCCTCCGACAGCCAGCGGGTCGGCTCCAGCACCTGCGCGGGGATGCCATAAGCCTGCCCGTCCTCGTCCAGCCGGGCGAGCCAGAAGCGATCCTCCTCCTGCGGCCCCTCGACGGGCACGGACAGCGCGTCGGACAGCGCCTTCGCGCCGCCCGCATGGTCGATATGGCCATGGGTCAGCAGGATCTTCTCCACCGTCACGCCGGTCTTGGCGATCGCGTCCTGGATACGCGGCAGGTCGCCGCCGGGATCGACCACCGCCGCCTTCATCGTCGCGGTGCACCAGACGATCGAGCAATTCTGCTGAAGCGGGGTGACGGGCACGATCGCGGCGCGTAGCGGCGGCATAGGGGTCTCGGTCATGGGCCCGGAGATAGGGACTGGGACAGCATCGGCCAATCGATACTTGCAAGCGCCCCTGCCCGCCGTGCATGGATCGTGGTTCATGCTGCGGCCCACCCCTCCTTTCGTCCTGCTCGACGACGCCCGTGACGGGGGGGCGGCGGCGCGTCTCTATACGGCGCCGGTCGAGGTCGTCGTCGCCCATGCCCCGGCGGAGGTCGCGCCCGCGCTGGCGCGGTTGCGCCGCGCAAGGCAGGCGGGCCTCCATGCGGTCGGCTATCTGACCTATGAGGCGGGGGCCGCGTTCGAGCCTGGCGTCGCCGCGCGACCCGCCAATGGCCCGCTGCTGTGGTTCGGCCTGTTCGCCGATTACGCGATCGTCGATCCGCAGGCGATGCTGCCCGATCCGGCCGGGGCCTGGATCGGCGATCTGGAGCCCGAGGTGTCGCCCGAGCGCCATGCCGCGCAGTTCGCGGCGGTGCAGGCGCTGATCACGGCGGGCGATCTGTACCAGGTCAACCAGAGCTTTCGTGCGCAGGTGCCCGTCGCGGGCGATCCGCTGGCGCTTTATGCGGGGTTGCGGGCCCGGTCGCGGGCGGGCTGGGGCGCGGTGGTCGCGACCGGCGAGGCGACGATCCTGTCGCTGTCGCCCGAGCTGTTCTTCGCGCTGGAGGATGGCCGCCTGACCGCGCGGCCGATGAAGGGCACCGCACGGCGCGAGGCCGATCCCGCCGCCGATGCGCGCGCGGCGGCCGCCTTGCGTGACGATCCCAAACAGCGCGCCGAAAATCTGATGATCGTCGACCTGATGCGCAACGACCTGTCGCGCGTCGCGCGGGCAGGCAGCGTGTCGGTTCCCGAACTCTTCGCGGTCGAACCCTATCCGACGGTGCATCAGATGGTGTCGACCGTCACCGCCGAGCTGGCCGAGGGGCGCGATGCGCTGGACGTGCTGGCGGCGCTCTTTCCGTGCGGCTCGATTACCGGCGCGCCCAAGATCCGCGCGATGCAGGCGATTGCCGAGATCGAGGATTCGCCGCGCGGCCTCTATACCGGGGCAATCGGGCGGTTGGATGCCGATGGCGATGCGATGTTCAACGTCGCGATCCGCACGCTGACCTGGCCGGTCGGCGGCGACCATGCGACGCTGGGCCTGGGATCGGGCGTGGTCGCCGACTCGGTGGCGGCGGACGAGTGGGACGAATGCCTGGCCAAGGGCGCGTTCCTCGAGGGCGGGCGCGCCGATTTCGACCTGATCGAGACGATGGGCTTCGATCCGATCGAGGGTATCCAGCACCTGGAGGCGCATCTCGCGCGGATGAAGGCGAGTGCGACGGCGCTGGGCTTTCGCTTCAACCGCCATGACGCGCGCAACGAATTGCAGGCGGCGACCTTCCGCCTGCGCGATGCCCGCCGCATCCGCCTGTTGCTGGCACGCAGCGGGGCGCTGGTGGTCGAGGTCGGACCTGCTCCCGCCCCCTTCGAGCAGGTCGTGCCGGTGCGTGTTGTACCCCTGCCTGTTGCGCCCGAGGATCTGCGGCTGCGGCACAAGACCAGCGCGCGGGGCTTCTACGACGCGGCGCGCACGACGGCAGGCACGGCGGAAGTGGTGTTCGAGGGCCGTGACGGCACGCTCACGGAGGGTAGCTTTACGTCGCTGTTCGTCGAGCGGGAGGGGAAGCTGCTGACGCCACCGCTCGCCGCCGGGCTGCTTCCCGGCGTGCTGCGCGGTCATCTGATCGAGACGGGGCAGGCCAGCGAGGCGCCGTTGATCCGAGATGATCTGAAAGACGGATTCTTGCTTGGCAATGCGCTGCGCGGATTGTTTCGTGCACGGATGGTTGCGGATTGAGCGGTTGAGCGGCTAAGGCGCGGCCGCATTCTCCTGTCGCAAAGGTATCCATCATGCAGCCCTCCGCCGCGCTCGGCCGTATCAGCCCGTCCCCCACGCTCGCCATCACCAGCCGCGTGATGGAGCTGAAGCGGGCCGGTGTCGACGTGATCGGACTGGGCGCAGGCGAACCGGACTTCGACACGCCGGATTTCGTGAAAGAGGCGGCGATCCAGGCAATCCGCGACGGCAAGACGAAATACACCAATGTAGACGGCACGCCCGAGCTGAAGGCGGCGATCGCGGCCAAGTTCGCGCGCGACAACGGCCTGACCTACAAGGCCGACCAGATCAGCGTGAATGTCGGCGGCAAGCACACCTTGTTCAACGCGATGGTCGCGACGATCGACGCAGGGGACGAAGTGGTAATCCCCGCGCCCTACTGGGTCAGCTACCCGGACGTCGTGCAGTTTGCGGGCGGCGTGCCGGTGATCGTGAAGGCGGGACCGGAGCAGGGCTATAAGCTGACCCCCGAGGCCCTGGATGCGGCGATCACGCCCAAGACCAAGTGGGTCATCCTCAACTCGCCGTCCAATCCGACGGGCGCGGGCTATACCGCCGACGAGCTGAAGGCGCTGGGCGAGGTGATCCTTCGCCATCCGCATGTCTGGGTCTTTGCCGACGATATGTACGAGCATATCGTCTATGACGGCTTCCGCTTCGCCACCATCGCGCAGGTCTGCCCCGAGCTGTATGAGCGCACGCTGACGGTGAACGGCTGCTCCAAGGCCTATGCGATGACCGGATGGCGCATCGGTTATGCGGGCGGTGCGCCCTGGCTCATCAAGGCGATCGCCAAGCTCCAGTCGCAATCGACCTCCAACCCCTGTTCGGTGGCGCAGGCGGCGGCGACCGCAGCCCTGACCGGCGACCAGAGCTTCCTGGCCGAGCGTAACCTGGCCTTCCAGGTGCGGCGCGACATGGTGGTAGCAATGCTGAACGAAATCGACGGCATGACCTGCCCGACGCCGGAGGGCGCCTTCTACGTCTATCCGTCCTTCGCGCCGCTGATCGGCAAGACGACGCCGTCGGGCCGTCTGATCGACAGTGACGAGGCGTTTGTCGGCTATCTGCTCGACGATGCGAAGGTGGCGGCGGTGCAGGGTGCGGCGTTCGGCCTCTCGCCCGCAATGCGAATCAGCTATGCGACCTCGGACGCGCTGCTCAAGGAAGCCTGCACCCGCATCCAGGCGGCTTGCGCTGCGCTGAAATAATTTTGCCATAACGGCGATGGGGAGGCCAGCCGATCCGGGAAAATTGCCGGATTGGCTGGCTTTTTCATGGGCTTATGTGCGCTGCAGCAATATGGCTTAACTGTGGCATGAACGACACGTCCACGTGCCGTTAATGCTGAGTTTCTATAAACGTCATTGTCGGAACGGCGGCCATCGACCACATGGCGCCCGGATGATCGCTGACCCGTCCGGGGAGCGACCCGTTTAGACAGGTGAAGTGAACAATGCGTGCCCTCCTCAAGTCCAGCTTCGTGTGGCAGTTCGCCGGCGGATTTGCGCTGGGAGCTTTGGGTCTCGTGGTCCTTCACCCGGCCGAAGCACCCAGCCGTTACGGTTCGGCACCGGTCGAGGCGGTTCGCTAAGCGCCTCCACCATAGGCTGATTTCCCGGGGCCACCCCTAGCCGAACCATCCGGCCCGCCCCATATTCGGGCGATGCGCAACATCCTCTGCTTCGCCCTGGCCGCGACCGCATTCGGAGCGGTCGCCCTTTCCTCCCTACCGGCTCAGGCCGAACGCGCGGTGCCGCTGCCCAAGGCGGCGCTCGACGTGCCGGTTGTCCAACGTCCACAGGTCGCGGTGCTGGCGGGTGGCTGTTTCTGGGGCATGGAGGCAGTGTTCGAGCGGGTGAAGGGCGTGCGCTCGGTCACGGCGGGCTATGCCGGAGGGCGGCGCGAAGACGCCCATTACAGCGCGGTCTCCACCGAACGCACGGGGCATGCCGAAGCGATTCGGATCACCTATGATCCGCACCAGGTTTCCTACGCCACGCTGCTCCGTATCTATTTCTCGATCGCGCATGATCCGACCCAGGTCGGCGGGCAGGGTCCCGATCGCGGCCCCAGCTATCGCTCGGCGATCTTCGCCCAGTCACCCCAGCAGGCTCAGGTCGCGCGCGCCTATATCGCGCAGCTGACCCGCGCCCACGCCTTTGCCAGGCCGATCACGACCCGGATCGAGCAGGGCAGCTTCTTCCCTGCCGAGGCTGAGCACCAGAATTTCTACGACCGCAATCCGACGCACCCCTATATCGTCCGCTGGGACAAGCCCAAGGTGGCGGGCTTCCGCGCCGGTTTTCCCGATTTGGCGCGGGCGGGGTAAGCGCTCTTTTTCTCCCCTCTCCCCTATCCAGGGGAGAGGGGAAATCCTCAAGCGGCGACCGGGAAGCGCAGCATCCGGTCGCGCACCGGCACCAGCGCTTCGGCCGGGCGGCCCACCGCCTGGCGAAGCGCGGGGTGATCGACGTCCAGCCCACCGGTCAGCGATCCGAAGGCGGGCAGGATCAGCTTGCTGGCCGTCCCCACGAAACAGCGCCGGGCGACCAGCTTGCCGCGAACCCGCAGGCGCAGCTTGGGGTGGAAATGCCCCGACAATTCGGGCCGGGTTTCCGCCGGATCGGCTTCGTGGCGCAGGACGAGGCCGTCGACCACCGCCCCCTGCGTCATCGCGCCGCCGCAGCGGTCGCGTAAGACGGGATCGTGATTGCCGGTGATCCAGGTCCAGTCCGTCGAGGCCGTCAGCGCCAGCAGCATCGCCCGCGCATCGGCAGGCAATCGGTCACAGCCCTCTGCATCGTGAAAACTGTCGCCCAGGCACCAGACTTCCCGCGCGCCCGTCTGCCGGACGATGGCGGTCAACTCGGTCAGCGTGGCGAGCGAATCATAGGGGGGCAGCATCTGTCCACCACCCGCATACCAGCTCGCCTTCTCCAGATGCAGGTCGGCGACCAGCAACGCGGACCGCGCGGGCCAGTACAGCGCGCCATCGGGCAGTGCGGTAAAGTCGTGGCCGCCGAACGAAAAGGGAACCATTTCCCGTCCATGCGCTTGACGCACAGCAATATCAAGCGTTTGCAGGGGACGATGGAAAGCCCTTGCGTCGGGCGCGCAGAAGCGTAAAGCGCGCCGTCCTTTTGGCACAGGGGGTTCCGGCGGGCATGACAGGCACGGCGACCGATTTGACGGGCCATCAGGCTCCATCCAGCGACAGTAACGACGCGGGCGTCCATCGTCACCCGGCGCTGGTGGCGTTGACCGTCGGCGCGATCGGCGTGGTGTTCGGCGACATCGGCACCAGCCCGCTCTACGCCTTTCGCGAAGCCCTGGCGCAGACGGCGGGCGACGGCATCGACCCCAGCGAAATCCTGGGCGTACTGAGCCTGGCGCTCTGGTCGCTGATATTGGTCGTGACGATCAAATATGTCGTCTTCCTGATGCGCGCCGACAATCAGGGTGAGGGCGGAGTGCTGGCACTGGCCGCGCTGGCCCGGCGCGCGGCGGGGGTTCGCTCACGCGTGGCGCTGGTGCTGGGCGCGGCGGGGGCGTCGCTCTTCTACGGCGATGCGATCATCACGCCTGCCTTGTCGGTGCTGTCGGCGATGGAAGGGTTGCGCACCATTCCCTCGGCCGCATCGATCTTCGACGAGAACGTCATTCGGATGTGCACCATCGTCATCCTCGTCGCGCTGTTCTTCATCCAGTCGCGCGGCACGGCACAGGTGTCGAAGCTGTTCGGTCCGATCTGTATCCTCTGGTTCCTGGTCATCGGCGGGCTGGGCGTCTGGCACATCGCCGACGAACCCTCGATCGCGCGGGTGGTCTGGCCGGGTTACGGGGTCAGCTTCCTGATGAGCCACGGCGTCATCGGCCTGTTCGTGCTGGGGGCGGTATTCCTGACCGTGACCGGCGCGGAGGCGCTGACCGCCGATATGGGGCATTTCGGGCGGCTGCCAATCCGCATCGGCTGGTTCTCGCTCGTTCTGCCCGCGCTGGCGCTCAACTATCTGGGGCAGGGCGCCTTTGCGCTCGCCTCGCTGGAGCAGGCGGCGGCCAATGGCCAGACCTTCACCAACCAGGACTGGTTCTTCCTGATGGCGCCCGAGCCGTTGCGCCCGGCGCTGATCGTGCTGGCGGGACTCGCCACCGTGATCGCGGCGCAGGCGGTGATTACGGGGGCCTTTTCGCTGACCCAGCAAGCGATCCAACTCGGCCTGTTGCCGCGCCTGCGCGTCCGCCAGACCTCGGCCGATTTCCAGGGGCAGATCTATCTGCCTGCGATCAACTGGCTGTTGCTGTTCGGGGTGCTGGTGCTGGTGATCCAGTTCAAGACGTCCTCGGCGATGGCCGCCGCCTATGGCATTGCAGTGACGGGGACGATGGTGGTGACGACCTGCCTCGCCTACCTGGTCGTGCGGCACCGCTGGGGCTGGTCGCGCGGGTTGGCCGCGGCGGCGATCCTGCCCTTTCTGGCGCTCGACCTCATCTTCTTCGGCGCGAACATCCTGCGGGTGATCGAGGGGGGCTGGGTGCCGCTGCTCGTCGGCGCGGGCGTGGGCGTGATCATCCACACCTGGGTGCGCGGGCGCGGCATCGTCTCGGCCTTTGAGAAGCGGCAGGCGATCCCGCTCGCCGACCTCGCCGCCGCGCTGACCAAGCGTCCGCCCGAGCGGGTGCCGGGCACGGCGGTGTTCCTGACCGCCAACCCCGCCTCGGCACCGGGCGCGCTGCTCCACAACCTCAAGCACAACAAGATCCTGCACGCGCAGAATCTGATCGTGACGATCCGCACCGCCGACCGCCCCGTGGTGCCGCCCGAAAAGCGCGCGGAAGTGGAGCGGCTGGACGAGAATTTCGCGACCGTCATCCTGAAATATGGCTTCATGGAAACGCCAGACGTACCGCGGGACCTGCCTCGCGATCTGGGCGTGCAGACCAGCGGCAAGGGGCTGGACCCGATGAAGACCAGCTTCTTCATCGGCCGCAACACGCTGAAGCCCGAAGCGGAAAAGGGCATGCCGCCCTGGCAGGACCGGCTGTTCATGTTCCTGCAGCGCAACGCCAGCGACCCCACCGACTTCCTGCGCATTCCGCCGGGAAAGGTGCTGGAACTGGGCGAGCAGGTGACGGTGTAGAATATTCCTCCCCGGCACGGGGAGGTGGCAGACGCAGCCTGACGGAGGGGGGGCTTCCCTCGCGGCTACCTCTCTCCGCCAGCTTCGCTGGTCCCCCTCCCCGTGACGGGGAGGATTTTACAGCGTGACCTTGGGTGGCTTGGCGGCTTCGACCGCGACCAGCACCATCTTTTCCCAGATGACGGGATCGCCTGCATCGGCCATCGCCTGATCGGGCTCGCGCAGCGTCCGCAGCACGGCTAGCGCGTCGGCCATATGATCGCGCCACTGCGCGTCGACCAGCTTGGATGCGGATTCCGAGTCGCCCTTGGCATTGGCGCTCAGCCGCTGGCCGCACAACACACGCGCGATGCGTTCGGCGGCGGGGGTGTGGGCAATGTCCATGGCAACCTCTCTCCTGATGCGCGGGAATCGTTACGCGCTCAACGCATCAGGACGGGGTTGGGGTGCAAGCGCTATCCGCGATCACGCCCCTCCCGCAGGCGAGTTTCAGGTCGGTCATGCCCCCGGCATGACCTAAACGATGCGTGGCATCGTTTACCTGAAACTGGGATGGGGGAGGGTATGCCGCTGGCTATGGTCTCGGTGAGACTTCTTGCCCTCCCCAAACCCCTCCCGCTTGTGGGAGGGGCTTAAGAAGGGGCTTAGCCCTGCGCGCCCCGACCGGCACCGCCGCCGCCGGGGCGACCCTGGCCGCCACGACCGCGACCGCCGCCGCCACCACCGGGCGCACCGCCACCGCCGCCGCGGCGACGCGGCTGGCGGCCCTGCGGCGCCCGCGAGTCGGTCGCACGCGGGTGATGCGTAGCGCGCGGACGCGCCGGGTCACGCGGACGGTCGACGCGCGGCGCTGGGTCGGCACCGATGGCCTTCACGCGCTGCGACTTGATCGTCTCGGCGCGCTTCACGAAGTCGGCGGGCAGCGGCACGACGGTGATCTTCTGCCGCGTCAGCTTCTCGATATCCTTCAGATACGGACGCTCATCCTCGGCGCAGAAGGCGATCGCGAGCCCCGAACGACCGGCGCGCGCGGTGCGGCCGATGCGGTGGACATATTGCTCGGCGACGTTGGGCAGTTCGAAGTTGAAGACATGGCTGACGCCCGGAATGTCGATGCCGCGCGCGGCGATGTCGGTCGCCACCAGCACGCGGGTCTGGCCCGACCGGAACTCGCCCAGCGCGCGCTCGCGCTGGCCCTGGCTCTTGTTGCCGTGGATGGCGTTGGCGGCGATGCCGTTGCCCGCCAGCAGCTTCACGACGCGGTCGGCGCCATGCTTGGTGCGGGTGAAGACCAGCGCCAGCTCGATCGCGGGATCGGCGAGCAGGATGGTCAGCAGCGCCTGCTTTTCCTGCTGGGTCACGAACGTCACCGACTGGTCGACGCGCTCGGCCGTGGTCGACACCGGGGTGACGGTCACGGTCGCGGGATTGTCGAGGAACTTGTCGGCCAGATCGCGGATCGCGGCGGGCATGGTGGCCGAGAAGAACAGGGTCTGGCGCTTGCGCGGGATCATCTTCACGATGCGGCGCAGCGCGTGGATGAAGCCCAGGTCGAGCATCTGGTCGGCTTCGTCCAGCACCAGGATTTCGATCATCGACAGGTTCAGGAAGCCCTGCTCGACCAGATCGATCAGGCGGCCCGGCGTGGCGACCAGGATGTCGACGCCGCGCGACAGGTCCTGGCGGTTCTTGTTCAGGCTGGTGCCGCCAAAGACGGTCGCGACCGCCAGCTTGGAAAACTTGGCATAGCCCTTGGCATTTTCGGCGATCTGGCTGGCCAGTTCGCGCGTCGGGGCCAGGACGAGCATCCGGCAATGGGTCGGCAGGACGCGCTTGTTGGCCTCGACCAGCCGCTGGATCGAGGGGAGGACGAAGGCCGCCGTCTTGCCGGTGCCGGTCTGCGCGATGCCCAGCAGGTCGCGGCCTTCCAGCAGCGTCGGGATCGAATCGCGCTGGATCGGCGTGGGTTCGGAATAGCCCTTGGCTTCGAGCGCACGGACGAGCGGCTCGGCGAGGCCGAGTTCGGAAAAGGACATGGAATTACTTTCGATCATGGCGCGCGAGTCACGACAGGCCGCAAGCGCGGGCCGGGGTTGATGACACCCCGCGTGACAAGGGAAGCCTGAAGACAGGGTCGGGGCGGAGCCGGGACCAGATGGTCCGTTCACGCTGCGAGTGGACGCCTCGACGGGGGGCCATGTGCGCTGGCCATTGCCAAAAGTCAAGTTTCGGGCAGGATCGCCATTGCAATGCGTGACAAGCGCGGACGGATGGTTACATCCGATACCAGTTAGCGAAGAGGAGTCCTGCATGAAACTCGCCAGTCTCAAACATGGTCGCGACGGCAAGCTGGTCGTCGTGTCGAGCGACCTCGCCTGGTATGCGGATGCGGGGCATATCGTGCCGACGCTGCAGGCGGCGCTCGACGATTGGGAGACGCATGGGCCCGCGCTCGCCAATCTGGCGACCGACCTGAATCATGAGGCGATCCCGCGCGCGCGTTTCCACGAACATGACGCCGCCTCGCCCTTGCCGCGCGCCTATCAATGGGCGGACGGATCGGCCTATGTGAATCACGTCGCGCTCGTCCGGCAGGCGCGCGGGGCAGAGCTGCCCGAGAGCTTCTGGCATGACCCGCTGATGTATCAGGGCGGCTCGGACGGGTTTCTGGGGCCGCGCGACGCCATTCCGTTGGCCGATGAAAGCTGGGGTTGCGACCTGGAGGGCGAGGTCGTCGTCGTCACCGGCGACGTGCCGATGGGCGCGAGCCGTGAAGAGGCGCTGGCGGCGATCCGGCTGGTGGGGCTGACCAACGACGTGTCGTTGCGGGGGCTGATCCCCGGCGAGCTGGCCAAGGGCTTCGGATTTTTCCAGTCCAAGCCCGCCTCGGCCTTCTCCCCCGTCTTCGTGACGCCGGAGTCGCTGGGCGACTGGTGGCGGGACGGCAAGCTGCATCGCGTGCTGAAGGTCGATCTGAACGGCCAGCCCTTCGGTCGGGCGGATGCGGGGCAGGACATGACCTTCGACTTCGGCACGCTGGTCGCGCATGCCGCCAAGACCCGCGCGCTGGGGGCGGGGACGATCATCGGGTCGGGCACCGTGTCCAACCGCGATTCGGACGGCGGCCCGGGCAAGCCGGTGGCCGAGGGCGGTGTCGGCTATAGCTGCCTAGCCGAACTGCGCATGATCGAGACGATCCGGGGCGGCGAGGCGGTGACGCCGTTCCTGAAGAAGGGTGACACGGTCCGCATCTGGATGGAGGACGACCGCCACCATCCGATCTTCGGCGCGATCGAACAGACGGTGGAGTAACCCATTCCTGTTTAGGGCGGATCGACCCTTATTCCATTCCTCCCCTGCAAAGGGAGGTGGCAGGCCGTAGGCCTGACGGAGGGGTGTCCCGGCTGGAGGGGTTCGGACCATCCACGACCGGTGACACCCCTCCACTATCCTGTGGATGGCCCCCCCTTCCAGGGGGGGAAAGAAAGTGGCGCCACTTGAATGTCGATCCTCCCCAAACCGGCTTGGGGAGGATTTAGGCGGTCACTCGACCAGCGCGTCGATCGCCTCGGCCATGTCGATATCCCGCGCCGACAGGCCGCCTGCGTCATGGGTGGTCAGCACGATGTCGACCCGGTTCCAGACATTGGACCATTCGGGATGGTGATCCGCCTTTTCCGCCAGCAGGGCGACGCGGGTCATGAAGCCGAACGCCTCGTTGAAGTCGGCAAACACGAAACGGCGGCTGATCGCATCGCGCCCTTCGTCCCAGTCCCAGTCCGGCAGGCCGTCCAGCGCCTCGTCCCGGTCCAACTCGCTCAGCCGTTCCACCATGATCGTCCCCTTGGCTTCTCTTGTTCTTTTGACCGGCACAGCGGTAAGACGACGGCCATGAGCGGGCAAGACGCGATTGGTGAAGCACCCGGTCCCGAAGTGATCGAGGCGATCGCGCGGGATGCGATCGCGCGCCTGCCGGAGGAATTCCGCGCCCATCTGGGCGACGTCGTGCTGATCGTCGAGGAATTCGCCGATGAAGAGACGCTGGCGGCGCTGGGCCTCGAGCATCCGCTCGACCTGACCGGCCTGTATCATGGGCGGCCGGTGGGCGAGAAAAGCTCGATGGATTCCGGCGGCATGCCCGACCGCATCCATCTCTTTCGCCGGGCGATCCTGGCCGAGTGGATCGACACGGGGGTGCGGCTCGACGATCTGGTCGTCCATGTGACGATCCATGAGATCGGCCATCATTTCGGCCTGTCCGAAGCGGATATGCACGCGCTGGAAGACGCGGTCGCGTGATCCTGGACCTGTCCGACGTAGCCTGCGCGCGCGGCGGGCGGTTGCTCTTTGCCCGATTGTCGCTGTCGCTGTCGGCGGGGGAGGCGGTCATCGTCACCGGCCCCAACGGCATCGGCAAGTCGAGCCTGTTGCGCCTGGCCGCCGGGTTGATCGCACCGTTCGAGGGCCGTGTCACCCGTTCGGGGCGTATCGCCCTGCTGATCGAGGATCTCGCGCTCGATGCCGAACTGCGGCTGGGCGAGGCGCTGTCCTTCTGGGCGCGGCTGGATGGGCAGGCGGTTGCTGCGGCGCGGGCGGCGGCGGCGCTGGAAACGGTGGGGCTGGCAACGCTCGCCGAGGTGCCGGTGCGGCTGCTGTCGACCGGGCAGCGCCGCCGCGCGGGGCTGGCGCGCGTGCTGGCGTCGCAGGCGCCGCTCTGGCTGCTCGACGAGCCGGGCAACGGGCTTGATACCGAAGGCGTCGCGATGCTGGAGCGGGTAATCGCGCGTCATCGTGCGGAGGGCGGGGCGGTTCTGTTGACCACGCATCAGCCATTGGCATTGGCCGATGCGCGCATGTTGGCGCTCGACGGGTTCGTGTCCGCATGAGCGCTGCGCTAACCCTGATCGTGCGCGACGTGCGGCGCGGCTATGCCGGGGGCGGAGCGGGGCTGGTCTGCGGCTTCTTCCTGCTGGCGGTGGTGTTGTTTCCCTTTGCCATCGGGCCCGACCGGGCGGTGCTGATGCGTGTCGGCGCGGGGGCGATCTGGGTCGCGGCGCTGCTGGCTGCGTTGTTGCCGGTCGATCGGCTGATCGCGCCTGATGTCGAGTCGGGCTGGTTCGACCAGATTCGGGTGCACGGCCTGTCGCTGCCGCTGGTCATGGCGCTGCGCATCGTCGCGCACTGGATCGCCTTTGCACCGCCGCTGATGACGGCGGCGCTGGTTGCGGGCGGGTTGTTCGGGCTGGAGGCGGGGGCGATCGGCCGGGTCGAGGC
>NZ_LDTE01000169.1 GCF_001476905.1 Sphingomonas sanguinis | reverse complement strand
AGGGCGATGGAACCGCCGCGCTGACGGCGGGGCGGCATGACATCGTGACCTATTCGATCCATGCCGAGAAGAACTTCCCGGCGCGCAAGGCCCGGTCGACCTTGGACGTTGGGCTGGCGGACGGCGTCGACGACGATGGGTATCTGGCGGAGCTGGAGGCGACGCTGGTGCCGTTCCTCGACGAACATCGGCCCGACATCATCCTCTATCAGGCGGGCGTCGATCCCTTTGTCGAGGATCGGCTGGGGCGACTGGCTCTGACGCGAGAGGGACTGATCGCTCGGGAAAACCTGATCGCCGACATCGCCCTGGCGCGGGGGTTGCCGTTGGCGAGCACGGTGGGCGGCGGCTATGGCGACGATGTGATGGCGATCGCGCAGCGGCATGTCGACGCCATCATAACTCTGGGTGAAAGACTGTCCCATCGGAACCCGGCGCGCATCGAAGCGTAGCGGCTGGATGACCGCATCCCCCACGATCCTGTGGTTTCGCCAGGATCTTCGCCTTCACGACCAACCCGCGCTTCTTGCCGCAGCAGAACAAGGACCGGTCATTCCGGTCTATATCCTGGACGACGACACCCCCGGCGACTGGCGGATGGGAGCGGCGCAGCGCTGGTGGCTGCACCACAGCCTGACGTCGCTGGCCAAGGACCTGAAGGCGCTGGGCAGCCGCCTCATCCTGCGACGCGGCAAGGCCGTCGAGACGTTGCGCGCGCTCATGGAGGATACGGGCGCGACGACGATCCACGCCATTCGCCATTATGAACCCTGGTGGCGCGCCGCCGAGGAGAAACTGGGCGATCGGCTGTGCCTGCACGACGGCAACCACCTCGCACGGCCCGAACTGGTCACCACCGGCAGCGGCAAGCCGTTCCGCATCTACTCGGCGTTCTGGAAGGGCCTGCAGGAGCATATGCCGCCTGCCCATCCGCTCGATCCGCCATCTTCGCTGGATGCGCCCGACCACTGGCCGAAAAGCGAGAAACTCGCTGACTGGGCGCTGTTGCCGATCAAGCCCGACTGGTCGACCGGTTTTGCCGAAGACTGGACACCGGGCGAAGCGGCGGCGCGCGAACGCATGGCGGATTTCGGCGATAAGGCGGTCGCCTATGACACGGCGCGCA
>NZ_LDTE01000168.1 GCF_001476905.1 Sphingomonas sanguinis | reverse complement strand
CAGCGCCGCCGTCCCCTGCCCCACCACTGCGCTATGTTCGTCCAGCACCACGGCTTTGACGCCGGAGGTGCCGATATCGATGCCCAGAAACATCGGCCGCCCTTACTTCACGAACGGATCGATGGTCGGGATCGTCCCGTCCGGGTTGAATTTCAGCTCGGTCATCTTGACGTTGCGCAGATGGTTCTTTCCCGACAATTGCGTGTCGGCGTAGAACAGCCACCACTTGCCCTTCCACTCGACGATCGAATGATGGGTGGTCCAGCCCTGCACCGGGCTCAGGATATGTCCCTTATATGTGAAGGGGCCATAGGGGCTCGTCCCGATCGCATAGTTCAGGAAATGCGTGTCGCCGGTCGAATAGGTGTAATAATATTTGCCGTCGCGCTTGAAGACCCAGGACGCCTCGAAGAAGCGCTTGTCATGGTCGCCGCCCAGCACCGGCTTGCCCTTTTCGTCGAGGATCACGACGTCGCGCGGGGCTTCGGCAAAGGTCTTCATGTCGGGGTTCAGCCGGGCGATCTTACCCGAAATGGCGGGCTGGTCGTCCTGCTTCAGGTCGGTATCGCTGCCGTTGGGATCGTACTTGCCGTCCTTCCAGCGCTGAAGCTGACCGCCCCAGATGCCGCCGAAATACATATAGGCCTTGCCGTCCGCGTCCTGGAACACGGCGGGGTCCATCGAATAGCTGCCCGGGATCGCCTGCGGTTCGGCCTTGAAGGGGCCCATCGGATTCTTGGACGTCGCGACGCCGATGCGGAACGCGCCCAGGCCGTTCTTGTCCTTGGTCTTATCGCGCGCCGGGAAATAGAGATAATAGGTGCCGTCCTTATAGGCGGCGTCGGGCGCCCACATCTGCTGCGAGGCCCAGGGCACGTCCTTCACGTCCAGCGCGACCGGGCCGACGGTGACGGGCCCGCCCGGCTCGTCCATGCGCAGCACGCGATAGTCGCGCATCGCATATTGGTTGCCGAGATCATCGTCCTTCGTCTCGGTCGGGATGTCGTGGCTGGGATAGATATACATCTTCCCGTCGCCCCAGACATGGGCGGACGGGTCGGCGGTGAAGATGTCGCGCACCAGCGGCTGCGACAGGTAATGACGGCCATCGGGAGCGGTCGGATTGGGATCGTGGGATGCGACGGCGCTATTGTCCTGCACCGCATTGTCGGCCGCCTTGGGGCCACCACAGGCCGCCGTGCCAAGACCCAGCACGACCACGCTGGTCATCATCAAGCGCTTCATCGCTTACCTCTCCCATGCGCTCCATCTTTGGAGCTTTGATCGCACGATAGCGCTATCAGTTGGCGGGATGCAAGGTCGGTTTGTCGTTTTCGGTTTTGTCGGCACGGGAGACGTCGCATTGCTTGACAAAGGGTGGCCGTGCATTGTTGGTAACGATATCTGACCCCTCGCTCACCATCGCAGGGCTCGCATCACGACAAGACCGACACGTGATGTCGGCGGATACCCAGGACAGAGGATGACCCGCATGGCCCTTCGCTTCTCGCAATCCCGCTGGCTGCTCGCCGCCGGTCTGGCGCTCGCGCCGCTGGCCGCCGCGCCTGCCCAGTTGC
>NZ_LDTE01000167.1 GCF_001476905.1 Sphingomonas sanguinis | reverse complement strand
TGACGGTGTTGCCGTCATATCTCTATCAGTTTCCCGGAGCCCGCGTCGGTTTGTCGTTTTCGGTTTTGTCGGCACGGGAGACGTCGCATTGCTTGACAAAGGGTGGCCGTGCATTGTTGGTAACGATATCTGACCCCTCGCTCACCATCGCAGGGCTCGCATCACGACAAGACCGACACGTGATGTCGGCGGATACCCAGGACAGAGGATGACCCGCATGGCCCTTCGCTTCTCGCAATCCCGCTGGCTGCTCGCCGCCGGTCTGGCGCTCGCGCCGCTGGCCGCCGCGCCTGCCCAGATGGCCACCCAGTCGCCCGCCACCGTGCCCGGTGCCAAGCCCGTCACCGTCGAGCGGATCAAGGTCCATTCCGCCGCGATCGAAGGCAATCTAGAGGGCAACAGCGCCGATCGGGACGTCATCGTCGTCCTGCCGCCCGACTACGCCCGGAACAAGGCGCGCCGCTATCCGGTCGTCTACGCGCTCCACGGTTATTCGATCGGCGCGGACCAGTGGACGAAGGAAATCCATGTCCCCGCCTCGGTCGAGGGTGCCTTTGCGCGCGGGGTGCCGCCGATGATCCTGGTCTTCCCCGACAGCAAGACGATGCACAACGGGTCGATGTATTCCTCTTCGCAGACCGTCGGCGATTTCGAGCGGTTCATCAGCCACGACCTGATCGCCGCGATCGACGCGCGCTATCGCACGATCCCACGCCGCGAAGCCCGTGGTCTCGCCGGTCACTCAATGGGCGGATACGGCACGGCGCGCATCGGCATGAAACATGCCGATATGTACGGCGCGATCTACAT
>NZ_LDTE01000166.1 GCF_001476905.1 Sphingomonas sanguinis | reverse complement strand
GCGGGCACGGGCGAATGGACGATAAAGGCGGGGTCGGCGAAGATCAGCCGCAGCTGCGCCAGTGTCGCGGGCCATTCATGGCTGCGATGCGGCATGGTCAGCAGGTTGGCCACCGTAAGATGGCAGCGCCCATCGCACGCATCGGGCGAGGGCGAGACGGTCGCGGCATTGGCGGCCCACATGGCCGACGCGGACAGGGCCTGTGCCTTCAGGACCGGCGAAGCGCTGTCACAGTCGGTCGCCAGTCGCCCCAGCCAGGCGTGGTCCGGTCGCGGATGCGGCAACAATATGCCCTGCACTAGCCCCAGGTCGAGGTTCGCGCGCATCTTGGCGATCCCCTGAAGCGCAGCGGCCTTGGGATGTGAGGTCTTGCCCGCGTTACGGGTGGCGGCGAGATTGCCATGGCTGAGCCCGGCATAATTATGGCTCGGCCCGATGATGCCGTCGAAATTGATCTCTCTCAACATGGCACTCACCGATCGATATGGAGGACGGTATCGCCGACCGTCAGGTCGAGCGTGCGGGCGGTTTCTTCGGACAGGATGATCCCGCCATCGCCGTCGCGAATGTCGGCAAGGGCGCAGCGGAAATCGGCCAGCCGCCCTGCCGCGACCAACGCCTCACGCCCGGGCTGTGCATCGATCGCGACGACCGTGCTTTCGCGCGAGTCGCGGATGGTGCGCACCTGATCGGTTCGCGCAGTCATGGTCGGGCCGCCATCGAAGATGTCGATATAATGCTCGAAGGCGAAGCCCTCATTCTCCAGCATTCGCATCGCCGCACGCCCCGAGGGGTGGGGCAGGCCGATGGCGGCGCGTGCGGTCTCGGTCAGCATCGCGGTGTAGATGGGATGCTTAGGCATCAGGTCAGCGATGAACTGATGACCGTGGATCGCATTGAACTCGTCGGCTTGCTGGAAATTCATGCCGAAGAAGCGCCCTGCCAAGCCGTCCCAGAAGGGCGATCCTCCGGCTTCGTCGATCACCCCGCGCAATTCGGCCAGCACACGGTCGGCGAAGCGCGGGCGATTGGCGCGCATGAACAGATAGCGGCTTCGCGCCAGCAGCAGGCCCAGCCCCCCGGCACGCTCACCGGGATGGAGGAACAGTCCGCCGACCTCGCTCGCGCCTTCCAGATCGGTGGCCAGCGACAACATCTCGGCGCGGAACGTCCGGTCCAGCTCTCGGCTATGCTGGGTCAGCGTGCCGATGCGATAGCTGTAAAAGGGATGCTTCTGCCCGACATGGGTGAAGATCTGGCACGTGCCGCGCACGTCCCCGGTCGCCTGGTCCTCCAGCATCAGGACGAACAGCTCGTCCCGGATGCTGCCGTCCGCCTTCCGGGCAAAGGCCTCATGGCTGCGGGCGAGCTTGGCGGTCAAGGCGCGGCGGTCCGGGGGCAGGTTGGTGAAGCCGCCACCGGTCAGCTTGGCCATTTCATACAGGTGACGGACGTCGCTATCGACGGCGGGGCGGATGCAAAAGCGGCTCATGCGGCACCGATGATGCGCAGGATGGTCAGCGCCGACAAGCCCGCGCGTTCTGCCAGGCTGTCGATCAGCATATACTCGTCGGGCGAATGGATCGCGCCGCCGCGTACCCCCATGGTGTCGACCACCGGTACCCCTGCCGCCGCGATATTGTTGCCGTCGCACACCCCGCCCGTGTCGCGCCAGCCGATGGTGAGGCCCAGGTCCCCGCCCGCCGCGCGAACGGTCTCGAACAACCGCGCCGCGCCGTCGTCGATGGGCTTGGGCGGACGATTGAAGCTGCCATGCACCTTGACGCTCACATCATGGTCGGCGGCGATCCGTTCGGC
>NZ_LDTE01000165.1 GCF_001476905.1 Sphingomonas sanguinis | reverse complement strand
ACCAGCGCCACGACCAGCATCAACCAGTTGAGCGTACGAGACAGTGCAGCCCCGTCGGCCCGCGCGGTTTCGGCGGCCTTCAGCTGATAATCGGACAGACGGCCGATCTGTGCCGTGGTCGGGTCGATCCCGGCATACATTTCCGTATCGGCGAAGTGGGCCAACGCGGCACTGTCATGTGCCTGGATGATCGCGTTCAGCCGTGCCACTGTCTGATCCGACTGGTTCATGTTCTGGCGGACTTGCGTCACGACCGAGCGTTCTTCGTCGGTCAGGCTCGTCTGCATATAAGCAGACCAGTCCCGGTCGATGATCCGCTTCGCATCTGCGATCGAGGCGCTGGCCTGGGCCCAGTCGAGCTTGCCCGCGCGTAACTTGTGCGTGGTATCGACGATGTTGATGGCATAGGCATCCGATACCGCCTTGAGTTGGCGGACCGGCACAAGGCGATCGTCATAAATCGACGTCATTGCCCCGGTCAGCGCGTTCATGCCGTAAAAGCCGGCGCCGCCAATGATTGCCGCGATGGCGATCCCTGATGCCAGCTGGATCGTCAAAATCCGGGTGCCGATGGAGGTGAATTTTGCGCCGGTGGCCTTCATAATTGCATCCCTGTAATTTCCGAAAAGGGTAGGGAGACAAGGTTTAAAACACAGTAAATCTATTGTATCTCATTGATGTTACGTGATTTTTTGTGAGTAATATGATTCGTTTTACACAACAATAAACCAATCATCTACTCGATCATCCTTTGTGGATGTTGATTGATCATGAATGTTCGGCATGAAATCAGTGAAATCTTCAAAATAGCTCGGTTGATCATGCCACGACGCTCGGCAGAACCGAAACATTCGGGATAATAGATTGAACCTTAACGGGATTGCGGAACATGGCGGCGCAGAACGAGAAATCGGGGAGGTCCGGATATAGGGGCGCGAAAGGCGCTTCTGTCCGACCATATCCGATCAAGCGCAGGCGATACGCAGCAGTGAGGGCAAACCGATGATCGCGGCTGGGGTCGAGCATCAGGTCGCCGGGGTGAATCACCATGCCCTCGATCGCGATCGGCACGTTCACTTCGCAGGGGCCGTCCTTATGGGGACACGATGCGTCACGCCCGCCGCGAATACCGGAAAGGCATTTCCTACACCGCGGTGCCGCGCCCAGCGGTGTGGTGGGCCAGATGCTGTTCGTCGATGGCCGAGGAGGTGTTCTCGCTTAGGCCGGTTCCTCTTCGCGGTACATTGTGGGTCGGCAGCGTTCGATCCAGGCGTAGAGGCTGGGCAGGAGCACCAGGGTCAGGATCGTCGAGGTTATGATCCCGCCGATGACGACGGTGGCGAGCGGTCGCTGCACCTCTGCGCCGGAGCCGGTCGCGATCGCCATGGGTATGAAGCCGACCGACGCCACCAGCGCGGTCGACAGGACGGGGCGTAAGCGGTCATGCGCGCCGCGCCGCACGGCGTCCTCGGCGGGGAGCGGATCGCCCTCGCGACCGTCGCGCAAGGCATTGATATGGTCGATCAACACCAGCCCGTTGAGCATCGCG
>NZ_LDTE01000164.1 GCF_001476905.1 Sphingomonas sanguinis | reverse complement strand
GCCCCGCCCCAGCCGCGCGCCCTCCGCGCCCACCGAGCTGGTCAGCGCGATCAACCGCCTGTCCGCCAATTTCTCGGGCAAGAAGGGCATTGCGGTGCGCGCGGTCGATGATGGCTGGACCGTCGAGGTCGGCGGTCGCCAGCGCCTGCCCCAGCAATCGGTATCGAAGCTGTGGGTCGCGATCACCCTGCTCGATCTGCGAGACCGGGGCCGGGCGCGCCTGGACGAGCCGATCGTCGTGCGGCGCGAGGACCTGACCCTGTTCCACCAGCCGATCGCAATGCTGGTCAAGGGCGATGGTTATCACACCACGGTCGGCGAACTGCTGACCCGTGCGCTGACCCAGAGCGACAATACCGCCAACGACCGGCTGCTGACCTTTGTCGGCGGGCCGCAGGCGGTGCGGGCGATGATCGCGAACAAGCGGCTGGGCGATATCCGCTTCGGCCCGGGCGAGCGACTGCTCCAGGCCAAGACCGCTGGCCTTACCTGGCAACCCGCCTTCGCGGCGGCGGGCGCGTTCCAGGCGGCGCGCAACCGGCTCGATCCGGCGGCGCGGACGGCGGCGCTCAACGCCTATGTCAATGATCCGCCCGATGGCGCCGCGCCGATCGCCATCGCCGATGCGCTCGCCCGGCTGGCGCGTGGCGAGCTGTTGTCCGAAACCTCGACCCGCATCCTGATCGACACGATGGAGGCCTCGCGCACCGGCCATGCCCGCCTGCGCGCCGCCGTGCCGTCGGGCTGGACGATCGCGCACAAGACCGGGACGGGCCAGGACCTGGGCCGCCGCAATGCGGGCTTCAACGATGTCGGCCTGCTGACCGCGCCGGATGGCCGCCGCTTCGCCATCGCGGTGATGATCGGCGACACGACCGAGGATATCCGCAAGCGGCAGCTGCTGATCCAGAATGTCGCGGCGGCGGTGGCCGATGCGGCGGGACCGCCACGCGGGCCGGTGGCAGTGGCGAACTGATCCGCCCTAGCCGTCGGGCGTCAGGGAGCGAACCACCTTCCCATTCTGGTCGAGAAAGTCGATCGCCGAGGTGCCATCGTCTTTGACCCGCAGGAAGATCCGCGGCGTTCCCTTCGCATCCTGCAATATGATCGCGGCCCCGTCCTGCGAACGGCCGACGAAAAGCCGCGTGGCGGTTTGCATGGCCTTACCGTCAGGTTCTTTCGCCTTATACTCCGGCTGCGAAGACGGCTGATCGTTGATGATCAGCGCGGCATTGTGCCTGTTGCCAGAATCGGTTTGCAGGAGCTGCAGGGTCTGGTCTTGTTCATAGCGATCGAATGTCAGGCTGGCACCCGCATGGACGCCGGAGGCATCTTTCTTACCTGCCCAGATAAGACCGCCATTCTCCGTGCCCTCATCATTCAGAAACAGCATGCCAGCGGCATGGCGTCGATCCGGGCGAGGCTTTTCCTGTCCCTTCAGGAACTCGCCTGGAAACCGGTCGCGGCCTGCGATGACCAATCTCAGGGTGCCGTCTGGCTCGCGTACGTTGATCCGCTCGACGTCGATCGTTCCGAATTTGCTGGTCGGCGCCACGGCAGCGACCAACGCCCCCGCAGCGATCACCAAGGATGCGCCGGTGACGATTCCCTTCCAGTAACTCATAGTCTCACCCCCGTGAAATGCTGATATATTACAGCAACTCACTTGAGCGTCAATGTGCGACGGCGGCCCTTTTTCCATCCCGCATCACCAGCCACTGCTTGCCAGACCCAGCGGCGGCGCGGAAGGGATGGGCACTTCACAGGATTTCCATCCTGAGACACGTCGTTTTCATCACGCGGCGGCTGACCGAACCTCGTCCCCCTAACCGATCGTCCACCCCCCAACGTGGCCCATTCGCCACACGCCCCAAAAACCGCTAACATCAGGGGCTATTTACCCTCCGCCGCATCCGCTAAACCGCGCGCATATGCCCCATCTCTATCTCGTCGACGGCTCCGGCTATATCTTCCGCGCCTATCACCGCCTGCCGCCGCTGACGAACAAGCATGGCGAGCCGGTGGGGGCGGTCTATGGCTATACCACCATGCTGTGGAAGCTGGTGGACGAGATCAACGCCGCCGACGGGCCGACCCATATGGCGGTGGTGCTCGACAAGTCGTCCAAGACCTTCCGCAACGAGATGTACGACCAGTATAAGGCGCACCGGCCCCCACCCCCGCCCGATCTGGTCCCCCAGTCTCCTATCACCCGCCCACCCACCCCCCCCTCCCCGCCTCCCTGCCTCCACGACAGTGGGCGGCAAGCCGGCACCCTACAGGCCACCAGCCGCCCGACCGCACA
>NZ_LDTE01000163.1 GCF_001476905.1 Sphingomonas sanguinis | reverse complement strand
GAGCGCCAGCATCGCCGCCGTCCATGTCCCGCCCGGCACCGCCTGGGCGCGATAGGCGACCTGTTGGGTTATCGGAAAGCCCGTCCGCCGCGTCTTTTCGGGCGGCACCCGTGCCTCCAGCACTTCCGCGACATAGTCCGGGTCGTGCACCGCCTCCAGCCACGCACGCGGGATCAGCGCCGGTTCGGTCCAGGCTACCGCCTCGCCCTGCGCGCGAAGCAGGTCGCGGATCGCGCCATTCTTGCCCCAGCGATAGGTGGAGCGGGCGGGCGCCTCGGTGACATAGGCGGGGTGATGGACGACATGGATCATCACCCCTAGGTAGGAAGCCATGACCCGCGATAGGAGGGCTCCCGCCCCGCTGCCCGAGCTGCGCGCCGATGTTGCCCGCTTCCTCGGCTATTATAACCGCCTGCCCGGCCCGCCCCAGGAGCAGCGTGGCCCAGAGGCCGCCCGTGAGATGATGCGCGCCGCGCGCGACCTGACCGACCCGCCGATCGGGCTACTGGGCACCGACCACCGCTTCACGATCGACGGACCGGAGGGTCCGATCCCGGCGCGGCGGTTCGATCCCCGCGAGGATCGCGGCGCAGGGCCGGTGGTGCTCTTCTTTCATGGCGGCGGCTTCGTGATCGGCGATATCGACACCCACGCCCCGCTCGCCGCCGAGATGGCGCGGACGCTCGATATGCCGGTGGTCTCCGTCGACTATCGGCTGGCCCCCGAGCATCCCTGGCCCGCCGCGCCGGACGATTGCGAGGCGGCGGCGCGCTGGTTGGCAGACCTGCCGGACACCACCGGCCTGATCGTCGCGGGCGACAGCGCGGGCGGGACGCTGGCCATCGTCACCGCCTTGGCCTTGCGCGACCGGCCCGCCGCCGTGCCGGTCATCGCGCAAGCCCTGCTCTACCCCGCCGCCGACATGGCGCGGGCGCATCCGTCGCTGCGCGATTTCGCCGAGGGGCATTTCCTGACCCGCGCGCTGCTCGACTGGTTCGTCGCCTGCTATGCCGCAGACCTCAGCGACGTCCGCGCCGCGCCGATGCGGGCCGACCTTGGCGGGATGCCGCCCGCCATCGTCATGACCGCCGAGTGCGACCCGATCCGCGACCAGGGTCGCGCCTATGCCGCCGCGCTCGCCCGCGCTGGTGTGGCCGTGACCTTCCGCGAGGTCAAGGGCACGATCCATGGCTTTGCGACGCTGCGCAAGGCGATCCCGTCGGGCGTGGCCGATCTGACCGCATTCCTGCTTGCGTTGAAGGCCATGATCGTCGAGGCGGAGGATATCCGCCGGATGGGACAATGATGATGGCCGACCTTCCCTATCGCCCCTGCGCGGGCGTCATCCTGATGAACCGCGACGGCCGCGTCTTTGTCGGCCAGCGGATCGATTCGACGCTGGAGGCGTGGCAGCTGCCGCAGGGCGGGATCGATCCGGGCGAGGACGCCGACACGGCCGCCTTGCGCG
>NZ_LDTE01000162.1 GCF_001476905.1 Sphingomonas sanguinis | reverse complement strand
GCAGCGCCAGCAGCCCGCCCGCCAACGTCGCGACCATGGCCGCCAGTCCGAAGGCAAGGGGAATGAGCGTCATCGGCGACCCATGAACGAGGGAATGAGACGTTACAAGGTCACATTTCCGAAACCTGTATCAGCCCCGGGCAATCGCTTCCAACACGGTCTCGGCGACCTCCCGACGGCAGATCAGCAGGTCGGGCAATAGCGGGTTCTCGCAATTATAGACAAGCGGCGATCCGTCGATCCGCGAGGCGTGGAGCCCGGCCGCGAGCGCCACGGCAGCAGGAGCGCAATTGTCCCATTCATATTGACCGCCGTCATGCAGATAGACATCGGCGCGCCCCTCCACGACCGCCATCGCCTTGGCACCCGCCGAGCCCATCGGGATCATGATGGCCCCCAGCCGATTGCCGACGCATGCCGCGATATCGGGTGCGCGGCTACGGCTGACGACAACGCGCAGGCCCGCTGGGCAGGGGGGATGTTGGGGGGGCAGGTCGTCGGTCGCGAACACCTGATCGCGGTCGGGCACCGACACCGCGCCCAGGGCCGGACGGCCGTCGATCGCTAGGCCGATATGCACCGCCCACTCGCTCGACCCGCTGGCATATTCGCGGGTGCCGTCGAGCGGGTCGACGATCCAGACCCGGCTTGCGGCACAGCGGGCGCGGTCGTCGACCGACTCCTCCGACAGGATGAAGTCCTCGGGGCGCGCGGCGCGTAGCCGGTCCAGGATCAGCGTATTGGCCTCCTTGTCACCCAGCGCGCCGAGGGCCGCACCCTCCAGCCCGCTCGACGCGCGGATGGACTTGAGCAGTTCGCCCGCCTCGACACGTGACA
>NZ_LDTE01000161.1 GCF_001476905.1 Sphingomonas sanguinis | reverse complement strand
GCGCGCACATCCGGCAAGGATGCCAACGCCATCCCCACCTGGGCTTCGACCCATCCCAACAGCGCCGACCGCGTGCGCCGCGCCGCCGCGCTTGCCCAACAGACCGGCCGCCCGGAAACGACGCCACCGCAGGACACGGCCTTCCTGCGTATGCTCGACGGCCTGCCTTACGGTGACGATCCCAAGGAAGGCGTGGTCGACGGCCAAACCTTCCGCCACCCCGGCCTGAAGCTGAAATTCACCGCGCCCAGCGGCTATGCCATCGCCAATGGCAGCGATGCGGTGAGCATCGTCGGCCAAGGCGGCCAAGCCGAGATGCGGCTCGGTCAGGGCAGCGACCTGGGCCAGGCGATCGCCCAACGCTTTTCACAGCTCGGCACCGGCACCCCGACCGGTCAGCTTCAGAACGGCACGGCGAACGGTATTCCCTATGCCTATGTCACCACCCGCGCCGCCGCGAACAACCGGGCGGTCGATGCGACGGTGGTCGCCTACCGCTTCCCCTCGGCGACCTATACCTTCACGCTGGTGACGCCTGCGGGCTCGGGCATCGGGCCGTTCCAGCCGCTGC
>NZ_LDTE01000160.1 GCF_001476905.1 Sphingomonas sanguinis | reverse complement strand
TTGGCCCACGCCGCGCCGGGTCGGCAGCCCGATATCCCAGATCCAGCCCGACGACTGCGCGGTGGAGATGGTGTGCGAGGCGATCGGTGCCTCGGGATCGTCATAAGGCACCTGGATCGCCAGCGCCGTGTCGCAGAACAGCACGTCGTTCAGCGGCCGAAAGGGCACCCCCATCGCCTCACCCAGCAGCAGAGAACGAAAGCCGGTACAGTCGACGAACAGATCGCCCGTCACCTCCCCCGCCTGGGCGGTGCGCACCGCGCGGATGTCGCCGCTCTCGGCCAGCAGCACCTCTTCGACATCGGCCAGCACATGCCGCACCCCCAGTTGCTCACAGCAATGGCGGCGCAGGAAGTCAGCGAACTTGCCCGCGTCCAGATGGTATGCGTAGTTGGCCAGCGCCTCATATTCCGGGGTGGCGATCGTCTTGGGGGCGAGTCCAGCGTCGCAAATCCGCCCTTGCGGCGTCACCGCGTCGCAGAAGCTCGCGTCGCCCTCCCCCGCCAGCCAGTGCGACGCTAGGTTCACCTGCCCGAAACTCTGCGGCAGCATCAACGGATGGTAATAGCCGTCCTCCGCCGCGCCGGTGGTCCAGCGATTGAACCGCGCACCTTGTTTGAACGAGGCGTCGCATTCGCGGAAAAACGCCGTCTCCGATACCCCCATCGTCTTCAGCGTGGCGCGCAGCGTCGGCCAGGTGCCCTCGCCCACGCCGATGATCGGCACGTTGGGCGACTCGACCAGCGTAACCGTAAAGCCATGCGGCCGCCGCCCCTGATGCCGGGCCGCGATGACGCCCGCCGTCAGCCACCCGGCCGTCCCGCCGCCAACGATCACGATATGCTGAACAGGCTGAACCATGATGGCAAGACAGTCCGATAAGCTGCGGGGATGTCAAGCCGAAGCCTAACATCCCCGTGCATCGTCAGAAGCGGTAACGCGCGCCCAAGGTGAAGCGGCGACCATAATCAAACACATCGAGCAGCTGGTTCTTGAACCGACCATGCGTGCTCTGCTTGTTCTTGTTGATGTTCAGCGCCTCGGCAAAGATCGAGAAGTTCTTCGTAACGTCATAGCTGCTCGTCAGATCGACCTGGAAGCTCTGGTTCACGAAGGTCGGCTCGGCCCCGTAAGAACCGGTATTCTGGTTCTGGCCAAAGCCCGCCAGATACTCGTCACGCCAGTTGAGCGCAGTACGGAACTGGAAGCCGTTCTTGTCATAGAAGCCGACGAAGTTGGCCGAGTTGGCCAGGCCCGTGACCGCAAAGCCGCTCTGGCCGACGATCTTCGGATCATAGGGTTTGTTCGTATCGACGAAAGTCGCATTGGCTTGGAAGCCGAAGCCGCTGTCGCCGAACACCTGCTGCCAGGCGATTTCGACACCGCGCACCGTTGCATCGGGACCGTTGACCTGAGCCGAGATGGCGAAGACCGCCGGGTTGCCGGTCGTCGGGTCGATCACCCCGTTGACCGTCTGGTTGGTGACGCCTCCGACGATGAAGTTGCTGACATTCTTCAGGAAGAAGTCGACCGCCAGATACGAGTTGCGCTGATAATACCATTCCGCCGCAACGTCGAAATTGCTGGCGAGATAGGGCTTCAGGTTCGGATTGCCGCCGCTGCCCGACAAGGCGCCGACGCGCTGGCCATTCCCGATACCGACGACCGGGTTGAGCAGGCTGAGGCCGGGACGGGTAAGCGTGCGCGACGCGTCGAAACGCAGCTGCAGATTGTCGGTCACCTCCAGGCGCAGATCGACCGAGGGCAGCACATAGGTATAGCTGCTGCGGTTCGCGATCGGCTGCGTATCGGTGAAGGCGATCGACAGCAGCGTGGGGTCGGCGGCGCTGCGGGTGATCTGGGTCGGGGCACGCCCCTGACCGATCGACAGCAGGCGGGTATTCTCGGTGCGCACCCCGAAGGCGGCATGGAGCGGCATATTGCCGATCCGACCCTCCATCGCCCCGCTGAAGAACAGCGACAGGGTCTTTTCGTTGACCGACAGTATGCTGCCCGGATCGACCGCCTCGACGAACTGACCGGTAAAGCCGTTGACGCCGCCATTATAGTTGAAGCCCGGCACATTCTGCGCCTGCGGATTGCCCAGGCTGGTCAGGTAATTCTGATAAGCCTGCGGGCTGTAGATCAGCAGCGAAGGCGGCAGGCTGCCCGCGAAACCGGGGATGAAATTGTTGAGGCTGATCGTGCCCTGATAGAGACTCGACGGCAGCGGCGAGACACCCGAACCCTGGCCCGACGGCCCGCCATAACCGGCATAGGCCTGCCAGAAATTGTTGGTGAAGGTGCTGCGGTTGAGCAGGTTGAACGTGTCGTCCGTATACTGACCACCCGCCTTCAGCGTGATGTCGTCGGCCGCCTTCCACGTCACGACGCCGCGGAATTGCTTCAGTTCGTCGGTGTTCTTCTGGGTCTGGAGGACCGTTACGTGCGAGCCGATGACCGTCGGATCGGCCCAGCGCCCGGCATTGCCGGCGGGGCCGAAATTGCTGATCGTCGGGAACGCCTTGTTGCTATCGGCGGTGATGTTGAAGCCCAGATTGGTGCCCAGCGCCCCGCCATAACCGATATCGCCATTGCTGCTGCCGATCGTGTTGCCGGGGTTCAGCCAGCTCTTGGCATAGGCGCCGTCGGCTTCGACGGTCAGCTTTTCATTGACGTCCCACTTCACGTTCAGACCGGTCTGGTTGGTCTGAAGGATCTGCTTGTTCATCGCAGCCGTGAAGTCGGTCGGCGACCCCGCCTGGGTAAAACTGACCGCCGTGCCGTTGGCGTCCTGCGTCACGTTGCGCAGGCTGGGCTGGCTGAACCACACGCCGAATCCATAGATGTCGGTCGAAATGGTCTGGCGCGCGAAGTTGTTGTCCAGCGTAACCATAAGGTCGTTGGACGGATGCCATTGCAGGGCGATGCGGCCGTCCACGCGCTCGTCCTGGGTCCGCTGCTGCTCGGCACCATATTGCTGCGGGAACCAGCCGGTCAGCGTGCGACGCTGGCTGGGATCGGCAGTAGCGCTGTCGGTCGGTGCGCAGACGGCCGCGGTGCTGCCCGTCAGCTGGCAGGGGGCGAAATTGCCGCCCGGCCAACCCGATACGAACACCCGGTTGGTATCGGTATCACGCCGCGTGTAGATGAAGCTCGACAGGATACCCAAAGTATCATTGGCGAAGGTATCCCCTGTCTCTTATCCCCACCTGCAGCTGCCGACGATCTTACGCGTTAAAGTGTACGCTGCCCTAGGTACAGTAACGA